>DASCSY010000001.1:0-46463 GCA_034399415.1 Acidimicrobiales bacterium
TCCATGCGCAGATCCTCGAAACAAAGTGTGATTGAGTCAAGCGAACTATCGGTTGGGGGGTGCCGCCTCAGCAATGCCCGCAATCGAGCCAGCAGTTCATCAAGGACGAAGGGTTTAGCGAGATAATCGTCGGCACCTGAATCCAGTCCAGCTACTCGATCCTCAGTCTCATGTCGTGCCGTGAGCAAAAGGACTGGGAGTTGTGAACCTTGAGCTCGAAGCCGTTGGCAGACCTCAATCCCCCCCAAGTTCGGCATTGTCACGTCCAACACCATGACGTCGGCTTTCCCATATATTTCCAACGCCTGAAGTCCGTCAGCCGCCATTACGACGTCATACCCTTCTGCTTTAAGAGCTCGCTCTAATGCTCGACGGATTCGCTTGTCGTCATCAACGACAGCAACGACAACACCCGTTAAATCCAGCGAAGGCGTTTGAGAGGGATCCATCAGATATAGATCTACTTCACCAAGATGAACATCGGGTAAGAATCCACCATCACGGTGTGGTGGTTACCCACTAATAGGATCTCATCCACCATGACCAAGTCGCGCCGCCAATTTAGGGTCTCCGGTGATCCCGGTCCGACAGCGACCTTTCGTTTGGTCATGTTTGCTGCCCTGATTTTCTCAGCTGTCGCTTGCGCCGAAGACGATGCGACTCTGTTAGCGGAGCCATTAACCATTCCAACTAGCTCCATTACGACGACATCGTCGGTTGCGCGACGCGTTACCCCAACTTCTACGAGCGCATCATCACCGATTTCTTCAACATCGTTACCGGGACCCACGCAGCCCGCCGTTTCGCAAATCACTACCACGACCGAACCTTACGAGGGTTGGTGGAACCCCCGGAACGTGCAACTTCCCTGGGGCGAAGCCGTCCAGGGGGTCCTGACCTTCCGAGGATCCCCCACGAGATCCTGGTATGGACGCGGCCCTGTGCCGTTGATGCCCGAAGTTTTATGGCGGTTTCCTGAGAGAGAGAATTTGTGTTCGCTGTCAACGACACAAGGGCGCACCACAACTTGGTGTGGCATCGGGTGGACCGGCCAACCTGCCGTTTGGGAGGTCGGGCCTGAAACGTGGTTGGCCGTTGGCGCCTACGACCGCGGCATCCACATTCTCGATGCACTGACCGGTAAGCCAAGACTGCAGAAATTTGTGACGGGTGACATCGTCAAGGGGTCTCTCACCGTTGACCCGGACGGCTTTCCGTTGCTCTACAGCGGCTCACGCGATGGGAAATTAAGGGTCTTGGCCTTTGATCGGCCCGACCAACTGGTTGAGCTATGGAGTCTCTCTGGCAACGACGTTGACCCAGTGATGTGGAACGATGATTGGGATGGTGCACCTCTCATCCTTAAAGATCACCTCATCACTGGAGGTGAAAACAGTTGGTTGCACATTGTTCGTCTGAATCGTCAGCTGGACGGCTCGGGCTTAGTAACAGTGAATCCCGAAATTGTTTTCCAGGCGCCGGGCTGGGACGAAGAACTGCTGAAAGCTCTGGGCGATAACAACGTTTCGATCGAAAACTCAGTGGCCATCTCTGGCGACACGCTCTGGTTCTCCAATTCCGGTGGTCTAGTACAAGGCTGGGATCTTGAGCCGTTGCGCCGGGGAGATGTTCCGGTTCGGAATTTTCGATGGTGGATGGGAGATGATGTCGATGCGACCGTCGTGGTGGACGAGGAAGGATTCCTCTACGTTGCGGCCGAATATGAGCGCGCAACTCCGCGATCTCGCGAAGTCGGACAGCTTGTCAAACTGAACCCAAATATCCCGGACAACCCTCTGGTTTGGTCGGTTCACGACGACCGAAGAAGTCCCGGGGGAATTTGGAGTACCCCTGCACTTCATAATGATGTGCTGTACGTCACTACCAACGGTGGGCAGTTGATGTCTATCGACCGCGACTCCGGAGAAGTGTTGTGGGCCAAACAATTAGAAGGTCCGCTTTGGGGTTCGCCGGTGGTTGTCGACGACATTTTGATAATTGGTGATTGCGGCGGGTATTTGCGAGCATTTGGGGTTCAAAATCCGCGGATCGAACCAATAGAAATCTGGAGAATCGAGATCGGCGGGTGCATCGAAGCGACCCCCACTGTTTGGAACGGGCGCATCTACATCGGCTCCCGCGAGGGTGGACTATTTGCGATCGGCGAGCGCTAAGAGTTCTGTTCTAGGGTGCCGCCATGGATATAGGTGTCTGCGTCGCGTCACATGTCGGTGACATTGATTATGTCGTCCGTGCAGAAGAACTCGGATACTCACACGCCTGGTTGGCAGACAGTCAAATGATTTGGTCCGACTGTTACGCGGCTCTCGCTTTGGTCGCCGATCGAACTTCAACAATAAATATTGGGACCGGTGTCTCAGTGTCGGGTACCCGTCCAGCGCCCGTAACCGCATCGTCAATAGCAACCATTAATGCTTTGGCACCGGGACGCACATTCCTTGGGATTGGGACGGGGAACACGGCGATGCGGATTATGGGGCACAAGCCCCAAAGAATTGCTGACTTCGATCAGTATCTACACGCTTTGCGTCCACTTCTGCGAGGCGAAGAAGCTCAACACCAATTCGAGGGGCAGACCAGCCCTATACGACACATCATGCCCGACAAGGGATTTGTCAATTTCGACGATCCAATTCCGCTCTACGTATCGGGGTTCGGTCCTCGGTCACTGGCGTTAGCAGGTAAACATGGCGATGGGGCCGTTATGTCCATCCCTCCAGATGCTCAAATCATGGACCGTATGTGGGAAATGATCGAACGAGGAGCGTCTGATTCCGGAAGGGATTTTGATCGCGACCACTACCTAACGTGCTCTCTGACCACCATCGTCGTACTTGACGAAGGCGAAACCATCGAAAGCCCCCGCGTGAAGGCAGAGGCCGGAGCAATGGCGATGGCGTCTATTCATTACTCATACGACCAGTACCGACAATATGGTCGACCACCTGGGAGTCGTTTGGCAGATATTTGGGATGACTACACGGCCATGCTTTCCGACTACGACGCCGAACGAATCCACCAACGAATCCATGCAGGTCACAACTGTTGGGTCATCCCCGAGGAAGAGCGATTCGTCACCCCAAAACTGATCGACGCTACCTGCATCGTTGGCACAGCAGATCAGGTCATTGAGCGATTACAACAACTTGAAGAACGCGGCCTTGATCAATTAATGATCCTCCCAAGTTTCGATCCCCGATACGAAGTGCTTGAACGCGTCGGGAGGGACATAATCCCGCACGTGTAGCACGCGATGAGATGTGACCGATATGGCGATTAGCAGACCTCGCTGTTAGCCTTGAAACTCTTCATTCTCGTGGCGCAATTCGTCACTCCCCCACTCCGAGATTTCTTATGAGCAATGTTTGTCAGGTAACCGGCCGCAGACCTACTACCGGTTTCACGGTGTCTCACTCTCACCGTCGCAACAAGCGATGGTTTAAGCCGAATATTCAAAAAAAGAAGTTCTATGTGCCGAATGAGAAGCGGCACGTGACCTTGATGGTAAGTACAAAGGGCATCAAGATTATTAATAAGCGCGGGATCGAGTCAGTGTTGGCGGACCTTCGTCGACGTGGGGAGAAAGTCTGATGGCTAAGAGCGACAAGCGGCCGGTGATAAAGCTCAAATCGACTGCCGACACCGGTTACACGTATTCGACACGGAAGAACAAGACAAACACCCGGGAACGAATCGAACTCATGAAATATGACCCGGTAATCCGCAAGCACGTTATTTTCAAAGAGGAACGCTGACACACGTTCACTAGGTTCTTGTCCCCAAGATGATGGATGCGAGACCTGTCGAATTATCGGGGCAGCAGGCCAGAGCGATAGCAATTTCCGCGCAAGGTCTGGGAGGGTCTCTATCTTCCGCGCGTCCAGATATACGCCACCTTCGGAAGACATTCCGGAGTTTAGGGGTACTTCAAATTGATGCCGTAAATGCGATAGCGCGTTCTCACCTGCTGGTGCTCAGGTCGCGTCTAGGGGGCTCTCACGACCACCTGCGCGATTTGCTCCATCGATCTGCTTACCAACGACGAGACCTAGCTGAGTACTGGTGCCATGAAGCAAGTTATCTGCCTGTTACCGATTGGCCCTTGTTTGCCTGGCGTATGCGCAGAGCCGAGCAAGGTGACTTGTGGAAGGGCATTTGGCGCTTCGCTGTTAAGAACCCGAACTCCATTTCGCGGGTCGAACAACACGTTGCCGCGAATGGACCAGTAAGCGCGGGCCAACTACAGGAACGGCCTCGCGGTGCAGCCTGGTGGGGGTGGTCTGATTCAAAAATGGCACTCGAATGGCTCTTTTGGATTGGGAAACTCACAATCAGCCGACGAGAACAATTCACGCGCTACTACGACCTGTCTGAACGTGTCTTGCCGACATCAGCCTTCGAAAATGCTCCGAGCGAAACTGAAGCTCATCTTGAGCTGTTGCGTCGAGCTGCGGTTCATCTTGGCGTAGCGAGCGCTGAAGATCTCATCGATTATTACCGATTGCCAAAAATTCTCGGAAAAGAACGAATCAACGAGTTGGTAGAGAACGAAGATCTCTTGCCGGTCCAAGTTCAAGGGTGGGACCGGACTGGCTACATCCATGCTCAAGCCAGACCCAACATTGGTAACTCTCGATCTGTTCTCGTCAGCCCCTTCGATCCGATTGTCTGGTTTCGCCCTCGGGCAGAGCGATTATTCGGCTTCAGATACCGCTTAGAGATTTATGTGCCCGCGCCCAAGCGTGTTTACGGGTATTACGTTTTGCCGTTTCTTCACAACAACAGTTTGTGCGCGAGGGTCGACGTTAAAGCCGACGTCAAGGCAAGCACCTTGCGGGTTCCCGGAGCTTTCGCTGAGCCCCAGGGCCTGGATGATCTGGGCGTGGAAGCCTTAGCTAGTGAACTTCGTTCCCTCGCAACTTGGCGAGGCCTCGAATATGTTCACGTGGGTCAGCGCGGCAATCTTGCTCGACGGTTGAGAAAGGCCCTCAAGGAAAAATGAAGACACTGTGGCGTGGCTTAACCCTGGCTTGTGGAGTGTGCGGCAGTCGAAATCTTTTCCGCAAATGCCACATATTTGCGATGGTGGATGACTGTCCACGCTGCGGTCTGCATTTTGAACGCATGGAGGGACACTCACTGGGAGCAGTAGCAGTCAACACGGTGGCGAGTTCAGCGCTCGTGTTGGTGGTCGTGATCTTCACATTGCTGATAAACGGAACCAAGACAGCCACGTCAACTCTTCTTATGCTCGCCGCTCCCGTCGGGGTGCTGTTCCCGATTCTGTTTGACTCAGTGTCGCGCACACTATGGAACGCCATCGAGTTGCTGATGCGCCCGCCCCATGCGGGAGAAATACGAGAAGAGTTTCGCCGCTCGAAGGTTCGTTGAATACAACCCAGCGAGTTGCAATACGACACTGCTCACGCCAGACTTCAATTTCTTGCCATTGATTATTAGTGGCAAGCACGGTTGGTCCCGTGGTGAAGTCTGGAGTTCACGCTGGCCTGTCAAGCCAGAGGTCGCGGGTTCAAATCCCGTCGGGACCGCGGTCGGGTAGCTCAGTTGGCAGAGCGCTCGCCTGAAAAGCGAGAGGTCACCGGATCGACGCCGGTCCCGACCACGCTAGAAAGTCAGGGGCTTAGAGCCCCTGGCTTTCGGCTCTTTTCGGGAAGCGGGGGAGCGATTCTTTTGTTACAGGTCCCTCGAATGGCGGGCGACACCATCTTCGAAGGCTGCATCGGCCACGGCTCTGGAAACTGCGGGGACTACGGACCGGTCAAAGGCTGTGGGGATGATCAAATCTGGAGCTAGATCATCGCTTGATACCGCCGCGGCGATAGCACTCGCGGCTGCGATTTTCATACCTTCGGTGATATCGCTGGCACCAGCATCGAATGCCCCGCGGAATATCCCAGGGAATGCCAGAACATTGTTGATCTGGTTCGGGTAGTCACTACGACCGGTAGCAACAATTGCAGCGATGTCGTCAATCGCTTCGGGGAGAATTTCCGGGTCGGGATTTGCCATCGCGAAAACAATCGGTTTATCCGCCATTGCCGCTACGTCATCCCGCGTGATCAGTCCGGGACCGCTCACACCCATAAACACGTCGGCACCCACCATCGCGTCAGCAACGGAACCGGTGACGCCGTCAGTGTTTGTGTTGAGCGCCAACCACTCTTTCGCGGAGTTCAGTCCATCACGGCCAGGGTAAATAGCTCCTTGCCTGTCACATATGACGACATCTCCGATCCCTCGGCCAAGCAGAATCTTGGCGCAGGCGACTCCAGCTGCTCCCGCACCCAAAATCACGCATCGAAGATCTTTAAGATCTTTCCCTGTTAAGCGAACAGCGTTCTCTAGAGCTGCCAGAGCTACGACTGCGGTGCCATGTTGGTCATCATGAAAGACGGGGATGTCGAGAGCTTCACGCAGGGCCGCTTCGACTTCGAACGCTCCCGGAGCAGCTATGTCTTCTAGGTTGATGCCACCAAATGTCGGTGCTAATCGAATTACCGTCTCAACAATTTGTTCGGGTGTCTCTACGTCCAGGCAGATGGGGAAGGCATCGACTCCGGCGAACTCCTTGAACAGCAGTGCCTTACCTTCCATGACGGGCATCGCAGCAGCGGGGCCTATATTTCCGAGACCAAGTACAGCCGTGCCGTCGCTGACGATCGCGACTGTGTTCTTTCGTATCGTCAGTTCGTGGGAAGCGGCTTCGTCGGCGTGAATAGCCATGCATACCCGAGCGACCCCGGGGGTGTAAGCCATCGACAGGTCGTCCGCGTCGCGCAGCGGGATACGACTGACCGTTTCAAGTTTGCCGCCTTCGTGGATCTTGAAGGTGCGATCCACAGCGGTGATTACCTTGATGCCATCTAGCCCGTCGACGGCCGCGCAGATTTCTTCGACGTGCTGTTCGCTGGAGGCGTCAACGACGACCTCTTCGCGTAACGAACCCGCAGTTACGGTAAAACCGCGCAGACTCCGAATGTTTCCTCCGACGTCGCCAATGGCGGTACATAGTCGACCTAGGGTGCCTGGTTCGTGTGCGAGCTCTACTTCTAATGTGGCAGAGAAAGCAGCTGTTGGACGCGACATGGGGTCTCCTGGCGCAGAGGGAGTCCTTTATTGTGGCGGGACAGGGCGCCGGGACCAAACAGCGGCGCGCCATTTGTTTTCAGGGACCTTCGTATTCGAACCCTAAGTCGAGCGCTGTCAGCAAGGGGTAGAACTCTATTCCTGCTTGTTTTGCGAGGGCCCCACAGGTTCCACCGCGGTCCACTATCGCGATGATCATGACTGGTTCAGCTCCGAACGCTCGAACAACTTCAGCTGCTTCTAGAGGTGATACTCCCCGGGTTACAACGTCCTCCATGATTGCTACCCGGTCCCCGCGACTTAATGCGCCAGCAACTCTGCCTTCAACGCCATGATCTTTGGCTTCCTTGCGAATGCTGAACGAACGAATCGGAAGTCCTCGGTCCGCTGCTATTGCTGCCACTCCGTAGGCAACGGGGTCAGCTCCCATTGTCAAGCCGCCTATAGCGTCTAAGTCCTGAATCTCGCTGAGGATGACATCGGCAACCAATTTGATGCCTTCTGGGCGGCAGGCGGTTTGTTTACCGTCAATAAACCAGTTGCTCCTGCGGCCCGATTTCAATACAAAGTCGCCTGTCTGCACTGCGTGTGCAAGAACATGGTCTTTGAGGCTTTCCCGATTTGGATCTAACGCTGTCACTCGTTGGCCCATTGCACTTCACCATCGCCCATCATGACCTCTCCTATTTCCCAAGCCTCATGCCCATTTCGGGCAGCGATTTCGATGGTCCCGCTGCTCTGGTCTGCTGGCACGACAATGACCATTCCGATTCCTAGGTTAAATACCTTTTGCATTTCTTCTTCAGACACCGGACCTTGCGCAGCGATCCGGTCGAAGATTTCGGGGGTCCGCCAGCGGGTGGGGTGAAGGAGTATCCCAACATCACTTTCAATTATTCGCGTGAGGTTCCCGGCTAGGCCCCCTCCTGTTATATGCGCTGCTCCATGCACCTCAAATTCGTCAAATACTTCTAACACGGTGGGCGCATAAATTACCGAGGGTCGGAGCAACTCTTCGCCAAGGGAGGTTTCGGCTCCAACCCAAGCGGGTTGATCGAGCGGAAGACCGTCAAGAAGAACTTTGCGGGCAAGGCTGTACCCGTTGCAGCGCAACCCGGGTGACGCGAGACCAATTAGCACATCGCCTTCACAGACAGAAGATTTGGACGGGATGTCTGCGTGTTCTACTACCCCGACGGCAAAACCGGAGAGGTCAAAGTCGTCGTCGCCCATAAGGTCTGGATGTTCAGCGATTTCTCCTCCGGTGAGGGCACATCCTGCTTGACGACAACCTTCGGCAAATCCCATGACCAACTGTTCAATGCGTTCGGGGTCAACTTTGCCCGTGGTTATCTGATCTAGGAAAAAGAGCGGTTCTGCCCCTGACGTTACGATGTCGTCAACGCACATAGCCACAACATCTATGCCGATCGTGTCATACCGATCCAGCGCCTTGGCGACCAGTGGTTTTGTTCCAGCTCCGTCATTGCCTGCGACAAGCACCGGTTCTGTGTATCCATCTGGTATTGCCACTAGGGAACCGAACCCGCCTACGTCGCTGAGAACTTCTGGTCTGAAGGTTGACCGAACATGCCGAGCGAGCCGCCGCACAGCTTCGTCAGCTAGGTCAATATCAACCCCAGCGTCTGAATAGGTAACTTCTGAGGTCATTGGTCGAGCTTCAGTTGTGACGTCGCAACGAAACTTGTTTCCTGCTCATCGTGACGTTCTGCGAGTACGTCTCGCCCAAGGCGGTCGGGAATTTCCACGGGGTATCGACCGTCAAGGCATGCCGTACAGAATCCAGCTCCGGAGGCTCCGGTTGCATCAATAAGCCGATCAAGTTCTAAGTATGCGATTGAGTTGACGCCGAGGTACTCCCGTATTTCCTCCATGGTCAAGTTGGCCGCTAGAAGTTCTGCGTAGGTACCAGTGTCCATCCCATAAAAGCATGGCCATCTATAGGGAGGTGAAGAAATGCGAAGGTGGACTTCGGCTGCCCCGGCGGAACGCAGCATTTCAACTATCGCTCGAGTGGTGGTGCCTCGGACGATGGAGTCGTCAACTACTACAAGCCGTTGACCTTGAATGTTGTGGCGGATCGGGTTGAGTTTCATTTTGACCCCAAGTGCTCTCATTTCTTGTGAGGGGGCAATGAATGTTCTTCCGATGTACCGATTCTTGACGAGCCCGTCGCGGTAGGGCATCCCGCTCGCACGGGCGAATCCCTGCGCGGCAGGTATCCCTGATTCAGGCACTGGCATTACGAGGTCAGCGTCAACTGGTGCTTGATCCGCGAGTTGCTCTCCCATGCGCTGCCGGGCGGCATGTACGTTACGACCGTAGAGAACGGTGTCTGGGCGCGAAAAATAGACGAATTCGAAGACACACAGCCGGGGATCAGGATCACTGAACGGTTGTTCCGAAGTCCATCCATCTTGGTCGATAATGACCATTTCGCCTGGATCGATTTCCCGTACAAAATGCGCGCCAACCGTATCTAAGGCTGGGCTTTCTGAGGCGACAACCCAGCCGTTGTCAAGGCGCCCTAAGCAAAGTGGCCAAAAGCCTTCCGGCCCTCGGGCCCCAACCAGATGGTGGCGATCCATAGCTACGAAGGAAAACCCTCCCCGAAGTTGAGGTAGCACCCGAGCCAAGGCCCAGGGAAGTTCAGTGCCTTCAGGGGCTTCTCCAGTTGCCAGTTCAACCGCGACGAGTTCGGCCACCAGATCGCTATCACTCATAACGGTCCCATCAAGCATTCCTGCTTCAGCCGCTAATTCAGCAGTGTTGACAAGATTCCCGTTGTGGGCGAGCGCGAATTCGAGATCACCAACGTCGCGATAGAAGGGCTGTGACGCCCGCCAGGAGCTCGAACCCGTTGTTGAGTAGCGAGTGTGGCCGATAGCGATACCCCCCTCCAGAGCAGCAAGAATCCGATCATCGAATGCGCCCGACACCAAGCCCATGTCCTTTACCACGGTCACGTTCGAACCATCGCTCACCGCTATGCCGGCCGATTCTTGCCCGCGATGCTGGAGGGCGTACAGACCAAGGTAAGTTTGGTGCGCGACAGGACCCCCCGGCGACATGACCCCAAAGATCCCGCAGGCTTCACGGGGTTTAATCAGTTCAACTTCTTGGGGGCGACCCGTCATCCGCTAACAGTCCCTTGCCCCAGAGCTTGCGGTAATGCATCTCGTGAAGCGCGGGTGAGGTCAGCAACCGAAAGATCAACGATTGACCCCAAGACCAGAGAAGGCCCGCCCGTGCGACCAATAAACTGCGCTGGCACTCCTCGATTCGAGGACTCTTCTAGGAACGACCTCAGGTCCGAATCGCTGAGCGCTACAACAACTCGTCCGCCTGATTCGTTGAATAACGCCCGGTGGTCGTCAAGACCGCTCACATCCATCCCTACTCTGCTATTAATTGCCATTTCGGCCAGCGCTACCCCAATGCCCCCATCACCAACATCGTGGACTGCTTCAACTCGGTTCTGTTGGACGATCTCAGACACGAACGCAACTGTCCGCACCGCTTGCGTAAGATCGAATCCTGGGAGAGTGCCTCCTTTGCATCCTCCAATTTCCCAGGCCCACCGACTTCCGGCCATAGACACATCCCCTTGTGGTTGCTGGCCAAGCAGTACCAGCGATAGGCCAACCCCAACGGTTATTCCGGGAGGTTGTTCCACGAGCCGGGGATGCATTCCTATGATTCCGACGACAGGAGTTGGAGCGATATCAATTGAATTTGTTTCGTTGTAAAGGCTGACGTTTCCACCCACAACCGGTGCATTAAAGGCTTTGCACGCTTCGGACATGCCATCAACGGCTTCGGAAAGTTGCCACATGACATCAGGATGTTCGGGATTTCCGAAGTTCAGACAGTTAACGACAGCCATCGGTTCGGCACCCACGCAGGCGATATTCATCGCTGCCTCAGCTACTACCATCACTGTCCCCTGGCGTGGGTCTACGTGGCACCAACGGTGATTCCCGTCTGTAGACAAACCCAACGCCCGACCTGTTTCTCGTCCGGTTCTGGGGTCACGAAGCCGAAGCAGGGTTCCATCGCTGCCGGGTCCGACGACTGTGTTGAGGAAAAGTTGATGATCATATTGGCTGTACACCCAAGCGGGGTCTCGCAGGAGCGTTAGCAAGTCGGCCGAACAGTCAACTGGACCAACCGATGCGTCAAGAGAGCGCCGTTCATTTAGATCTTCGGGTGGCGCCAGGGGTCGGTCGTATTCAGGGGCGTCGTCATGCAACGTCGACGCGGGAAGTTCGGCTAACACCTCACCATCAAAGCCATCAAGAATTCTCAATTGTCCATCCCCGGTGACGCGTCCAATGACACTTGCGGCTATCTCCCAGCGGGAAGAGATTTCGAGTACGCGGTCGAGGTCTCTCGGCTGCACAATTGCCAACATCCGCTCTTGTGACTCGGAGGTCATTAACTCAAACGGCTCCATACCTTCTTCGCGCGAATGGATCGCTGAAACATCGACATCCATCCCTGCCCCGCCGCGAGAAGCTGTCTCGCTAGTTGCACAGGTGATACCTGCCCCTCCTAAGTCCTGGATACCTGTCACTAGTCCCTCGTCTAGCAACTCCAGACATGCCTCTAACAAACGTTTTTCTTCGAAAGGATCACCTACTTGCACGCTTGGACGCTTGTCCGCATTTGCAGACTCCTCGTCGAACCCTGCTGAAGCCAACACGCTGACCCCACCTATGCCGTCCCGGCCGGTCGATGCGCCGAGAAGCACCGCTAGATTGCCGACGCCGCTTGCCCGTCCCAAGACAAGTCTTTCTACGGGGAGCACTCCCATGGCTAAGACATTTACGAGTGGGTTGCCTTTATATGTTTCGTCAAAGACAATCTCTCCCCCGACAGTGGGCACCCCGACACTGTTGCCGTAACCGGAGACTCCACTGATGACCCCTTCGGCGATCCACCTGCTTCGTGGGTCATCTAGTGGTCCGAACCTGAGGGGATCCATTACAGCAATTGGGCGAGCACCCATGGTGAAGATATCTCTAAGAATTCCTCCTACTCCAGTTGCCGCTCCTTGATATGGCTCGATTGCGGAAGGGTGGTTGTGGCTTTCGATGCGAATGGCGACGGCTATCCCGTCGCCAACGTCAATAACGCCGGCGTTCTCGCCTGGACCCACCAGCACCCATGGTGCTTCTGTGGGAAGTCGCTTCAGATGAATCTTCGATGACTTGTACGAACAGTGCTCTGACCACATGACTGAGTACATGGCCAGTTCGAGGTGGTTTGGGCGTCGCCCTAACAGGGCATAAATGTTCTCGTATTCTTCGTCGGTCAACCCAAGTTCACGGTGGACCCACTCTGCGTCTTCAGGGGCCACACTCACGCTCTAAATCTAGTCATCCGTCAGAGGTATCAATGGATGCTCCACAACTGTTACCAAGAACTGAACTCGGTCAGCAAAGGAACACCTGGACTCGCGACGCTGCTTTGCTTGTTGCGCGTGAATCTTGGGTGCTTATTGGCTCGGTGTGACCTGCGAAGCGCCAAGTAACGATTCGAGCAGACGCGAGCCGTCGTTGGACCCAAGGATTGTCGAAGTGGCTCGTTCGGGGTGCGGCATCATCCCGACGACATTGCCTTGCTCATTAGAAATCCCAGCTATGTCCCCTATGGAACCGTTGGGATTGTCGGTGTATCTGAAAACAATTCTGTTTTCTTCCTCAAGCTCTTTCAAAGTTTCTTCTGAGCACACGTAGTTGCCCTCGAAGTGATTGATGGGGATGTTTAATAACTCACCGGCTGATGCACCAACTCCAATAATGTTGGACGTCGATACAAACTCGATTTGTTGCATGGCGCAAAGAAACTTCAACCCGACGTTTTTCTGCAAAGCGCCGGGGAGAATGCCTGCTTCGGTGAGAACTTGGAACCCGTTGCAGATACCTAATACCGGGCCGCCGTTTCGAGCGAATGCGGCGATCGTCTCCATGATCGGCGAGAACCGGGCGATTGCTCCACAACGCAGATAATCGCCGTGCGCGAAGCCGCCAGGTATGACAATCGCGTCGACATTTCCGAGGTCTGCCGCGCTGTGCCAAAGAACCTCCGCGTGTCCGCCGAGCGCATTTATGGCATCGACTGTGTCGAATTCGCAGTTCGTACCGGGGAAGCGGACAACACCAACTCGTCGACTCATGTGTTCAGTACTTCGACCGTTGTGTCTTCGATGACTGGGTTAGATAGGAAGCGTTTACACATGTCTTCCACGATTGTCTTGGCCGCGCTCGCTGAGTCAGCCTCCACTCGCAGTCGAATTACTTTACCCACTCTGACGTCTCCGGCTGTTTGGAAACCAAGGGCAGGCAGTGCGCGTTCGATCGTTGACCCTTCAGGATTAGCTATTCCCTCTCGCGGTGACACTTCGACCTTCACTTCGAAGCGCACTAGTTTTCGCCGATCCATGTGCTGAAGCTCTCGCCGGTGATGCGTTCGTACGCAGTTATGTAGCGTTCGCGCGTCGCGTTAACTGTTTCTCCCGATAACTGTGGTGGGGGAGGCGATTTGTCCCATCCTGAAGCCTCTGTGGCATCTCGAACAGGTTGCTTGTCCAAAGAAACTGGCGTCACTCCTGGAGTCCAGCTTTCGGCTGGCCAGAATCGCGATGAATCAGGCGTCAGTAATTCATCGGCGATAACCATCTCCCCATCGATTAGGCCTAATTCGAATTTTGTATCAGCGATGATCACACCATTATCTGCGGCATGTTCCGACGCAGACCGGTATGCCTCTATTGAAAGATCTCGGGCCTGCGCTGCGATGTTGGGCCCAACTATTTCTACGGCTTCTTGGTAACTGATATTGATGTCATGCCCCTCAGTGGCTTTCGTTGATGGGGTGAAGACGGGCTCGGGGAGCTGTTGCGCTTCTACCAAACCCGTTGGTAGCGGGGAACCATGCATGGTCCCCAACTGTTGATATTCCTTCCATGCTGAACCAGTGATGTAACCCCGCACGATGCATTCCAGGGGAAGCATTTCTGCTTTTCGCACCAGGAGCGCGCGGCCATGCCAATCGGAACGTTGTGCCGGCGACGGAAAATCGTTTGGATCAGCGGACACCAGGTGGGTAGAGGCGACTGAGGTGAGGTACTCCGACCACCAAACTGTCATGGCCGTTAGAACCCTTCCCTTGTCTGGGATGGGCTCATTGAAGACAACGTCAAAAGCTGAGATTCGGTCAGTCGCGACCATCAGGAGGTGTTGATCGTCAACCGTGTACATCTCTCGGACTTTGCCGCTATGGAGTAGCTCGAGTTCGTTCACCTCTCTTCTTTACTAGAGAATGGGGGATGGGCGGTAGGACCCTCCCTCAGGATGTTGAGAATTGATGGTGGCCGCGGTCGCGACAAAAGCCGCTACCTGCGAATCGGCAAGACCGACGAACACGTTGTGATCACCTATTGCCTCATTGATCTCGTCAGCCTCTATTGGCAGCGCCGGATCGTTAATAATCCTTTCAAGTAAGTCGTTTTCACCCGAAGTCCCTTCCCGGACTTCGATCGCGGCTGCAACGGCGTGTTCCTTTATTGCCTGGTGAGCTTGCTCACGCCCCGCGCCGGCCTTGACTGCTGCCGTCAGCAAGCGGGTGGTGACGAGAAACGGCAGGTATCGCTCCAGTTCTCGATCGATGGCACGACGATACGCACCAAATCCATCGAGCACAGTGAGAACTGTTTCAATTGCCCCGTCCAGCGCGAAGAATGCGTCCGGAAGGACCACACGGCGAACAACAGAACAGCTGACGTCTCCTTCATTCCATTGATCACCGGCGATGGACGCAGTCATAGCTAGATGACCACGCAATACGGCAACAAAGCCAGATACTCGCTCTGCCGATCGGGCATTCATTTTGTGCGGCATTGCGGAAGAACCAACTTGGCCTTCGCTGAATCCTTCGGTGGCTAGATCTAAACCAGCCATGAGTCGAATTTGAAGGGCGATATTTCCTAAAGGGCTCGCGGCTTGAGTTAATCCGCTAACCACATCGAGATCGAGAGAACGGGGATACACCTGGCCTACGGCATTCAGCACGCATTCGAAACCCAGCCGGTCGGCGACGAGACGCTCCAACTGGTTGACCTTTGAAGAGTCACCGTCGAAGAGATCAAGCAGATCTTGCTGGGTTCCCATTGGGCCTTTTAACCCACGTAGGGGGTAGCGCTTCAATAGTTCTTCGATTCGCTCGAATGCGAGAATGGTTTCTTCACCTAGGTTGGCGAACCGTTTACCGAGGGTCGTAGGTTGGCCCGGCACGTTGTGAGAACGGCCCGTGATGACCGTGTCCTGATGCTCAATGGCCAGTTCCGCTAGACGAGAAATCACCGCTACCAGACGCTGCTGCACGAGGATCATTGAACGCTTGATCTGCAATTGCTCGACGTTCTCAGTTAGGTCCCGCGATGTCAGACCTTTATGAATTTGTTCATGCCCAGCCAGAGACGAGAACTCCTCGATTCGAGCTTTTACGTCATGGCGTGTCACTCGCTCTCGGCGTTCAATGGATTCCAGATCTACTTTGTCAATGACGGAACGGTATGCATCAATAACAGTGTCTTCGACGACTAGGCCGAGATCTTGCTGCCCTTCAAGGACCGCAACCCACAGTTCGCGCTCCAATACGATTTTCTCTTCAGCCGACCAAATGTGCACCATTTCGGGCGACGCATAGCGGGTTGCTAGAACGTTAGAGATTTGAGCTTTTTGGCCGGTCACCGTGCTCCCTCATCTCTGAAAGTTGCGAGTCGTCCCGCGAGTTCACTGTCACTTACTGACAAGATCTCTACCGCTAAGACAGCTGCATTTGCGGATCCGTCGACTGCAACTGTTGCTACTGGTATACCGCGCGGCATTTGTACCGTTGACAGAAGTGCGTCGATCCCACCGGCCACACCGCCCGAAAGTGGAACGCCGATGACGGGCAACGTGGTGTTGGCTGACACAGCGCCAGCGAGGTGGGCTGCCATGCCTGCACCACAGATAATTGCGCCGTATCCGTTTTTTCGGGCGTTGGTGGCTAGATCGGCGACCTGATCGGGGGTCCGATGAGCGGACATCACGTGAACTTCGTGGGGGACATCGAAACGTTCAAGCATTTCGGATGCGCCAGCCATTTTGTCGGCATCCCGGGGAGAACCCATCAGAATCGCTACCTTCACGCCACTTCCTCCTTGTCGAGATCTGCCTGGATCGAAGCTCCAATGTCAGTGCGGTACTGCATTCCAGACCATGAGATAACAGACACTGCGTTATAGGCGAGGTCCCGAGCAGTTTCTAGTTTCGCTGCTCGCCCGCAGACATTAAGCACTCGCCCTCCTCCGGTTACGAGTTCCCCCTGAGGATTCAAGGCGACTCCGGCACAAAAGATTTCGACACCTTCTATTGCTCTCGCTTCTTCGAGACCGTAGATGACGTCACCTGTTTGGGGTGCGGTGGGGTACCCCTGGGAAGCGAGAACCACGGTGACCATCGCGTCGGTAGACAACGTCGGAGGACTCTGCAAGTCGCCGTTTGCAACTTGGAGCAATGTCTCAGCCAAGTCGCCTTCAAAGCGAGGGAGGATCACTTGTGCTTCTGGATCACCGAAGCGGACGTTGAACTCCAACAGTTTCGGTCCGTCTTCGGTCATCATAAAACCGGCGAATAGGACTCCCCGGTAATTAATTTCTCGTTTACGCAGTTCCTCGACAGTTGGGTGTACTGCTGTATTCATCATGTCATTTAGATCTGTAGTGCTAACGGTCGGCATTGGTGAGTAGCAACCCATGCCGCCGGTGTTGGGTCCCAAATCTTGGTCCCGCAGCCGCTTATGGTCCTGGGCTGACGTAGGTATTAACGCCGCTTTCTCACCGTCGCAGAGCGCGAACAACGACAACTCAGGTCCGCTGAGGCCTTCTTCGATCACCACACAGCGGCCAGAATCTCCGAAAGTAGTACCCGATAATTTGGCCCGCACGTCTTCTACAGCATCGGCGTATGTGTCAGTGACTAAGACCCCTTTCCCTGCGGCTAACCCATCTGTTTTAACGACATACGGGGGGGCCAGTGTCGATAGGAATGCAACCGCGGCATCAGCTTCGTGTTCACCAAACGATGCGTAACGGGCAGTCGGCACTCCGGCCGCTTCGACAAGACTTTTCATCCACGCCTTTGAACCTTCGAGGCGTGCCCCATCTGAGCCTGGACCAAAAACCGCTCGGCCTTCAGCGCGCAATTGGTCCCCGAGCCCGTGTACGAGCGGGACTTCGGGCCCGACGACGTACAGGTCAGCTTCGATTTCTGTTGCTGCCTGCGCGGTACTTCCTTTGATGCCTGGCGATCCTGGGGTCACAATGACTTCGGAAGACTGAGAGAGAACCGTGGCGAAGGCATGTTCTCTTCCGCCGGACCCGACCACGCAAACCCTCACGCTGCAAACCGGAGATATTGTTCGCGTCCTGGGCCGACACATACAAATCGAATGGGGACACCCATTTGTCGCTCTAGAAACGATATGTAGTCAATTGCTTCTCTTGGTAAGTCATGTCGTTCCGTTGCTCCGGAAAGATCGGTACGCCATCCGGGAAATTCTGCATACACCGGTGTCGCCTTGTCGTGTAGGCGCCGCAGATGCGGAAGATATTCGTACCTTCGGCCGTCGACTTCATATGCAACGCAGACCTTGATGGTTTCAAGTTGATCAAGAACATCCAATTTAGTGAGGGCGATTTCTGTGCAGGCGTTGAGTCGCACTGCTTGGCGCGCCATCACGGCATCAAACCAACCTGTGCGGCGGCGGCGACCTGTGTTCGTGCCATATTCGTGGCCTACGTCAACAAGATGGTCACCGATCTCGTCATGCAGTTCAGTCACAAATGGGCCTGCTCCCACTCGGGTCAAATAGGCTTTTGCGATTCCGATAACTTGGTCGATCGCCCCTGGTCCGATGCCGGAGCCAACGAGTGCGTACCCCGCGATTGGGTTGGAAGATGTGACGAAGGGATAGGTCCCATGGTCGAGATCAAGGAACGTGGCCTGGGCCCCTTCGAACAGGACTCGCTCGCCAGCGTGTAAGGCCTCGTGAAGATGGCCGACGGTATCGGCGATGTACGGGGCTACACGGGGCGCTATTTCGTCAATCAATTCGTCGGCTAATTGGTCTGGGTCTAGACCTTCGTGGCCGTACACGTCGCGGAGAATTATGTTTTTTTCTGCCAACGCGCTGTGAAGTCGGGCTCGCAGATGTTCAGGATCAAGCAGGTCCTCGACCCGGATCCCAATTCTTGATGCCTTGTCGGCGTAGGCCGGTCCAATGCCTCGTTTTGTGGTCCCAATCTTGTTGTCACCTCTTCGGCTTTCAGCTAATTCGTCAAGGATCTGGTGGTAGGGCAACACGAGGTGGGCTTGAGGGCTCAACATAAGGCGTTGACAATCAACATCTTTAGCGGCAAGGGTGTCGATTTCATTGAGTAACACGCGAGGGTCGATCACCACACCGTTACCGATGATCGGTACAACATGGTCGTACAAGATCCCACTGGGTATGAGTTGTAGAGCGAAAACTTCGCCGTCAACGACGAGGGTGTGTCCGGCATTGTGCCCACCTTGGTAGCGCACCACATGGGCGCACTCCTTAGCCACAATGTCGACTACGCGTCCCTTACCTTCGTCACCCCATTGGGTGCCGACCACAATTGATCCTGGCACGGACCACTCCAAACGTCATGCGTTGACGTTCCCCGATTCTAATTGCGGGACCGGCGTTATTAGGGGTGAATTAGAGAGGTCTTTTCTTTTGAAGCCGTCGGCGTGTTGTCCGGTCAACGACAAAACTTCGTTCACGGGGCGGTCACGTGCAGCCGTTTCCTTAAGACCCGCATGGAAATTTCCGCTAACGCCTTCGTCTCCGCGGATCTAGCCATGGGACAACTGATTGTTGCAGAGGCACAAGATCTCTTCTGTACTGACGGTGAGTTTCAATGACGGTTGCAGCTGCGGCGGCTTGGAGTTCGCGCATTTCAGCTTCGAGTTGGGCGACGCGATGTTCGAGATCAAGCACTCGTTTCACCCCAGCCAAGTTCAGACCTTCGTTTGTGAGCTCCTGGATGCGTCTCAAAAGAGCAATGTCGATTTCGCTGTATCTGCGGCTCCCGCCGGGAGTACGAGCTGGTTCCACTAGCCCTCTCCGTTCGTAGATGCGCAGCGTTTGAGCGTGTACGCCGGCAAGTTCCGCCGCGACTGAAATCACGTATACGGCCCTGGTTGGATCGGGTGGTGAGGCCATGGGATCCATGATTAGCCCTCCTGTCGTTCTTCGTTTCGAGGTGACCAGTCGGTTACCTCGTTTAGCGTTTCTATTGCGGCTCTTTCTTGAGCCGTTAACTCTGTGGGGACAACGATTTCGATCGTCACCAACAAATCACCAGTGGCTTTGGGAGTGCTAATACCTCGGCCTTTCACCCGGAACGTGGTCCCTGATTTAGTACCCGCGGGGACTTTCAACGTCACCGTTGAATGGTCGTAGGTGGGGATCTTGATTTCTGAACCCAAAGCCGCCTCCGGGAATGTAACGGGCACCGCGATAGTGAGGTGCTGTCCCTTCCGACCGAACATCGAGTCGGGTGCTATTTCTACGACGACGAACAGGTCGCCATTCGGTCCGCCGTTGCGACCTGTGCCCCCTTTGGCCGCCAGCCGTATGCGTTGACCGTCGTCTACACCTGCGGGGATTCGCACTTTGGCCTGGCGTTGCCCGCCTTCGCGATCCGCGCCTAAACGAATAGTGGTGGTTATTCCGTCAATTGCGTCGCGAAATCCCAGATGTATGCGCGTTTCTTGATCCACGCCTCGCATGGGGATAGGTCCCCCACCGCCGCGCCCTCGGCCCCGACCGAAAAGATTCCCGAACATCCCGCTGAGATCATCAAAGTCCTCAAAATGAACGTTGAATCCGTCGGGGCCAGAAGCGAAGCCACCTGCGGCCGAAGGACCAAGCCGCCGAGCCTCGTCGTATTCACCGCGTTTGGTTTCATCACCGAGGACGTCGTAGGCAGCAGATACCTCTTTGAAGCGTTCCTCGTTCCCTCCCGTTGCGTCGGGATGATGAGTTCTCGCCAACTTCCGGTAGGCCTTAGTTATGTCTTTGGGGGAGGCATTCGATGACACCCCGAGCACTGCGTAGTAGTCCTTTTCAAACCATTCACGCTGGGCTGCCATGTTTCACCTCCTCATCCGGTTCGGCTTCTAGTCTCGGACTTTCACCATGGCCGCTCGCATCACTCGCTTGCCCCATCGGTAACCGGGGCGGAGCTCTTCGGTGACGACTTGTTCTCCACCATCACCTGTTTCATGCAGCACAGCTTCATGTTGGTTGGGATCAAATAAAGCTCCTACTGCTTCGATGCGGGTTAACCCATGTTTTTGCAATACGGCATCTAACGAACTCTTGATGGGCACGACGTCCTCAAGACCTTGGGCTGTGGCGGCGTCGCAGGCGTCCAACACTGGTAGCAGTGACTCCACAAGTCGGGCGACGCCATTGGAAACTTGCTGTTCCAAGTCACCGGAGCTTCGCCGGCGGAAATTTTCAAATTCTGCCTGCAACCGTTGCAAGGAATCTCGGAAGTCATCACGTTCTGTCGTGACACTTTCCAGCGCTTCGATTAGCTCCTCGACTGAAAGCGGTTCTTGTGATTCAACATTTGATGGTTCCTGGGTTTCGATATTGGGGTCGTTTGAGACCTCTTCATCGCAATCGACCGCCAAATCGAACTCAGTCTGTTCAGGGTCGTCATTACCTTCCTCTATCACTGGTCCTCGTCAATGATTTCCGCGTCGACGACATCTTCACCTGACTCTGCTTCAGGGGCTGAGCCATCACCGCCAGACTGAGCGGCGGCTTCGTAAAGCTTTTGACCCAAAGATTGACTTGCCCCGGTAAGAGCCTCGGTCGCATTGCGAAGAGTTTCTACATCTTCGTTTTCGGCTTCGAGGGCTTCTTTGAGAGTCGTGAGGGCGCCTTCAACTTCGGCCTTGTCTTCCTCAGAAACCTGGTCACCCTGGTCACCCAACATTTTTTCGACTTGGTAGACCAGCGAGTCTGCATTATTTCGAGCTTCGGCTGCCTCTCTGCGCTGCCGGTCTTCTTCAGCGTGGCTTTCCGCATCCTTCACCATCTTTTCGATGTCATCGTCATTCAGGTTTGATTGACCGCTGATGGTGATGGACTGTTCTTTGTCGGTTGCACGATCTTTTGCAGAGACGTTCACTATCCCGTTGGCGTCAATGTCGAACGTGACTTCTATTTGGGGCACACCGCGTGGTGCTGGCGGCAGATCAACTAATTGAAATTTACCCAGAGTTTTATTACCCGAGGCCATTTCGCGTTCGCCTTGGAGAACGTGAATTTCGACTGACGGCTGCATATCGTCAGCTGTAGTGAATACTTCTGCCCGCTTTGTCGGGATCGTCGTGTTGCGTTCGATCAACTTGGTCATCACTCCCCCTTTTGTCTCAATCCCAAGACTGAGGGGAGTCACGTCGAGAAGTAGGACGTCTTTGACGTCGCCTTTTAGAACGCCTGCTTGGACCGCGGCACCAACTGCTACCACTTCATCTGGGTTTACGCCTTTGTGGGATTCTTTGCCTGTCATTTCAAGAACGAGTTCTTGTACTGCGGGCATTCTTGTTGAGCCGCCAACCATGATGACGTGGTCGATGTCGTTCGGTTTCAAGTTCGCGTCGTCTATCGCCTGTTTGAACGGTGGTTTGCATCGAGCGACAAGGTCCGCGGTTATCTCCTGAAACTTCGCTCGGGTGAGCTCATAGTCAAGATGCAACGGGCCACTGTCGGTGGCGGTAATGAACGGCAAGTTGATTTGAGTGGTTTGTTTGGATGACAGGTCTTTTTTTGCTTGTTCTCCGGCCTCTTTGAGCCGTTGGAGGGCCATTGCGTCGGCTTTGAGGTCAACTCCGTGGTCGCCTTTGAAAGAGTCAGATAACCAATCGATGACGCGCTCATCCCAGTCATCGCCACCGAGGCGGGTGTCGCCAGCGGTCGATTTCACTTCGAAGACGCCCTCTCCAATTTCAAGGACCGACACATCGAACGTGCCACCACCAAGGTCGAAAACCAGAATTGTCTGATCGTCTGTTTCTTTGTCTAGGCCGTAGGCAAGCGCCGCAGCTGTCGGTTCATTGATGATCCTGAGGACATCAAGTCCTGCTATTTGGCCTGCTTCTTTCGTGGCGGTTCGTTGTGCGTCATCGAAATACGCTGGAACTGTGATTACTGCTTCGGTGACATCTACTCCGAGGTATTCCTCAGCGTCTCGTTTCAGTTTCTGGAGGACCCTGGCCGAAATTTCTTGAGCTGTGTACGACTTATCATCGATTTCTACGCTCCAACTTGTACCAATATGACGCTTGACTGATGCCAGTGTTCGATCGGGGTTAGTCACCGCTTGTCGTTTGGCGACCTCGCCTGTGAGCACTTCACCGCCTTTGGCGAATCCGACGATCGAAGGTGTCGTCCGGTCGCCTTCGGCGTTGGCAATCACCGTGGGTTCTCCGCCTTCCATGGTTGATACCACCGAATTGGTAGTTCCAAGATCAATACCGACTGCTCTGGACATATGCGTTTTCTCCTCTGGGGGGATGGGTCAGGGTGTAACTCGGACACTTGCGACGTGGGATACACCAGGTGTGTCGCCTTGCCGGGTTATCCACCATTATAAAAGTTGAGTGTATGATTAGCAACTTTTATATTAGCTGTGGTTGGATCCCTGGATCCGTCTAGGCCAGGTAGGGTGCAACCTATGGTCAACACGGCCACGCGGCTCATTCTTCTTCGTCATGGTCAAAGCCAATGGAATCTTGAAAATCGATTCACCGGTTGGTTTGATGTCGATTTGACCGAGAAAGGGATCCGCGAAGCATCCCAGGCGGGCGCATTACTTGAGGCGGCCAACATCAGACCCGATGTCGTGCACACGTCACTCCAAACACGTGCCATCGAAACAGCGAATCTAGCTTTATCGGCGGCTGACCGTCTTTGGGTCCCTGTGCGGAGAAGCTGGCGGCTTAACGAACGTCACTACGGTGCTCTTACCGGCTTGGATAAGGACGAAACCGTAGCTCTTCATGGTGCTCAACAGGTCCATTTATGGCGCCGGAGCTATTCGACCGCGCCACCTGAAATGCCTGCAGAACATCCGTACAACCCAAACAACGACGCTCGTTACGCATCTATCCCGAACAATTCGCTGCCGCGAACCGAATGCCTCGCCGATGTCGTTAAACGCTTGGTCCCTTATTGGCAAGGTCCACTAGCAGAAGATTTAAGAGAATCGAAGACGGTTCTCGTCGCAGCTCACGGGAACAGTCTGCGTGCCCTGGTGAAACACCTTCAAGCAATCCCCGATAATGAGATCAGTGATCTTGAAATCCCTACCGGCGCACCCATCATCTACGACCTCAACGCGGCCCTAGAGCCAACTGAGTCCCTGCCGATTGCCGACCGCTACTTAGGCTAGAACTGCCATGCGAGACGTCGAACTGCGCTTACTACAGAGCGTCAACCCCGCGTTCGCCGGTTCGAATACGAGTCACGCTTTCGACCTCTGTAACCCATACTTTCCCATCACCAATTTTTTCAGTTCGCGCTGCCTGGACAAGACAGTCCACGACGCGATCCGTATCCGCGGCATCTACCAGTATTTCAACCCGAACCTTGGGGATGAAGTCGACGTGATATTCGGTTCCTCGATACGTCTCGGTGTGGCCGCCTTGGCGACCAAATCCGCGTACTTCTGAAGCAGTAAGACCTTGAACGTTGGTGTCTTGCAACGCTTCGACAACAGCTTCAAGGCGGTGGGGTTTAATTACAGCAGTAACCAAACGGACCATATCTGCTGCTCCTCAGGGGTTCCTTACCTGTCAACCTTGTCACGCTAACGACAATCCAGCCAACGGCAAAAAAATAAACTTGGCGTTGATCCTTGTAGCCACCCGTCAAACATGAAACCCCACCCCTGTTTGTGGCCCTATCCGTCACACCGATAATCGGACACATGTTGAGAAGCATGCGACACAAATCTTCCGTGCTCTAGGTGCGGTTCATCGACAACCTGTCCGGTAACTTGGCCTACGTGCAAGCACGAATTAAACCGCATCATCTCGCACTCACTATTGGAGTTGCGTTCGCTTCGGTGACTGCAGTTTCTGGAATCGCTGCGGCTGCTTTTGGGTTCCACAACCACAACCCAGTACACCGAGAGGTGTTCGGCAACATCCCTGGTGCCTTACAGCTCGCCTTTTATGTCATTACGCCTTTCCTCATCGTATTCGGGGCATGGAATTTCGCTCAACGCGTACGGAACTGGGAACGTGGAGCGCCTGACCGTCGAGCCACTACCGGGGCCAACGCCCAGCGGAGAATGCACGATTACCGGGCTGGGGTGATGATGCAAACCTTGTTGCGTGACCCTGTCGCTGGGGTAATGCACGCCCTTCTCTACTACGGCTTTTTGGTTCTCCTAGCTGTCACCACCACCCTTGAAATCGACCATCAACTTCCCGAGAGATTGAAGTTTCTCCATGGCGGTACTTACCAGGGATTCAGTTTTGTGGGAGATCTCGCAGGTCTTGCTTTCACCGGCGGCATGGCTTGGTCAGTCGTTCGTCGATATGTCCAAAAGCCCTATCGCATACGCATCAAAACGCGGCCCGAGCATGCTGTCATCCTCGGCGTTCTATTGGGCCTTGGGGTTACGGGCTTTGCGGCCGAAGCATTTCGGATTGCTTTGGAAGGGCGCCCAACCTACGAGCAATGGTCTTTCGTTGGTTACCCCCTTTCGGCGTTAGTTGACGGTATTGATTCTGTAGCCGGTTGGCATCAGGCACTCTGGGTTAGCCACGTCGTCTGCTTCATGGCTTTTCTCGTGCTGTTACCAGTCACGATGCTCCGCCACATGTTCACTTCTCCCCTCAACATGTATCTCAAAGACCGGGAACGGCCGAAAGGAGCAATGCGGGCTCTACCGGATCTCATGGAGGCAGAAGACATCGAAACCATCGGGGCGTCGGTTATCGAAGATTTCACCTGGAAACAGCTGTTAGACACCGACAGTTGCACCATGTGCGGGCGCTGCACCGCGGTATGCCCGGCCCACGCAACAGGAAAACCCCTCGACCCCCGAGAAATCGTGCTGAAGACCGGCGAAATAATGGCGGCAACTGGTGAACACGGAGAGGTGTCCCCGCCAATTGGCACAGATCGGGAAATAACGGTCAGCGCAAACAATTTGTTCGAACGCATTAGCACTGAGGAACTTTGGTCCTGCACCAGTTGCAGGGCTTGCGACGAAAACTGTCCTGTCAATATCGAAATTCTCGACAAAATTCTTGATATGCGCCGCTATCTCACGCTGATGGAAAGCGACTTTCCTAGCGAACTCGGAGGGGCGTTCCGAGGCATGGAAAACAACGCCAACCCCTGGAATATGAACAACGGCGAACGCGCTGACTGGGTTAAAGATTTAGATGTCGAAGTTGTTGACCCCTCCGACCCCTTCGACCATGAATACCTCTATTGGGTTGGTTGTGCGGGTTCTTTCGATGACAAGAACCAGAAGGTCTCGGAGGCAACTGCCAAGCTGTTGAATCGAGCCGGTGTTGATTTCGCGATCCTAGGTCCATCGGAAATGTGCACGGGTGACAGCGCGCGCCGTTCGGGCAACGAGTACCTCTTCCAAATGCTCGCTGCTGAAAACGTCAGCAGCCTAAACGAGATGGGAGTTCGGAAGATCGTCACTCAATGCCCTCACTGTTTCAACACATTGAAGAACGAATACCCCCAATATGGTGGCAACTGGGAAGTGGTGCATCACACCCAGTTCTTGGAAGAACTTGTGGCATCAGGGGCACTTGATTTAAGTGAAGCCCGGTTGGAAGAGCGAATCGTTTATCACGATTCGTGTTACCTGGGTCGTCACAACGACGTGTACATGTCGCCAAGAAACGTCATCGGCAACCTGGCCGGAGTGGAAATCGTTGAAGCCCCAAGAAACGGAACCAAAGGCATGTGCTGTGGGGCTGGTGGGGCGCGAATGTGGATGGAAGAAACCATTGGCACAAAGGTCAACGACGAACGTTCCAAAGAACTCATAGAGACCGGGGCAAGTCGTATAGCTACGGCTTGTCCCTTCTGCTACGTCATGATTGATGACGGCGTGAAAGCTCAAGGGTTTGGAGAAGACGAGGTCAAAGTTGCTGATATCGCGATCCACTTAGTGGAGGCGCTCGAAGCAACTACCGAATGAACGATTCGCGTGTAGTCAAAAGTTTTCGTGGAACCGGCTAGGGGTCGGGCCGCGTTGCCCTCGATATTTCGATCCTAACGATGACGCACCATACGGAACATCCGCAGCGGTTGTCATTTGGATGAAGCTGATTTGGCCGATCTTCATGCCCGGATAAAGGGTGATCGGAAGATTGGCGACATTCGACAGTTCAAGAGTGAGGTGACCATCCCAGCCCGCATCAACAAATCCTGCGGTCGTATGAATTAACAACCCCAGCCTGCCGAGAGACGACTTGCCTTCTATGCGACCGACCAGATCATCGGGGATAGCGATCCTTTCAAGCGTCGATCCAAGCGCGAATTCCCCTGGATGCAGAACGAACGCGTCATCGCCGTCAACCATTACTTCTTCTGTTAGGTCGGTCTGGTCTTCTTTAACGTCGATCACTCGTCGAGTGTGATTCAAAAAGACCCGGAACCTGTCGTCTAGATGCAAATCCACTGAAGATGGCTGGATATCTGTCGGATCAAGCGGATCAATCACAATACGTCCATCCGCCAGAAGTTCGCGGATTGTGCGGTCGGAGAGGATCATGAGAAACGCAGCCTAGCGGCGCGTCCCCAGAGGGGCCGACCCGATAACCGGGGGTTCGCCGCCCGGCAAGTGACAAGGCGCGCCGCTTCGTTAAACTTCACTTTCCACGTGACAGTTGGTCCTGCGGGTGTAGTTCAATGGCAGAACGTCAGCTTCCCAAGCTGAGAACGCGGGTTCGATTCCCGTCACCCGCTCCATTTCCAACCGATGTGCTTCACCGTTTTGCCCAACCAGGTCACCTGTCTCATGCGCGGGGCATCGTCTTTACGCGCACCGCTGGCATCCAACGCGGCCCGGCGGTGGCATCAATTCTGGCGACGAATGCGTCATGGTGTGGTTCAACGAGCGCACAGAATCGAGCGGCCGTTTCTTCGCCCACTGCCCTCCAAGCGGGTGCAGTGAGGGCATCGGTGCGTACCTCAAGATCTAGCCGGAAGCGGCGACCTTCGTCATTGAGCGCACCATTGGACGCCAAGCCTTTGGCCTCTAGCCGAGCCCACCCGCGAGCCACGGCTTCGTCGTCATTACCGCGACTACGAGCGATCCACTCCTCACTACCGTATTCATCAAGATCCACCAGCGCCGAATGAAGTAATCCAACTTCGACATCGTCAAGATCCTCACTGCCGCATAACGCCCAGTGATTGTCACCCCGCAATTCGCGCAAACAGTTCGCGGCGAGCCAGGCTGACAACCCAGAGTTGCTACCTACAGGTCGCGGCTGGCCTCGGTGAGCGGCGAACATCGGCCGACCACCAAAGTGCACGGAATCCACGCCACGCCACAATGCGTCAGCAAAGTTACCCAGTTCATCGGTCAACCCTGGAGCAATCTCGTCAAGACCAGGTTCGACAGCCATGTCGCGGACAGCCAGGATGGACTTGGCCTCAGTGACCTCCTGATAGGCGTTCATCACTGCAGCGATCACTGACGGGTTAATCGAATAGGTAGCAGCGGCAGCAACTGCGGGTGCGACATCCCCCAGAGAGGCGAGCCGCCAAGCCACGACCCACCCCAGGCCATTGGGTACACCAAGAGCTTCATACTCCCGAATCGCTCGCTGGTCCCACATCATCCAACCGACGAGGTCGTGACACACCAAGCCACTCTTAGCTGTCAGCAGCCCCCAATCGGTCATCCGCCTGAATCTAGCTCCGCGATCCGATAAATAGCCCTACCGTCCCAGGCTAAACGGGCAATCGGTGATCACTCCATGTACTAGGCGTCAAAGAAGAGACACCCCATGTACGGTCCTCAGGGCCTTGCGATCCTCAAAGGGACGGGATTGTCTCGTCCGGTGTCAGCGGAAAAGTGTTGCCAGGGCCCATATCGCGGCCACCAGCCCAACAACCACCATGACCATGCTCCGCCCAAGCGGTGCTCGTGCAAGTTCATCATCCCCGCGTGGTTCACCACGCGGTCGAAGCATCGCTAGCGCGTTGCCAACGAAGAGTGCGCCGCCGAGAGCCAGCATCAAGAAAGGAATTAAGTCGGGGCCGAGGAACACGATCAGTAACCGTTATGTCTGGTCTTGGTACCGGCTCATATTCGCGAATCTTGTGTAATTGCTGAGCCAAGCAAGTCGCACCGTGCCCGTTGGGCCATTGCGATGTTTCGCGACAATAACTTCAGCTGACCCAATGTCAGGTGATTCGGGGTTGTACACCTCGTCGCGGTAGAGAAAAGCAACGACGTCGGCATCTTGTTCTATAGACCCGGATTCTCGAAGGTCTGAAAGCATGGGCCGTTTATCAGTTCGCGACTCGAGTCCTCGGCTGAGTTGGGATATAGCAACTATTGGGGTATCGAGTTCGCGGGCGAGGATTTTTAAACCACGTGACATTTCTGAAACCTCAACCTGGCGATTCTCGGCATTCCCTCTACCACTCATTAGCTGTAAATAGTCAACGACTATCATCCCGAGGTCGCCTAGACGACTTTTCAGTCTCCGAGCTTTTGCCCGAATTTCCATCACCGTCAAGTTTGGATTGTCGTCAATCCATATGGGAGCTTCGCCGAGCTTTCCTACTGCTCGCGTGATCTTGGGCCAGTCATCTTCGGACAGATTCCCGTTTCGCATTCGCTGCGAATCGACTCGAGCGTCTGAGCAAAGGAGCCTCTGAGTCAACTCAAGGTGGCCCATCTCCAAAGAAAAGAATAGGACTGGGCGTTGTGCCTCCAGGGCGGCGCTTGCCGCCATCCCGAGGGCAAACGCTGTCTTACCCATGGAAGGTCGCGCGCCGACAACTACAAGGTTGCTGGGTTGTAAACCGGAAAGAAGTTCGTCAAAGTCGATATAACCGGTGGGGAGTCCGGTGATCGCGTTGCCCTGTTCGTACAACTCCTCTAGGCGGTCAAGGTTGGCGTCAAGTAATTCGCGAATGGGTTTGGTTGTATCGACAACTCGACGTTCAGCAATTTGGAACATCATGGCTTCAGCTTCGTCAACAGTTTTGACTACGTCCTCCGGCCTGCTGTAGCCCAATTCCACGATGTCGCCGGCGACTCCGATGAGGCGGCGAAGCATGGCGTGTTCTTCTACGATTCGCGCGTAACGACCCGCATTGGACGAAGCAGGGGTCGACGTTTGCAACTCAAGTAGCCGCTGAGGCCCACCGACTTGGTCAAGAAGACCGGCTCTAGTGAGTTCTTCGGCAACCGTGACAGGGTCAGCGGGTTCTCCTGACCCGTACAACGAAGCCACAGCGTCGAAAATGTAACCATGCGCCGGGACGTAGAATTGGTCACCGCTAAGCGTTTCGACTGCGGGCCCAATGGCATCGCGAGATAGAAGCATCGCCCCTAGTAATGACGCCTCAGCATCCACATTATGTGGGGGCACTCTGGCATTTGAGTTAGCTGGTGGTGGATTGAAAGAGGGGTCGTTGGTCATCGTCGTTAGCTTCTCAGATAGTTCATGTGTAGATCGAGGGACAGACATTGGGGATTTAGGCCCCCTTTTCTGTGGAAAACCCCCGAAGTTATCCACAGAAGATGACAGCTATGTGACAGACCACTGCACGTAGCCGATTGCAGCCATTTCCTAAGGAATTCGCGCGTCGCGTGGAAATCGCGCCTGTCGCGAGACTCTAAGAGCGCGCCGCAGCGACGGCTTGCGCGTCTGTATGACCCAAAAAGCGTTCAGGAATTGGGACGTCAAATATTTCAGCCGCATTCAACCCCAAGATTTTCGCTCGGCTGGCATCGTCCAACTCCCCCATCGTCCGTTCAATCGCTTCCGCTGAATGAGGCCATGAACCTTCGTGATGCGGATAATCGTTGGCCCACATGAAGTTAGGGACCAAGTCATGCTGCAAAGCCAAATCCAAACCCGCAGCGTCCTCCTGGAAAGTCGCAAATCCTTGCCGCTTGAAATATTCGCTGGGCAGTAGTTCAAGTTTCGGCCTTACCGCCCAGTGGTGTTTCACGTATGCCTCGTCCATTGCTTGGATGGCCCACGGAACCCATCCAATGCCAGCTTCGACACTCCCAAATCTCAATGTCGGGAATTGCTCGGCTACCCCGGACGCGCAAAGATTTGCGATTGGTTCAATGTTCTGAGCCAGAGCATGAACGGCGTAATTGATAACAGCGCCTCCTCGGCTACGGGCGGTTCGAGGATCTCGGCCGGTCGAAATGTGAAATGTGACTGGTAAGTCCACCTCCACTATGGCTTCCCACAAAGGATCGAATTCCTTGAGGTTGTAATTCAAAGCCTCATGGTCGGGGGCACCCCAGATTGGTTTGCTGGGAAGTTGTAACCCCTTGAACCCCAGTTCTGCGCAGCGCTGAATTTCGGCAATCGCGTTATCTAGATCCGCGGGAGCAATGCACGCCATGGCAATCAATTGGTCGTTATATGGGCCAAAGGTTTCCCAAGCCCAGTCGTTATAAACGCGACACATCGCATGACTGAAGCCAGGGTCGCTGGTAGCCCACATAGTTAGACCCTTGTTCGGAAAAATGATCTCCGCATCAGTCCCGTCTGCACCAAGATCAGAGAGTCGCTCTTCTGGGGTATAACCAGACTTATTACGAAGAAGGTCCTGTCCCTCAAACCGAATAGTGTTGAGCTTCAGAGGATTACGAAACCCTTCAGTCTTTTGGAACTTTTCACCTTTCATTCCGATAATCACTCCCGGTAACCGATCTCGATACTTCTCATCGATTCGAGTGGCCCAGAGGTCCTTTGGTTCTTGAGCATGCCCATCGGTCGACACCATGAAGTATTTATCGTCCGCATCCGGTCGGGGTGAGCGTTCCCAGTCCGATGATCCGGGGGTGTCAAGTCGCCATTCGTTGTTTGAATCAGGTGCAGGAATAACAGTGGTCATAGTCTCTCTCCGTCTACAGCATCGCTCACAGTAACAAGCGGTGTCACAGAAGGACCAACTTCAACGCGCCGCCCGCGTATTTAAATACGTCGAGTACAGCCCCGTTGTCGCACACACGTACAACCGATTTCTCTTGAGGCCGCCAAATTCAACATTAGCTACCACTTCAGGGATTCTGATTTTCCCAATCAACATGCCGTCGTCCGCAAAGCAGTGCACACCATCACCAGCCGATGTCCAAATGTTTCCATTTTCGTCGACGCGAAAGCCATCAAAAACACCGGCTGTGCACGTCGCGAAAGTCGAGTGCGTACCCGTCAGGACCCGCCCATCTGCAGATACCTCATACGCTCGAATATCAGGGGGACAGGCTGCGCCCACATGCGAGACACCCGTGTCTGCAACATAAAGGGTGCTTTCATCGGGCGAAAAAGCGAGGCCGTTGGGACGAACCATGTCAGAAATCATCAGATCTAGCGTCCCGTCATGGTCAAGGCGATACACAAATGACCCGCCGATTTCAGATTCTGCCGCATCACCTTCGTAGTCACTATCGATGCCGTACGTGGGGTCGCTGAACCAAATACTGCCGTCTGATTTCACAACGACGTCGTTCGGTGAATTCAATCTCTTGTTCTCATACCGATCGACGAGAACGCGCCGAATTCCGTCATGATCAATTCGTGTGACGGCTCGACCGCGATGCTCGGCGGTAACTATCCGTCCTTGTAGATCCAAACAATGTCCGTTGGCATTGAAGGCAGGTTCTTCGAATATGTCGACACGACCTGTTCGTTCGTCATACCTAAGTGTCCGGTCGTTGGGAATGTCCGAAAAAACGAGCTGTTGCGAACTCGGGACATACACCGGGCCCTCTGCCCAACGTGCTCCAGTCCAGAGGTGTTCGATGTGCGCGTTGTGAATGACTAGCCCATAAAACCTGCGATCAAGTACTTCGATCGCGGGGTCAAGCGCCATAGTTCTGCCCTGGTTGCCCGTTTGATACCAGCAACTTCGTTCCCCCAGTTATCATTCGCCAGGAAGCTTCCACGCGAAAACCGTCAGTGGCCTTTGACGCGGAGCTTGATGTGTACAACGGCGCTAGTCGACCGGGCTGACTTCAACTGTTAATTGAACCCGGACATCCGAATGCAGTCGAACCTCCACGCTATGCGTCCCCACTCGACGAATAGGTTCGTCTAGCGACATATCTCTGCGGTCAAGTTCGACGCCAGTCTGAGCTTTGACGGCTTCTGCTATCTCACTTGTGGTCACAGATCCATACAACTGATCCTCTTGACCCACGCGGGCTTGAATCCCAATAACTTGGTTTTCCAATCCTCTAGCAAGATCTTCTGCGTTCTCTCGTTCTTTAAGACCTCGAAGATCACGGGATCGCTGCATCGCTTGGGCTTGGCTAGCTGCGCCAGGGGTGGCTCTCATTGCTAGCCCCTTCGGCACAAGGAAATTCTGTGCGTAGCCATTCGTAACCTCAACGACGTCACCGGCGTTCCCTATACCTTCAACGTCGGAACGGAGAATTACCTTCACTCGCTACTCACCACCTCAGAGACCTCGGCGGTCTCGTCCGGGGCCTCAAGAGACTCATCGGTTACTTCGTCAGAGATCGCCTCTTCCACAAAGTCTTCATTACGGGCATCTCTGTCAGAACGTCCGCGGCGTCTATCACCTTTTCTCTGGGTGACGACACGTTGTGCGTAGGGAATCAACGCCATTTCGCGAGCAACCTTGATCGCTTTCGCAACCTCGCGTTGTTGGTGACGGTTATTTCCAGATACACGCTGGCTTCTAATTTTTGCGCGATCCGAGACAAAAGCCCGCAACAAGTTCACGTCCTTGTAGTCGATGTACTCGATTTTGTCTTTGACAATCGGGCTGACTTTTTTCTTACGAGGTTTCCTCAGATCTTTGGCCTTTGGCCCCGGGTGCTTTTTCTTACCAGCCACTAGAACGGCTCCTCGTCAGGAATTTCGTACCCGGCTCCAAAATCAGAACCGGCGTTAGATGGATTGGATTGGTTGGAACGAGGCGCTGCGCTTTCTCCACGTTCATTGCGACGCACCTGCGCAGTTGCCCACCGAATACTCGGACTGACTTCATCCGCCACAATCTGCACAGCCGAACGTTTTTCACCGTTCTGACCTTCCCAGTTTCGATAATCAAGGCGGCCGTACACCACAACTCGCATGCCTTTTGTGACGGATTCAGCCACGTTTTCCGCGAGGTCGCGCCAACAAGAAACATCGAAATAGTGAGCTTTGTCTTCACCTTGGTTTGATCGTTGGTTCCACGCGATACCAAAACCGCACACCGCTGCGCCTCCCTGGGTAAACCGGAGTTCAGGGTCGCGAGTCACATTGCCAACAAGTACGACATTATTGTCAAAAGCCATTTTGATCCCCCAGATCAATCGACGTCTGTTGCCGGAGTGGTTCCTGCAAGTAAGCCGCGCTTTGCCGCTTCGTCATCGGGTAGGCGAATAAGTTTATGGCGAACGACGTCGTCTGCTATCCGCAGCGCCCGTTCCACGGGGTCCATCGCTCCACCTTCAGCTACCAGTTCGACGACTGAGTAATAGCCTTCAGTTTTGTGGTCAATTTCGTACGCAAATTTTCGGCGACCCCAAAAATCAACCTCGGCAATTGTGCCAACTTCCTCTATACGAGTGCGCAAATCTTTCAGCGCATCCTGCACTTGTACATCGTCAAGGTCGCCGTCATGAATGACCATCAACTCATAAGCGCGCATGGCGTTTCCTCCTTCGGACCCGGTGTACCGGGGCCCCAATGGCGGGGCAGGGGTTAGAGATTTCTAACCAGACAAGAACGTTATTGCGTTCAACTATGCCCGGTTGCGTGCTCCACGGTATTGGCTGAATCCTCGAAACGCACCGGAAACGACAACGTATTAGTGCAACCGACCCGCTGAGGACGAAACTAGTTAGCCGTAGCGGTGCAATGCCCGCAGGACCTCGCCTGCCAATCGTGCCGCTGCGGCTTCCCCGTCTGGGTCGCTGGCGTTCAATGCTGCAAAATTCATCCACAGACCTACCGAAAAGCGAGCACTAAAACCTCCGAACCAAGCAAGGTCCCCGGCGGAGTTAGCGCCGGGGCAACCGGCGACCACCACCTCATCAAGGTGCGCGCCGAACCCAAGACCCCTCCCCACACATTCCGTGAGATATTCCTTCACTTGCCGCACCGTTCCTGCGTCAAGCGAAACCGACCCCTGATCGTACACACGCTCAAATTCGTTGCCGTCAGTGTCTCGAATTGCAAGGACGACTTGCGTCTCATAACTTCGGCCGTCACCGCCAACCAAAGCGTGCGCTTGTGCAAGTTCCAGGGCCGTGATTTGGTTGGACCACTTCAGTGTCTCTCCAAAACTTTCCCACCGACGAAAGGGCTTAAGTACTTCCGCGCTCTCGATGCGTGCCTGTTCGACGAGAGAATGTCCGGTCTGATACATGACACGCACATGATTCCGGTCGTCCAACACGACAACGACTATTTCAGCTACCCCCGACTCCTCAACTACTTGCGCAACAATCGCAGCTATAGCTTGTTGAGCCTCCAGGTCGAGCGTCGAGGCAACTTCTATTTGACCCCTGAGGACCGGCTCGTACCCATTCCGTTCCACGACCTGACCATAAATTTCCTCCAAAAACGGTTCCAGCCCCGCACCTGGTGCAAGCGTCCGGACCGCTGCTTCGTTTGGATTGGATATCAGCAGGTTTCCAAGAGGAACCGTTCGTTGAACAACAAGTTCATCTCGGGTAATCAACCCAGCTTCATACAGCAAGGCAAGAATTTGATCTCGGCCTGCAGGGGACTCTCCCTTTGCCTCAACCCCAACCATCAAGCTGGCCATATGGGCAGCTTGTCCAATTTCGAGATCCGACGCACTCCTTCCGTACCAAGCGAGCGACGCAGCTTCCACTCCCAAGGTCGACCTGCCAAGGGGCACCTGAGACAGGTACTGCTCCAAGAGTGCTGCTCGGGGAACGGTCCGTTCGAGATGCACAACGATCGCAGCTTCGCGCAGTGCTGCCACACGCGTAGCGGCCGATCCGTTGACCAATCTCACAAAGCGTTGCGTGATTGTCGGTGAGGTATTGGGGGAAGTAGGAGTCAGCACAATGGCGAAGAGCGGCCACGGTTCGATCCGTGTTCGCTCGAGGTATTGGGCGTCGAGGGCGACCAACACAGCATCAACAAGAATTGGTGACATGCCCTCCAGCGTCACGGGAACCATGTTGTCTTCGGGATGGAATTGTGCGATCTCGGTGCCGAAGCGATCGTAGACAACTGTGCCCCCGTCGAAATCCGCTGAAAATACGAGCGGTGTGACTCCCATGGTTCGGACTAAAAAGCCGATCCCGAGGATTGCGAGAATTAGCAGAAAATATAGAGACAGCCAGAACGCTGGGGCCTTAGTCGCTTTGTTCTCTCCTACAGCCTGACCAGGACTCTGCCGAAATCCTTGTTCGTTAGTTGATCGTTCAGCCATAGCCCTTAACTATCGGAGAGTACCTAAGGGTTATGGTCGAACAACCGCAGGACCGTGCACTGCGTTTAGCGGAGTGGGTACCGCCGGAGTAAGTGATTCCACCCACACGTCGCGCACACTTCCACTTCATAAGAAACAAAGTCACCTTGGCGGCGGGCGATTCTTTGTAATTCCTCGTCGGACACAACACATTTGCCGCCTGGCCCTAGACGCGGGCCGAAGACATAAGCGACAAGGCGGAGCTCTTTTTCGCTACATAAAGGACAGCTACCTCCTGTATGCGGAGCAACATTCCGAGCCACTCGGATTAACTCCGGGTGAACGTCACAGACCTCAGCTGGGTCAACTATCCCTCTTTCAACATCGCGAAGTAACCGCCGGCGTTGAAGGCGGTAGTCGACCTCGCCGAAGGAAATGTCGGTGTCGTCGGTTGCTACGCCCGGATGAAACGGCACCCGAGCAGCGTAGTCAGACCTACGACGTATTTCGCCATTCCTGGATCATCGCAAGTGCTTCTTCTTTAACCATAGGCCCGTATTGCACGCGGTGTTCCATCAATCGATCGAGCATTTCGCCCACAAGCGGTCCTTCTCCACCAACAAGTTCAGCCACTTCGTGGCCATCTAAAGGAACCTGGAATTCCTTGTCACCTTCAACCTCCAGAATTTGGTCAATAGCCGACAAAAGGGACACCGAAGGTGGCTGTTTGTATGCGTTTAGCAACTCACTCGCCAGGCCTAGAGAGTGGCGGTTTCGATGGAGCAGTTGTCGAGCTGTCGATTGCTCATCGTTGTTCGCTTCAACCAAATCACGAGCAGCGTCGATGACCGCGGCAGCTGCCGACGCTGTCGCGTTCGACAGTCGTAATCGGGCCAACGCTCTCCGGGCTTCAGTTCCATCTTGTAGAACTGGCCACAATAGACATGCCCACCGCAATTCCAGGTCAGGTCTTACAAGATCTAGCGCCCCCGAATGAAGGTCCTCGCGGGTTGCCATGTCAGGAAAGAGGCGCCCCATCAGCCCAGTTCGCTGCAGTAGTCGTATCCCACTGGTCGGATGTTCGATAGCCAGTAACTTTGAAAATTCTTCGTTGACCCGTTCCTTCGACACGATGTCGAGGCGCTCTGCCATGACATTCATGGCGTTTTCGACACCGTCAGACAAGGTGAGTTGATAATTCGACAAGAAACGTGCCGCTCGCAGCATTCTCAACGGATCGTCGGAGAAAGCTATTTCGGGTGCTAGCGGTGTTCTCAGCACCCGGTTCATTAAGTCACTTTCCCCGTCATATGGGTCCACTAGCCTCCAGTCGGGCAATTCGATGGCCATCGCGTTGATGGTGAAATCCCGTCGAGCAAGGTCTTCATGAATCTCGCTTGAGAATTCAACCTCCGGTTTGCGCGAATCCGCATGATATTGCTCTGACCGGTGGGTCGTGATTTCGACAATCACGTCGCCCTTGCGCGCCCCAACTGTCCCGAACCGGATGCCTGGTTCCCAGGTGGAGTCCGCCCACCCTTGCAAGAGTGTTGTCGTGTCCGCTGGTGTCGCGTCGGTGGTGACATCAACGTCACCCGTGTCGGCTCCAAGAAATAGGTCTCGGACAACCCCCCCTACAACAAAAAACGCCCACCCGGCAGCAGCAAAGCGTTCGGCTAGGTCCCCCACCCGCCTATCCACGTCATCGCGATCATCCTGTGCGATGCCGTCCATGTAACGAAACGGTACCTTCGCTTTGCTGCAAACATCGCAAGATTATCGGGTCTCTGGTGCACAAATGGTTAGTTATCGGTGCGAACTGGTTGGAGTTACGAGTTAGTCCTGGCAACCTAATAGACCCGGATTCCATGGTGGAGCCGGAATTCACAAGTTTGATGGAGTGGGCATGAAGTTCGACCTCGGAGACCGGGTGATATATCCACACCACGGGGCGGCTCTGATTACCGCGAGGGAAAAAAGGAAAGCGTTCGGCGAAGAACGTGAATACCTGATCCTTGAGACAGCCCACGGTGATTTGACGCTGTCGGTTCCAGCCGACATGGCTGACTCGGTGGGTATGAGACCCCCGATCGACGAAGATGATGTGGAAGATCTCTTCGAACTGCTGGCCAAAAAAGACATCCGGGAGCCCGCAAATTGGAGTCGCCGTTTCAAAAACCATCAAGAAAAATTGAAGTCTGGGGACATCTACCAAGTAGCTGAGGTGGTACGAAACCTTGCGTTACGCGAATCGGCAAAGGGTTTGTCGGCTGGAGAAAAATCTATGCTTGATAAATCCCGCCAGATACTGATTTCTGAACTCTCGATAAGCATGGATGTAACTGAAGACGAGGCGCTAGATGAGGTCGAAACGAGACTCGCGAGCTAACTCTTCAACTGAGGCGACTAATTCTGCTTGAATCCTCCCGATAACTTCATGTGGGGAGGGTCTAGTGTCGACAGACCAACCGCTCCACTGGAACTCCAGCGGCGTGCGCATCCGAATATCTTCTCGGCGTGGATCCGAGGCGTACCTCAGGCCAACGCGTTCCAGCAAGAGGCTGCGGCCAGACGAAATTAGGGCCACTTTAGAAATTCTTGTTCAGAGCGGGGTAAAAAGCGTCTTCACTTCAGCGATCGGACAGCCGGAACAATCATTTTTCATGAGTATCGGGTTTGAGGTACACGAAGAATTACTTTTGTTAAGCAACGATCTCTCCACGCATGTCCCCAAGCCAGGTCGAGCCACCCGACGCGCTCTACGCTCCGACCGGGCTCACATTCTTGACATCGACGCATCAGCGTTTCCCAAATTTTGGCAATTCGATACTGCAGGTCTGTCAGAGGCCATCAAAGCAACGCCTAGTAGCCGAGTTCGCGTTAACGCTGACCTTCCACCACAGGGTTTTGCGATAACCGGCCGCGCGGGGCGACAAGGTTTTCTCCAACGACTTGCGGTACATCCGACGCACCAAGGGAGCGGGATCGGTCGTTCCTTAGTGGCCGATGCTCTGTCGTGGCTTCAAAAAAGACGGGTGACTGATGTCTTAGTCAACACTCAATTGGGCAATTTGACTGCATTGGGACTCTACGAGTCCATGGGGTTTACCCGACAAAGCAAAGGTCTCGCGGTGTTGCGATGGGATGTGAGTGAATGAAGCGTCTGTGCTGGCTCCCTACAATCGCAAGCTCCTTTTGTTTTCTCGTTCTATTTTCCGCGCCGGCCTACGCGGTGGAAGTTGGTTCGGGAGGAATGCAAATCACTCATCAGTCCCCCACCGCTCAAGCTGCGGGGTCATTGGAGCTCATCCTTCAATTGCCAGGTGTCGTGGCAAATGACGACCAGATCATCGTTACTGTTCATGAGCCCGTAGTTAACGAGGCCGAGTTTCTCCGATCGATTGAAGGACAAGGCTTAGGTGGGGTACTTGCTTCTCGGACTGTTGATTTATCGGATCTTGATCCTGACGCGTGGGGCCTAGTCGCGGTTGAATTCCCACTTTCGAGTAGCGACAAAAATGCCATCCGCGTCGCGCGACCCGGGGTATACCCCATGACGGTGGAGATGCGGACTGGAAGCCAGGAACTGATCGGTCGCATCGTGACTCATCTAATTCGCCTCGGCGAAGAAATCTCTCGGAAGCTGCCGGTGGTGCTTGTTGCCAAGATTCCGAATTCACCACACAACACCGACGATGTTGTTGCACTTTGGTTCGACGTTTTGGCAAAGCATGCAGATATTCCGGTGACCATTACGCTCCACCCCAATTTGCTTGATGACATATCAAATGGAGACGCCGAAATAGGATTTCAAAATATAGAAACCCTGCACCAATTTGTGCATAGCTCTTTCGTGCCAACCAACGAAGCGACGCTCGAGGACGCCGGACTCAGTCTCGAACTTTCAACCCTTCTCGAACTGGGTTCGGAGCACCTGCGACGATTGGGCACTTTGGCGCCACCCACTCTTTGGGTTGGCCACGGGAGTGCCGATGCAGCCCAAGTGGACCATCGATGGGCACGTGGCATAAGAGAGGTGATTGTGGAAGCTTCTTCGCTTTCCCCTGTCCCCCCGCACGCGCCCCGAGGCCCAGTAGAAGTATTGGGTACTGATGCAAATGTCAGGGCACTGATTGTTGACCGACTTTCAGTTAAGGAGAGGCATGACACTTCAGCTAGTCAGGCTCACCGTCTTTTGGCGCATCTTGCAACGATTGCGTTCACTGAACAGCCAACGCCCTTAATAGCTCTAGATCTCAGTGCGGACGCTCGCGACGTTGACTTCGCCGCGGCTTTCCTTAGTGGCCTCTCCAATCTTTTTTTGGTTGAACCTGTGCCGGTAAGCGCTGCTATCACTCAGTCGTTGTTGCTAAAGGACGGGGAACTTCAGCAGTACCGACTTAGAACCCGTTTGAGTTCCACAACCGAGGACTTCACGGGCTACCGAGAAGCCCAGCGTCACTTGGCTGCGTTCCGTTCGATGATCCGCGATGAAGACGCCGCCGAACACAATGAAATGGCTCAAGACTTGCTCTTCAGTTTGTCGAGCGATTCATCCCCTCTTGACCAACGAGCGCTTTGGGAATCAATCGTCAGCAATGTCAGGGGACAGACCAGTTTGATAGACATTCCCCCCGACGAGTCAATCCAGTTGACATCGCAGAAGGCATCGGTTCCGTTCAGCTTCCAGAATCGTGCTGACATTCCGCTTCGAGTTGAGTTGCGGATCATCGGAGAAAAGTTGACCGTCGAAGATTTCGACGACGGGGAGAGCACCACTTTGGTTTTGGGACCTGGTGTTACAACGCACCGTTTTCAGCTTCGCGCTCTTGGCTCAGGTTCATTCCCCGTGACAATCGAACTTCATTCTCCCGACGGTGGGCTTCTTGTCGGACGAGCACAAGCTGCTATTCGCGCGACTACCCCAACTGGAGTGGGTCTCGGGCTAACCATCGGAGCGGCAGTTTTCTTAGCGGTGTGGTGGATAATCGACACCAAGAAAAGAAAGGCCCGCCCGTCATGACTCGGTTCGGGGCGAGCACCGCCGCCGCTGGTATCGGACTGTCAAGATTTTCAGGTGTTATTCGTGCCGCCCTAGTGACGAATATTTTGGGGATAGGGCTTGTCGGAGATGCCTTTGCTGCTGCTCAACGAATTCCCAATGTTCTGCAAAATCTTTTCGGCGAGGGAGCACTGTCCGCTGCGTTCGTTCCGGAGTACAGCCGGTTATCGGAGGACGACCCCGAACGGGCCGGCCGCCTGGCCGGGGGCGTCGCCACATTTTTACTTTGTTTAGTCACATGCTTGTTTGCCATCGGATTTCTCGCGGCCGGTCCTCTCACTCGCGCTATCGCCTGGGGATTTACAGGGGATCGGTTCAATCTGACCGTTCACTTAGTTCGAATCATTCTGCTCGGCGCCGGTGTCTTAGTTTTGAGCGCCTGGTGTTTAGCTCTGCTGAACAGCCACCGGCGACTTTTTCTTGGATATGCCGCGCCTATCGTTTGGAACGCAACCCAAATCGCGGCCCTGGTTGCTTTAGCGGTCTCCGAATTCACTGATAGCTCCGCGGCAACAACTTTGGCCTGGGCGTTAGTTGCCGGATCCTTCCTGCAAGTACTTATCCAGTTGCCAGCGGTGTTTAAGGCAAATCGACATATCCGATTCAATTTGTCCTGGAAAAGCCCTGCGACTTCCATCGTGCTGAAAAGATTTGCACCTGCGGTACTTGGCAGGGGAGCGCTCCAACTTTCGTCGTTTATCGATCTTGCTTTGGCGTCTCTGTTATCGATTGGAGCTGCGTCCTCTTTGGGGGCTGCACAAACTATTTATCTGCTTCCTATCGCTCTGATAGCGACAAGCGTTGCCGCCGCAGAATTACCCGAACTCAGCCGCCTCGACGAAACTGGTGAAGTTGCCGAGCGGCTCTCGAAGAGATTGCTGCAAATGCTCTGGCTGGTCGGGCCGATTATCGCGATGTACTTGGCAGCAGGTCCCCAGATTGCTGATGCTCTTTTTAATCTCGGCGGATTTCGCAACCGGGTTAGCGCTGATGATTTGACTGTCATCGGCTTGACACTCGGTGGATACGCCCTTGGCCTACCCGCCATAATGTCATCTCGGTTGTTACAAAATCTTTGTTACAGCGTCGGCGACACCCGTAGCCCAGCTCAGATCGCGGGCCGGCGAGTGGTTATCTCACTGGCTGTCGGGGCATTCTTGATGTTTCAGTTTGAACAGATTTTGGTAGTGGATCAGAGGCTCGTAGGGTTCGGCGACGGAAACTTAGTTTGGGGGCCGATGCCTGACGCCGTCCGCAACGCGGTAGACCTTCCAGCGCGGTTAGGACCGGTGGGGTTAGCTGTCGGCTCTACGGTGGGTGCTTGGTTTGAATTTTGGCAACTCCGAAAACGAGTCTTGGAAGGTTGGCGTTTGTCGGCTCTCACGAGGTCAGGTTTCTGGAAACATGTGGTGCCATGTTCAACAGCTCTCATCACAGCTATCGCATTAACGCGGCTCCCGGTTCATCAGGCATTACTGCGTGTTTCGCTCATTGGCGGTGGAACGCTCCTCGCGCATCTCATGACTTCATTCGTGTTAGGCACTCAGACAATGTCAGAATTAACTTCAGGTCTTCGACCTAGCCGTTCGATTTCGGTACCCCCCACAGAGGACAAAACACCATGAGTTCCATCCAAATCGTCACTGATAGTTCTTGCGATCTCCCTGAAGATCTGGTGGCTCAACTGGGGATCAAGATTGTGCCCCTCAAGATTCGATTGGGGGATACTGAATACGTTGACCGTCTGGAATTAAGCACAGCTCAATTTTGGGAGATGTGTCGACAAAACGACGAGTTGCCATCAACTGCTGCCCCGGCACCAGGGGCATTCATTGAGGTTTTCCAACGCGCGGCCTCAGAGGGGGCAAGTGGTGTCGTCGCTATCGTGCTTAGCGGAGAACTCTCCGCAACAATCGAAGCCGCCCAACAAGCAGCGCGCGAAGTTGAAGGCACGATAAGTGTCAAGGTGGTTGATAGTCGAACAGTGACTCTCGGCCTGGGAGCAATTGTCGTAGCTGCAGCACAAGCTGCAAAGGCCGGCGCCAACATCGACGAAATTGCAGATATCGCAGCCGACGGCGCGGCTCGGACTCACGTCCACGCAGCGTTGGACACACTCGAAAACTTAAGAAAGGGAGGGCGAATCGGCGCGGCCGGCTCTCTTCTGGGTTCGATGCTCTCGATCAAACCCCTCATTGAGGTCCGAAATGGCGTCGTCGAACCCGCGGGGAAGCAACGGACAAGAAGCAAAGCGCTCAATTATCTCGTCGAGGTGGTCAAGGAACACGCTGACAGCATCGAAAACATCTTCGTCATCCACGCGGAGTGCGACGACGTCGACTCCTTTGTCGAACAAATCAACTCGATAGTCCAACCAGAGGTGTTGGTGGGCCAAGTGGGTCCGGTAGTCGGGGCTCACGCGGGCATCGGAACCATTGGCGTTGCGTTCCAAACCGCCAGTTGATTGAGTTCATTGGACACCAATGACGGTCGACGATCACCAGAGATACCGCATCGATGACCGCGTCAGTTCAGGTCCTGTCGAATCGTGGAGCGGCTTAGATCGGACCCTGGATAGACCAGTAACAATCAGAATTCTGGATCCTTCAACTGAAATTGGGAAGCGTGTCCAACTCCAGGCACGTTCTTTAACGCGGCTCGAACATCCGGCGTTGTTGCATGTCCTTGACACCATTGACCTTGGAGAACGTTTCGGGGTGGTGACTGAATTACTGCCCGAAGAAACCCTCGAAGACCATCTATCCCGAGTAGGTCACTTTTCTGCTCAAGAAACAACGAGCATCGGCATCCAGCTTGGCGAAGCATTGGCAACGCTTCACAACGCCGGGTTTGCGCTTGGTGCGCTACAGAGCTCCCACGTAGGGCGAAGAAAGGACGGATCGGTCGTCATCATTGAAGGTCCCCCTACCAGCGACGCTACCGACATCCCTGCTCGACCTCGCGCGGACATAACGGCGCTGGGTGAGCTGCTTCACTCGCTACTCGTCGGCTTTAGGCCACAGATTGACCATCAGGGTCGATATGAGCTTCACCCCGCTATACCCGCGCAGCTAAGGCAAATAATCAGACGATCAGTCGATCAAGACGGCCGGTGGTCCGATGCAACGGCACTCGTCTTAGCCCTCAGATCACTTCAGCAGGATCCCGGGCCGCTGTCCAACGATGCACAGATTACTCAAGCTGACTATTTGCAAGCTGAGCGGACCTGGTTGGCCCCTGCTGCGATTATTGCCGTTCTCGCCGGATTAGTGATCATCACGGGTCTGTTGGCGACCCGAACCCAGACCAGTTCTCCAGTTGCTGAAGACACGCGCGAAGAAGTGCGCTTGGGGCCCGAACAAACCCTGCTTATTGACAATATTGAGGATTCTTCACCGGACGAGACTCCGGTCACTTCACGTCTGCCATCTGTTTCATCACTACTGGAAATTACTCTCATCGTTCCTTTTGACCCCGCGGGCAACGATCAAGAAGAACACCCTGAAAAGACGGATTTCATCAACAACGATGACGCCAGTACCGGTTGGTACACCGAGCGATACACCACGAGTAATTTTGGAAACTTAAAGGACGGAGTCGGCCTCATCATCAAGTTAGGGCCGCCCCAACACATCGATCGACTCCGGATTAGTTCGCCAACTATCAATTGGTCGTTTGAGATTTTTGCCTCTCAAGACAGCACAGGGGCGTTACACAGTTGGGGTCAGGCGATAGCCAGCCGCACCGACATCAGCGGAAGTCTCACCGTTAATTTGGGTGGAGCCCCGGCGGCCACCCTTTTGTTGTGGGTAACGGATTTGGGAAAAGAATTACCTGCAGGAGGGCATCGAGTAACCATTACCGAACTCCAGGTCTTCGGTCGGCCTTTATACGGGTAGATGTGCTGCCGGCTTCCTTTGCCCAAAAAGTCCTGGGTAGGATCCTCCTGTGACTTCTCCATCCCTCGAAAAGTCAGAAGAGGCAGGCTTGGCGAATCGCGCCACAACGCTTGTCGTCGACTTCGTTGAAATAGTCCGAGGGAGAACTACAGGTCCTCTCCTTTTCATAGCCCGCTTTATTGTTTATGGGGCTGTGCTTTTAGTTACGGCATTAGCTGTTACAACACTGGTAGTTATCACTGCCGTGAAAGTCGCCAACAGCCTGCTACCGGGTGGTGTCTGGGCTGCTCATCTGCTCTTGGGGGCTCTGTTCACCATCGCCGGTGGTCTTTTCTGGTCAAAGCGCCTGGCGTAAGCCCATCCAGTCAACAGTCCAAGAGGAAAGAATGTGAACGACATTCGCGACGTCATAATCATCGGTAGCGGACCCGCCGGCCTGACGGCAGCTATTTACACAGCACGAGCCAACATGGCGCCGTTGGTGATCGAAGGCGAACCATCGTCGACAAGCGATCAGCCGGGCGGCCAGTTAATGCTGACGACCGAGGTTGAAAATTTTCCGGGCTTCCCTGATGGGATAATGGGCCCCGAATTAATGACGCAGTTCAGATCTCAGGCGTCCAGATTTGGGGCGGAATTCGTCACGCGCAAAGTCACACGGGTCGATTTCAGCGCGCGGCCGTTTCAGATTTGGGTCGGAGAAGACCACTACCAAGCTCAAACTGTGATTGTTTCCACCGGCGCTCAAAGTCTGATGCTGGGACTACCAAATGAACAACGGCTTCTAGGGCATGGTCTTTCTACCTGCGCGACGTGCGACGGCTTCTTCTTTCGCGATCAGGAAATCGCTGTCGTAGGTGGCGGAGATAGCGCCGTCGAAGAGGCAACCTTTCTGACGCGATTCGCTTCACGGGTCTATTTGATTCATCGGCGTGCCGAACTCAGGGCATCCAAAATCATGCGTGACCGGGCGTTCGCGAACCCGAAACTGGAAATCCTTTGGGACAGCCAAGTCGTTGAAATTGAGGGAGATAAGAAACTGTCGGGAGTAATTCTTGAGGACACTGTGACGCACACCCGCAAATCTTTATCTCTCCAAGGTCTCTTTATCGCCATTGGACACCGTCCCAACACCGATCTGTTCCATGACCATCTGGAACTCAAAGAAAATGGATACCTCGTGACTGAACCCAACAGCAGCAAAACCAAGGTTGCTGGGATTTTCGCTTGCGGAGACGTCCAAGATGATTACTACCGTCAAGCCATTACAGCTGCTGGCTCTGGATGCATGGCGGCGATTGACGCTGAAAGATGGTTGGAAGAACACTCTCCGTAACTGTTTGCCGGCTCCGTGGTATACCGCGGAGCTAAGCCGATCAACCATGTGTGAATGCCAGTAGAGTGCCTTCACCCGAGATGAGGAGCCAAAGATGGCTGAGGGCATTACTGACCTTGACATGAATTCTTTCGATGACGCGATCGGTTCTTCAGATACTCCGGTTCTCGTTGATTTTTGGGCAGAGTGGTGCGGTCCTTGCAAGATGATTGCCCCGATTCTCGAAGAGATCGCTGCTGAACAAGAAGGCATCAAAGTG
>DASCSY010000002.1:0-41292 GCA_034399415.1 Acidimicrobiales bacterium
GCACGGCGCGATGTACTCAACATCAGTCAAAGTTGCCCATGCCTGCTCGACTGGAACGCTGACCCGGAATTCGTTTTTCAACTCCATCTTCCGAGATCCTCCACGGTATCTACGTCGTCGGGCGAACCTTGGCAGGCTACCCGTTCTACTAGTTCTGGCCTCGTACGCATAAGGACGCGCGCCCCCTCGTCGCCGGAATCGGGCAACATAGGCCACACTGAGCTGGCCAAGCGAACGGGGTTTCCTGCGCGTCCACCGTAGGTGGCGACTGCAATCGGTGAACTGCTAGCAGCAACCGACTGCCACGCTGTACTCAATACTCCCGGTTGATCTCCTAAGCCGACGACGAGGGCGTCGAAACCACCGCGCTCGGCCCAATTTGTGGCTGTCCTGAGGGAAGTGGAAATTCCTTCTTCGTAATCAGGGTTGTGGAGCATTTTCAACTGAGGCCAGCTCGCCAAAACAGCTTCCACCGGCGCGGATCCGGTAACCACGAGCAAATCCGTGAGACCTGAATTGACCATCGACCGTGCGGCACGTCTCACTATCGCTTCCCCGTCAAGGTTGGCCAGAAGCTTGTGGGTCGGACCGCAATAGCGCGAACCGATTCCAGCTGCGAGGAGTGCACCGGCGACCTTCACAACGTCAGTACGACCTTGGCAGACCGAGGACTTTGTTGGAGACGTAATTCATGACCATCTCTTGGCTGACCGGTGCGATCTTCATCAGCCGACTCTCCCTCCAGTAGCGCTCGACGTCGTACTCTTTGGCGTATCCGAAACCGCCATGTGTTTGCATTGCTCGGTCCGCACAGTCGAAAGCTGCTTCAGACGCCAGATATTTCGCCAGGTTTGCTTGTTCCCCGCAGTCAAGTCCGTTGTCGTAACGCCACGAGGCGTTCCGGACGACTAGTTCCGCGGCGTGAAGTCGGGCATGACTATCAGCCAACGGAAACGCCAGGCCCTGGTTTTGCCCAATTGGTCGGCCGAAAATGATGCGATTGTTTGCGTAAGTGACGGCCTTGTTGAGAGCGACGCGTCCAATTCCGAGCGCTTCCGCCGATATGAGAATGCGCTCGGGGTTCAGTCCGTCCAAGATGTACCGAAAGCCTTCGCCTTCTTCCCCTACTCGACGACTCACTGGAACACGAAGACCGTCGTAGCGAACTTCGCAGGAAACAACCGCGTTGCGTCCGACCTTGGGGATCGGAGTGATGTCCACCGCGGGGTCTTTCAGATCAACCAATAACAACGTCATGCCCTGGGTTGGTCCATCACACAACTCTTTGGGGGTTGTTCTTACGAGCAACAAGCAGACGTCACAGTACGGGGCTTTCGTGGTCCATACCTTGGCGCCGTTGACCACGTATTCGTCGCCGTCGCGTTCGGCTCGAGTGCGAATCGAGGTGGTGTCAGTACCTGCGTCGGGTTCTGTGACTCCAAAGGCGGCGTGGAGCGATCCGTTAGCTACCTGAGGCAAGATTTCGTTGGCTAGTTCAGGCGAACCATATTTTCGGACGGGTTCCATGCCAAAGATCGAGAGGTGAATCGCCGAACAACCGTTCATGGCAGCACCACTTGCTGCTACTTCTTCTAAAACGATTGACGCTTCGGTAATTCCTTGGCCTCCGCCTCCGAATTCCTCAGGGATGGCTATACCCACCCATCCACCGTCGGCCATTGCATCGTAAAAGTCCCAAGGGAATTCGTGTTGCTCGTCCTTTTCTCGCCAGTATTCGTCCGGGAATTGGGCGCATACGCGGCGCACACCGTCGCGGATTGCTTCGTGGTCTTCAGAAAGAGAAAAGTCCATGTAGAGAACGGTAGTGGGCAGGTGACCACTTGGCTTAGTGAATCGAACCTTGGCCTTCGCTGAGACTGGGCGCGTTTCGATTTGTTCGCATGGCAATAATCTCAGCAACGATGGAAACCGCCGTCTCTTCGGGTGTTCGACCTCCAATGTCAAGACCGATTGGTGATCGCACACGCTCCAGTTCTTCGACGGTTACTCCTTCTTCCGTTAGCCGTGTAATTCGTTTTTCGTGAGTTTGGCGGGAACCCATTGCTCCGAGATAGCCGACACGGGTCGGCAACGCTCCGACAATCGCTGGCACGTCAAACTTGGCGTCATGGGTGAGGACGCAAACTGCGTCGCGAGGGCCAAGATCACTTCCTATTCGTTCGAGTAAGCGATTGGGCCAGTCAACAACTACTTCATCGGCCATCGGGAAGCGTCGCCTGGTAGCGAAGACTTCTCGCGCATCACATACCGTCACTCTGAACCCGAGAAGCTTCGCTTGGCTGGCCAGCGCCCGAGTGAAGTCAACGGCTCCAAAAATCACCATGTGGGGGCGTCGTGCGTGGCACTCGATAAAGGCGCTCAGGTCGTGTTGTCGAGCTTCGCCGTTCGGACCGTAGTGACGAACTTCGCTGGTTCCCGCGTCGAGCATGGCTATTGCGTCTCTGCCAACTACTCGATCCAGCTGTTCACTGCCCAGGCCACCCAAAGTCGCACCAGATTTCTCGACGAGAAGTTTGGCCCCGATGTTGGGGCCCTCGATGAGGGTCGCGAGGGCTACTGGAACCTCGGATCGGATCAGGTCTCGAAAGCGTTCGTAGATCGATGTCACCAGTCGAGTTCCTCAATGAACAAGTGGATTGTTCCCCCGCAGGTCAACCCAACCGCGAATGCTTCGTCGTCGCTGTAGCCAAACGAAGTAATGCCAGCTTTTTTGCGGCCTTCCAATAGCTCGAGGGCTTCACCGACTACTGCTCCCTCCACGCATCCTCCAGAAACGGAGCCCGCTACCTCGCCGATGTTGTTGACCGCCATGGCTGCTCCGGGGTCACGAGGGCCGCTGCCCTCAATGTCGACAACTCGTGCGATCGCAACTCTTTGGCCTAGAGCGCGCCACCTTTCGATGTCATCGAAGATCTCATCCATACCCGAATGTTCCCACGTTTAGGCTGAAACTACAGCAGCTAGTCGTTCGAGCGACTCGAACGAGTGGCCTTCGATGAACTCGTCTGTGTGCGGCAAGGCAGCTGTCATTCCCCGTGCCAACGGCGCGTATCCCGGCGTGTGTTTCAACGGGTTGACCCAGATTTGGCGGTAGCTCACTCGATGTAAGCGCTCCATCTGTTCGGCTAAGACCTCTGGCTCTCCGCGATCCCAACCGTCAGAGAGAACCACCACTATCGCTCCTCTCGCCATGCCTCTGAGCCCCCAAGAATCATTGAAATCTCTCAAGGTTGCACCTAGGCGCGTGCCTCCTGACCAGTCGGCTACTGCGTCCGAGGTAGCTCTCAGCGCGGCGTCTGGATCGCGCGAAGACAATTCGCGCGTAATTCGCGTTAACCGAGTACCGATGGTGAATGCTTCTACCCGCATTCTTCCAACGACTGTCGCGTGGGCGAAACGTACCAATGCTCTCGCATAGGGCTCCATCGATCCTGAAACATCTAGGAGTAAAACCAAGCGACGAGGTCGCCGGTCCATTTCGAGGAACTCGCGATTGATTGGTTCTCCGCCTGTAGTGAGGGCCCTCCGTACTGTGCGACGCAGGTCGGGCGTTAGCGTCTGGCGTTTGGATGTCACCTTTCTTCGCGAAGGGCGAGTCGTTGACTTGAAACGAAGGCCGAGCATTAGCCGTTGGAGTTCGTTCAGTTCCTTGTCGCTGCATTCGGCGAAGTCTTTTTCTCTGAGAGTCTCTAAGGCGCTGTATCTGACTCTTAGGGTTGGGCCTGTCTCGTTCTCATCCGATTCGGGGTGTTCTCCGTCTTCCTCGGCAGTGTCGGTAGCGAGCGTTACTGAGACCGGGGGCACCTCGACCTCGATGCCTGATGCTCTTTTTCTCTCCCAAAACACAGCGAAGGTTCGGTCGAAGAGAGCTACGTCGTGGGGGTTAGAGATGAGGGTCGACCTGCCTGCCCAATAGACATCTTTTCGGCGTTGGAGACTCAGGCAGCTAAGAGCTTCGACGAATGACATGACCCTGCTGACGGGAACCCCTATACCGACTCCCCGGAGAAGGTGACCAAAAGCGGCCGCGATTTGCGCTGGATCGTTGACTCGCTCGGGCACCTGAACTTCAGCCATCGGCGACGGCGGCCATGATCATCTCAATTCCTTGTGCTGCTACGCGCTCCTGGTCTTCTCGGTACTTCAGTACCGCGCCAAGGGTTGCGGCAATTGTCTTCTCGTCGAGACGTGTTTCGCCGAGCTTTCCGAGCGCAGTCGCCCAATCGATGGTTTCGGCGACGCCCGGCGGCTTGTAGAGACCCATGCCTCGCATGGCGTTGACAGCCGCTGCTACCTGTTGAGCTAATGCGTGTTGCACATCAGGCGTCTTGAGTCGAATTATCTCGACTTCACGTTCAAGGTTTGGGTGATTCACCCAGTGGTATAAGCATCGTCGTTTCAGAGCATCATGCACATCTCTGGTTCGATTGGACGTGATCACCACTAACGGAGGATTCTTGGAGCCAAAGGTTCCGAGTTCGGGGATCGTGACGGTGTTATCTGACAAAATTTCTAGTAAGAACGCTTCGAATTCGTCGTCGGCTCGGTCTACTTCATCAATCAACAAAACCGGTCGTTCCGCGTCAGCATGATCGATGGCTCGAAGTAATGGTCGTCGAATCAGGAACCGTTCGGAATACAGTTCGTCTTCGACCGTTTCGGTGTCGCGCCCGGCTCTACCGGCAGCTTCAGCGGTGCGAAGATGTAAAAGTTGGCGTGTGTAATCCCACTCATACAGGGCCTGGGCGGAATCGATACCCTCGTAGCACTGCAGCCGGATGAGTTCGCCACCGGTCCAAGCGGAGAGCACCTTGGCGAGTTCGGTTTTCCCGACTCCGGCATCCCCTTCTAGAAAAAGAGGTCTCTCCATACTCATTGACAGGTAGACAACCGTGGCAAGGCCGTCGTCAGTCAAGTAGCCATGATCGCTCAGAGCAGCACTAACTTCGGCGGGGGAACTCGGGACGTTGAACATGCGTCAAACAGACTACGACCTGTAGCCGATTTAGCCTTCACGGGAGGTACATTCTGCACGACGGTCGCTGTTCCGGATATCTTGCCGCCAGACCTTCGAAGGGAGTTAGAGATGGATCTGGGTATCAATGGACGAACAGCCGCGATCGCGGCAGGATCTGCGGGATTGGGTCTCGGTGCGGCTAAGGCCCTTGCGGCTGATGGGGTTCGAGTGGCGATCTGCGGACGCGACTCGGCGAAGCTGGCCACGGCTGCAGAAGCTATTGGCGGCGATGTAGTGACCCTGGAATCAGACTTGTCGGTGCCTAACTCAGGTCGGAAATTCATTGAAGACGCGACGGCCGCGTTGGGTCATTTAGACATTCTCGTTACCAACGCCGGGGGCCCTCCTCCGGGCACCTTTGAAGATACGGATCTCGATGCTTACCAGGCTGCTTTCGACATGAATTGTCGGGCCATGATTGAGATGTGCCGCACTGCCATACCCGCTATGCGCGAACGTCGGTGGGGCCGTGTCTGTGCCATCACTAGTGTCGGCGTCAAGCAACCGATCGGGTATTTGATGGCCAGTTCAGTAGCTCGTGCGGGTCTGACGAGTTTTCTTAAGATCACGGCGCGAGAAGTCGCGGCGGATGGGGTAACCGTTAATTCCGCTCAACCAGGTACCCATTGGACAGACAGGGTCGCGAAGATCGTGCCGGATAAAGAAACTGCTGCCTCTTCGGTGCCAGCACGAATTACCGGGGACCCCGACGATTTCGGTGCAGCGGTGGCCTTTCTGTGTTCTGAACAGGCAAAGTTTATTACAGGAACAGGTTTGTTGGTTGATGGAGGCCAAGCCGCGGGCCTTCTGGATTGAGCAGAGCCACATCAAAGAGAAGGCACCGAGGCGACCAGAAGCGACACCTGGTCAATGATGTGAGGGGGAGTTCCGTCAGGAAATTCCGGCAGCGTTCAGTGCCCTTCGAGTGAGGACCCTGGCGAGATGCGCTCGGTATTCAGGTGACGCGTTGAGGTCTGTGGGGGCTTCGGTTCCTTCGGCCGCTTGCTCCGCAGCTTCCGCGGATGAAGCTCCTCCAGCCAATGCTGCTTCCACGGCCTCTGCGCGCAAAGGGGTCGAACCCATGTTGACCAAAGAGACCCGAGTTGCACCCTCCACTTGGACGGCCGCAACTCCTACGATCGCCCAATCCTGTGCGCGACGATTGAACTTCTGGTAATTCCAAGAATCCCCGGGGGCCTTCGGCACCCTGATTTCGGTCACCATCTCCTCGTCTGTGAGAGCGGATTCAAAGTAGCCAGTGAAGAACTCCGATACTTGAATTTCGCGCTCTCCAGCCGGTCCCTGAGCTATCAACGAGCCACCCAAAGCGAGCATGGAGGCAGGTAGGTCTGACGCCGGATCTGCGTGAGCCAATGAACCACCGATGGTTCCTCTATGCCGTACCTGTGGATCTCCTACCTTGCTCGCTACATGAGCCAGAATCGGGCACTGCGACAACAGCAGCTCGCTTGTTTCAAGGCTTCGGTGCGTGGCTAAGGCCCCAATCGCGACGTGGTCGTCGCGATCGTCGATGTAACTGAGGTCTCCGACTTGTCCTATATCTACCAGGACGGTCGGGACAGCGAGTCGGAGTTTCATCATGGGAATTAGGGAGTGGCCTCCTGCGAGGAGTTTCGCTTCATCACCGTATTCGGCGATCAGTGCGACAGCCTCCTCAGATGAGCCGGCTCTTTTGTAGTCAAAGGCTGCTGGAATCATTCATCAAGCCTTTCAACTAACGTCCTGGCCGCTACAGGCCAGAACTGCCTTGACAATGTTGTGATAGCCAGTGCATCGGCATAGGTTGCCTTCGAGGCCCTCACGAACCTCGGCTTCGGTCGGCGCAGAGTTCTCTTCTAGAAGCGAACAAGCTGCCATCACCATGCCCGGGGTGCAGTACCCGCATTGCAAACCGTGGTGGTCACGGAAGCTCTCCTGCATGGGGTGAAGTTGATCGACAGAGGGAGCAAGTCCTTCGATTGTGGCTACTTCCTGTCCGTCGGCCTGCACCGCAAGCATGGTGCAAGACTTGACTGATTCACCGTTGACGTGAACGGTGCAAGCTCCACAAGATGATGTGTCGCAACCCACATTCGTACCGGTGAGCCCAAGTTCCTCGCGTAGGTAATACACGAGCAACGTGCGCGGCTCCACATCGGTGACGCTGGTCACGCCGTTGACCGTGACGCTGATCTCCACAATTGTCCCCTTACTTCAACCGTCGGGCAGCCTCTCGGCCGGCCCCAATCATGCCCCATCAGAGGCGCTAGTGCTGCACCGAAGGGGTTTCAACTTTCTTCGACCAAGATTCGGCCGGACATTTGTGTTATCCAAACATAGGGTCTGGGCCATGGACTATCTCTGGCCTCTTCGACCCTGAAACAAACTGGGCGTTGATTTTCTCAGCTATAAGCACCTAATTCAAAAGGAAATTAGATAAGTTTCTGGGGATGGCAGTGGTGGACTCAGACAACCGAAACCTCGCAAAGACGAAGATTCAGATATTAGAAAACGCTCGTCAATTGTTCGCTACGCACGGCTACGACGGAACTTCCATACGCCAGTTGACTGCCAGTCTGAACATCACGCCCGCTGCTCTCTACTATCACTTTGCCTCCAAGAACGAGGTACTGGAGGGCCTTGCCGAAAAGTTGCATGACGGCAGCGATGCCCTACTTGACCGAATCCGTGATTTCGATCAGACCCCTGAGGCCATGAGAGAGGTGCTCGGTCAGTACTACGACTTGCTCGCCGATGACATCCACGTGTTTCGCTTGGTGTACAACGATGCAGCGATACAACACAGTCCTATTGGGCAAAGATTGCGTGCTCAGGCTCGAGAGTTCTACGCCTATCTGGTTGGGCCCGAGCCGTCGGTGGAGGATCGAATGCGAGCAGCGGGGGCGGTCGGCATTATTCGACTCTCGTTAGAGCAGCGGGGAGTGGAGCCAGCGCAGTACAGAGACGTCATCGTTGACCGGGCTTTTCGCGTGATGACTGACGTCTAGAGGGGCCGCAACCCTCTGGTGGGTCATTGCGAAGTCCCGGTGATTAGAAAGTCGACTCCCGGTAGATGCCATGCACGCGGCAAGTTGATGATGTCCGCGGGGACGACAATTCGAAAGATTTCGTCCCCTTGGTGCACAAGCGACATTTGCTCGCGGGCATAACGTTCCACCACTTTGGGATCCCGCGCGCGTGCTAGTTGCAATTTGAGTTCTTCGCGTCGCTCTTGAAGTTCGATTACCTCCTGCTTCGCGCGTTCGATGCTTTTCCCCTGGTCGCGATATTGGCGGTACGGGAGCAGCGATGCTCCAGCCACGGCGACCGCGGCTACTAACACCAAGGAGATGGCTGTTCTTCGTCCCAGTCGACCAAGCCGAAATCTCGCACTGGCGGATTGGAGGAAGCGGCTCAACTCAGAGGTCAAAGCAGCGAGCCGGGAGTCGCTAGCCGCGGGGTCTGGACCTCTAGTCCAGCGCCAACGCGGCACGGCCCCTGTAGGCCGCAGCTTCACCTAAGTCTTCTTCGATGCGCAGCAGCTGGTTGTACTTGGAAACCCGATCAGATCGAGCGGGGGCTCCGGTCTTGATCTGGCCGCAGTTGGTGGCGACGGCCAGATCCGCGATCGTCGTGTCTTCAGTCTCGCCTGATCGGTGAGACATGACGCTGGTGTAGCCGCTTGTCGCCGCTAGTTCCACAGTTTCTAGGGTTTCGGTCAGCGTCCCTATTTGGTTGACCTTTATGAGAATCGAGTTTGCAATTCCGCGGGACACCCCGTGTTCCAACCGCGCGCTGTTAGTTACGAATAGGTCGTCTCCAACCAGTTGAATTTGTTGACCAAGTGCGGAAGTGAGCGCTGTCCAGCCATCCCAATCTTCTTCATCCATTCCGTCTTCAATAGAGACGATCGGGTATCGGTCGCACAACTCGGTCAGGTAGCCAGCGAAGTCATTCGAGTCAAGAGTTCTGCCTTCGCCAGTGAGTTCGTATCGGCCTTCGTGACAAAATTCTGATGCGGCTGCGTCGATCGTTAATGCAACATCATCTCCAGCTTTGAAGCCAGCACGTTCTATAGCTTCAACTAATAGGGCCAAAGCTTCCTCGTTGCTTGCTAGGTCTGGGGCAAATCCGCCTTCATCACCGATGCCGGTGGACAAACCGCGATCTGTTAGCACCGATTTCAGGGAGTGATAGGTCTCTACTCCCCATCGGAGAGCCTCCGAAAACGACGCCGCTCCTACAGGCATGATCATGAACTCTTGAAGGTCGACGTTATTGTCGGCGTGTTCGCCGCCATTGATGACGTTCATCATTGGCACGGGGAGGACATGGGCATTTGCGCCGCCGATGTAACGGTAGAGAGGTGCTCCGGTTTCGGCAGCGGCGGCGTGTGCTGCGGCCAGTGAAACTCCTAGAAGAGCGTTTGCTCCAAGTCGCTTCTTATTCTCGGTGCCGTCAAGGTCGATCATGGTCCAATCGAGAGCACGTTGGTCGTGGGCGTCGAGCCCAAGCAAAGCGTGAGCGATTTCTGTGTTGATGTTGTGGACCGCCGTCAACACCCCCCTGCCTTGAAATCGTTTATCTCCGTCTCGCAGCTCAACCGCTTCGAATTGTCCGGTCGAGGCGCCTGAGGGGACTTGGGCTCGTCCTCTGAAACCGCTTTCCAATTCGACTTCAGCCTCGACCGTCGGATTTCCCCTGGAGTCGATGACTTCTCGACCCAGCACCTTCACGATGCTGCTCATCAGAGTGCTCCGGGAACGGTTGAGGGACGGAAAGGATTCATAAGGTCAGAACCGATGGTATCTCTGGCTAGAAGCAATATCGCAGGCTGAACTCAACCTTTGTTTTGTTCTGCGGCTTTGATTTTCGCCCATTGGGTCACTAACTGTTCTTTGTCAGGCATCGGAGTGTCGGGATCTCGAGCGAAGATGTGAGGGTGTCGGCGAATCATTTTGTCTCGGATGCCGTAGGCCACGTCAGCAACGTCAAATAGCCCTTCTTCTTCTCCAATAGCGCTATGCAGCATTACGTGGAAAAGTAAGTCCCCAAGCTCTTCGATAAGTCCTTCCATTGAACCGTCGCCGCGCTCCATCAGTTCGATGGCCTCTACCACTTCCTCGGCTTCCTCAAGCAGGCCGCCAATCAAACTTGAGTGGGTTTGATCTTGGTCCCACGGGCATTCCGCTCTTAATTGGCCAACCAAATCATGCAGTTTGGCCATTGCTTGGCCAGAGCGTGGTCTGGGTACTTCTGGGATCCACAGGGATGTCAGGTGATCCGGGTCGAATCCTCGGTCAAGTTCGGTCCATTCGATATCAAAGATGGCTTCGTCGCTGGATCCCAGTCGCTGCAGGACGGTCACTACGGGGGGTTCGGCGACATCTAGAGAAAGCTTGATATCTGATAGTACGAATCTATCGTCGCATTGAGCGACCAAAATTGGGCCCGTCAAGTCAGCAATTCTTGACTCGAATTGTTGGCCATCGACAATGGTGACAGTGCTTTCGACGGGGTCTACCTTCAGTCTGTCCCACGCTAAATCAAGGAAGGACACACCTGGCAGAATTTCGAGTTTGATCTCGTTTCTAAGCCGAAGTAGCTCAACGGTGCGTTCTGCCACCAAGGGCGACCCGGGTACTAGGTATGCGATCTCGCTGTGTTGTTCTGCCTCGGACACCAGTTGGTCGACGATTGCGTTGTAAACCTCAGCCATCGAGTCGGCCGAGTTGTAGAGGTGATCGAACGATTTCAGATCCGCGAACGCGTCCGCAGATGGGTGGTTTCGGGTGCGCAGATACGCCGGGCGGGTAGCTACCAACTTGTGTACCGCTGGCGACAAGAAGTCGATGTCCCCGGGCCCGAGTCCTGCGACGATTATTTCCGACAAATTCCCATTACCGAACTGGCGCTACTGATAAAGCAGTTGAGTCCCAGGTTCCGATGTTCGGGTCAACGGTGACTTGGTATTCGGTGACGAGGTCACTGAGTACCTGCTGTGCGAACGGACCCAGTGCTGTTGGGTCTTTCTCGTCGTCGAGTAACTCTCGGACGACAAAGATCAGCCAAAGGCGGCCAGTCGGGCTGTACTCCGACGGCATGGTAACTATTTCTGAAATATCCCCAGAGGACATTTCGCCAAGCGGTGCCGCTGTTTCCCCGAATGTGTTGGCCCAAGTAAGCAAGTTCGCGCAGCCGACGTCTCCATCGGGCGAGTTAGTGGTGCCTGGGGCGTTCATCTCCGCAGCAACTACTGGGGGCGGCTCTTCGGCGGTCAACCTTTCTCGCGCGACTTTCGCTTCCGCTTCGGTTGTGACTGCGATCAGGGTGACGCAGTGGGGTGTCGAGAATTTTTCGAGCCGAGGATCTGCTTGAAATGCCTCTTCTCTGGCCCAATCTTCGAAGCCGCCGGCAAGATGGGCTTGGACTTGTGAGTTCAGTCGCTCGTCGTCAACTTCAAATTCGACGGCGAATCCAGCGTCGTGAATTGCTACGGCGGCCAATCGGAGTCTCAACATGGATGTAAGTCGGGCCGTAAATAACTCGTTCTTTGGGTTCGCGGGGTCAATGAGGCCGCTAGGCGGAGAATCCGCCAAGCTGGCAAGAACGTCCTCGACGGTGATGTCACCTTTCGGATGAGACGCTACGACCTTGACGGGGTCCGTTAACGCGATTGCTGTCTGGTAGTCGCTGCGTAGCGCTACCCCATCGTCGTCTTGGTCGATGCGGTCGAAGATTTCATCACGCGAAAGTTCATCTTCAGAGTTGGAAGGGCTACCGCACGCTGCAACGGTCACCGCTAATAGGCAAAGGGAAGCTATCGCCAGAGGGCGATGGGGCTTGGAGAAGAAGTGAACCACGGCCGAAAGGGTAGGCGTTGAACCTGTTAATCGGCGGGTCGGAGTTCGCGAAGAAAGGCAAAGACCTCACCGGGTAACTGTTGCCCGGCCTTGTTTGCATGCAGCGTCAACTCCTTGAGGTCTTCCTTATAAGTACCTCCTTTGTATGGCCCGTCCTTTAATAAGCGCTTGAATCGGACCTGTTCGCTGTGTCTCAGTTCAATGGGTGACAGTCGTACTCGATCGCGGTTCGCAACGCTGATGTCTCTCACTCCCAGGCGAGCGCATTCGGCTCTTAGCAATCCGATGTGGAGCAGGGTCTGTGCCGGTTCTGGAACGCGCCCATATCTGTCAACCCATTCAGCTTCTATGTCGGCGACTTCGATCAGTTCAGTCACTCCGGCGAGCCGTCGATATGCCTCGAGGCGTTGCTCTTCGAGATGCACATAGTCCTCTGGAAGGTAAGCCTGGATAGGCAGGTCGATATTGATTGCACGTGATTGTCCGAGCGGCTCACCCTTCAGTTCTGCGACGGCCTCAGTAACCATCTCGCAGTAGAGGTCATATCCCACGGCGGCGATATGGCCCGATTGAGCACCTCCGAGAAGATTGCCTGCACCGCGAATTTCGAGATCGCGCATCGCAATTCGAAAGCCTGAGCCCAACTGTGTTGCTTCTCCAATGGTCTTTAGGCGCTCGAAAGCTTTCTCTGTCAAGGTTCGGTTGGGTGGATAGAAAAGGTATGCGTACGCTCGTTGCCCGGATCTTCCCACTCGGCCACGAATCTGGTGTAGTTGACCGAGGCCCATCATGTCGGCTCGGTCGACGACGAGCGTATTGACGCTTGGCATATCGATGCCTGATTCGATGATGGTGGTGCAGACAAGGACGTCGTAGTGTCGCTCCCAGAAATCAATAACTACCTGCTCCAATGATCCTTCGTCCATCTGCCCGTGGGCGACTCCTATACGCGCCTCAGGAACCATTCGCCGCAGTTCGTCTGCAACTTCGGCAATATCTTCCACTCGGTTGTGAACAAAAAAAACTTGGCCTTCACGGAGGAGTTCTCGTCTGATCGCCTCAGCTACTGCTCTGTCGTCGTATTCGCCGACATGGGTGAGTATTGGTAGTCGTTCGGCTGGAGCGGTGTGCAAGAGAGAGAGGTCTCGAATCCCTGTGAGGCTCATTTCCAGCGTTCTGGGTATTGGAGTGGCGGTTAGGGTCAATACGTCTACGTCGGTTTTGAATTTCTTGATGGCTTCCTTATGTGAGACCCCAAATCTCTGCTCCTCGTCCACAACTAATAGACCCAGGTCCTTAAATTGGACGTCTTGTGATAGCAGCCGGTGAGTACCAATCAAGACATCGACGTCGCCTTCGGCTGTTTCAGCGATCACGCGTCGTTGTTGGGCGGGTGTTAGGAATCGACTTAAGGCTTCGACTCTTACTGGATGGTTAGCGAACCTTTCGGTGAACGTCTGATGGTGCTGTTGAGCCAGAAGAGTGGTCGGTACTAGGACCGCTGCCTGTTTTCCGTTAGCCGCAGCACTAAAAGCTGCTCGCATTGCAACTTCTGTTTTGCCGAAACCGACGTCGCCGCATATGAGCCTGTCCATGGGGTGAGGCGATTCCATGTCGGTAAGCACATCTTGAATGGCGGTTAACTGGTCAGGTGTTTCCTGAAAAGGAAAGGATTCTGAGAGTTCGTTCACCCATGGTGTGTCCGCGGGAAACGAATACCCAGGAGTACTTAGTCGAGATTGGTAGAGCACCACCAGTTCTTGGGCAATTTCAGAAACGGCGTTGCGAACGCGGGCTTTTTGTTTCGCGAAGTCGGTGCCGCCCATTCGGCTCAGGGTTGGTGTTTCCCCTCCCGTGTATGGTCGGATCAGTTCGATCTGGTCGCTGGGCAGGTAAAGCTTGTCGGTTCCTTTGAAGTCAAGCACGAGATAATCGCGTTCGGAACCCATGAGAATCCGGTGCTCCATGCCACGGTAACGAGCGACACCATGGTGGTGATGTACAACGTGATCATCGGGTTGTAAATCTTCGAAGGTTCGTTGTGACCCTGATCGCGGACGCGGGGTTCGGTGAGTTCTGCGGCGACCCGTGATGTCGCGTTCTGTGAGGACGGCCAATGCGAGGGTGGGAGCGATGAAGCCGCGTTCGAGTGGCGAGGCGATCACGTGTCCACCGGCTTCGCCGTCGTAGGAGGTTGTTGTGTGTACCCGAAGGTCGATACCTTCGGAGCGCAAAGTTTTTGCCATTCGTTGAGCTGACCCTGCACCGTCCGCTGCAACAACTAGGCGTTGACCCATGGTGGTCGAGAGTTCTCGTAATTGATTAAGGAGGCGCTGCGGGTTGCCGGAGGCGGTCTCCCAAGGCGAGGTTTCAAATTTAGGTTGAGTGGGTCCTGTCGGGGTGCTGTCAATCGTCCATACGCCGGCGGCACAGTTCTTCAGCATCCGTTCGAACGAAACATGAAGGGCGGGAAAACTGCGTGGGTTCCCGTCGTAGTCAACCGCTTGCCAAGTTCCGGCAAGCGTTCGTGCCAGGTCCGTTTCCTCAGCTATCAAATCCGAAGATCGATCCTTGAGACGTTTGGGGTCGATCAGCAAAACCAACGCCTCGGGGTTCAGTAGGTCAGCAAGAACCAGTTCCTCGCGAGCGAGCCAAGGCAGCCATGACTCCATCCCGTCGAATAGCTCGCCGTTTGCGATGCGTTCCCAATGATCTCTTCCCCAGGGTTCACTGGCGATCAGTTCCTTGGCACGCGAGCGAAGGGTGGGAGTTGGTCGCATTTCTCGAGCGGGAAAGATAGTGACTGAATCTATTTCCGATGTAGATCTTTGATCTCCGACCGAAAACTCGGTCAAGCGTTCGACTTCGTCCCCCCACAAGTCAACTCTGATAGGAGAATCGGCGGTCGCTGAAAAGATATCCATGATGCCGCCTCTGACAGCGAACTCACCTCTGTGTTCAACTTGGAATTCGCGGCGGTAACCGAGAGCAACCAATGATTGGGAAAGCGTGGAAAGGTCAGTGCTTCCTCCGCGATGCACTTCGAGGAATGCAATGTCTGGCGCATCTGGAGTTAAGCGCTGGAGTAGGGCTCTGATGGGCGCTACGACGACTTCGGGAGAATGGCCCTCCTTCAAGCAGTTTAATAAATCAAGTCGCTGTCCCATGGTTTCTATGCCGGGACTGACTCTTTCGAACGGAAGTGTTTCCCATGCGGGGAAGACTCCAACCTGGTCTGCTCCCAACCAGACCTTCAGATCGTTGCTTAACATCTCGGCGTCGTTGGCGGTCGGAGTTACCACCAGGACTGGGGCCTGATCAGATGTCTCGACAATACCTGCCACGAAGAACGCCTGCGCAGCCTCGGCTACCGCTACTTCCGCGGTCTTTCTGCCGAGTAACTGGCTTAGAACACTGTCGTCAGAAATTTGACCTGGTAACGATGAAAGAAGCCCATTGGGGTTCACGGTGACAAACCGTTGATGTCATTCATTGCCTGATCTACGCCGCCTTTGGTGATTTTTTCGACGGCGTCCGCTCCCATCTGAACGGCTGCATCTAGTAGTAAGCGATCTGCTTTGGATGGTTTCTTAAGCACCCAGTCTTTGCCTGCCTGCGGATTCGACGGTTTACCGATCCCAATCCTCACCCGAACGAAATCGTCGGTTCCGAGATGCTGACGGATCGACTTGAGCCCGTTGTGACCCGCTGCCGAACCACCAAGTTTCACTTTGACACGTCCGGGCTCTAGGTCTAATTCGTCATGAACGACGATCAGGCGACTCACTTGAGCGACACCGTTTCGGCGAATCAGTGAAGCCACTGACTCCCCGCTCAAGTTCATGAACGTGGTTGGGCATGCCAAGACAACACGAAGGGTTGAAGGGTTAGTCGTGGCTACTCGGGATCGATCAGCTCGCGAAAAACGAAGAGAAACTCCCGCGATCTCGGCTAGTCGTTCAATGACCTCATATCCCAAATTGTGTCGTGTACCTAGGAACTGCTCACCGGGATTACCGAGCCCCAATACGAGGTAGTCCGCCGGCGTGCCGCGCCGCTCTGCGGCACGACGAAAGACCGACATTGCCGGCCAACTTAACTATCGTCGCCAGCGTCGTCGCCAGCTTCTTCGGCGCTATCTGAGGCTTCGCCGTCGAGTTCTTCGCCCTCTTCAAGCTCATCGGACTCTTCGTCTTCCGCTTCTTCAGCTGCAACGGCCGCCCTACTGCGTTGACCAATAGCGATAAGCGCGTCGTCTTCGACCTGAGGGATGACCCCACTTCCCATCTCTAGGTCCGACACACGGACTGGGTTATCGATGGACATTTCTGAGATATCAATTTCAAAAAGTTGGGGGATGTTGCCGGCAGGGGCTTCGACGGTAAGTGTCATCATTTGTTGCTGAACGACGGCGCCTTCTCGAACTACGATCAAGGCCTCCCCCACCAGGCTGATCGGGACGTCGACCACCAGGCGCTGGTCTAGGTCGATGAGCATGAAGTCGACGTGAGTAACCCGATTAGCTATGGGGTCACGCTGCATATTTTTGACGATAGTCAGATAATCACTGCCATCGACATCAAGTGTGATCACTGCGTTGGGGCCTGCGGCGTTTAGCGCGGCACGAAACTTCGGTCTATCGAGCGTCACCGGAAGTGGGTCAGAGCCCTGACCGTAAACAATTGCTGGAATCTTGTCGCTGCGGCGAAGACTCCGCGATGAACGACTACCGAGTGTTCGGCCGGTCTCGGCCTCAAGCTTCAGATCTGATGACATCGCTAACCACTCCTGCGAATAAGGACAACGGGTCTTCTTCTCCCGAAGCCGTCCCGTGGCGGCTGACCATTGTAGAGCCAGCGGCTACGCATCACTCACTCCTCAACGAGCAAGTGTCTTATGAGTGATTTTCGCCGTCGAAGATTTCAGATACAGAAGTGTCCTCAAACACCGATTCAAGAGTGTCGGCGAGAATACCAGCGGCACTCAGTATCTCTAGTTTGTCGAAACGTTTCGCTTCGGGAAGAGGCACCGTATCGGTCACGATGACCTTGCTCAATTCCGAAGATTTGAGTCGATCCACAGCTGGGCCCGAGAAGACAGCGTGTGTTGTGGCGCACAACACCTCCGAAGCTCCATGTTCAATGAGGGTGTCGACGGCGGCGCAAATCGTTCCCGCGGTGTCAACCATGTCATCAACAATGACGCAAGTCCGATCGCTGACATCGCCCATCACCCCTAACGCTTCTACCTCGTTTTCTGCGTGTAGGGAGCGGCGCTTGTAAATCGTGGCGACTTCGCAGTCCAGTCGCTTCGCGTACCGTTCGGCGACCTTAACCCGACCTGTGTCGGGCGAAACAACAACTGATCCCGGGGGAATCATGGACTGCAAATAGTCGATGAGTACAGGCGCTGCGGTGAGATGGTCGACTGGACCTTCGAAAAATCCTTGAATTTGTCCGCTGTGTAGGTCGATGCTTACGAGACGGTCCGCGCCTGCTCGCCGCAGTAGGTCTGACACTAGTCGCGCTGTTATGGGCTCTCGGCCCTGTGCTTTGCGGTCTTGCCGGGCGTAACCGTAGAAGGGCGCCACGGCCGTAATGCGCTTTGCCGAAGCCCGCCGAGCCGCGTCCACCATGATCAGATGTTCCATGATTGCATCGTTGACGCTCATGCCTTCAGTTGCGGCGTGAGATTGAATGATGAACACGTCGCCACCGCGCACTGATTCTTGGAAGCGGCACTTGATTTCGCCGTTGGCGAAGTCAACGAGTCCAGGATCGCCAAGCTCAATACCGAGATGTCTAGCGATTTCGTTCGCGAGAGCAGGGTTAGCTCGACCGGTGAATAGGTGTAGGCGCTTCTTGGTGACGAGTTCCATCGCAACTCCAAATTCAGGATGAGTTATAGAACGGTCCCGTGACAGTACCCGACGCGACCTCGACTCCCGAGTCCAATACAGCGTATGGGCTGATTCGACGAGTATCGCCGATCTGTGCTTCGCCAGTCGAGGGCGATCGAATTTCGGATCTGGCGCTTGCGCGGGTGTCGGTCAGACGCACTTGCAGAGCCCCTGGCTAGCTTCGCTGGTCTCGCAATCAACTTGGAGGAGGGTGTTAGAAGCAGCGTCACGTGCGATGAGTGCGGAACCGTCGCGTCGGTGTAAGTCGCTTCTGCCTCCGACATCGTGACATCGGCAGCCATTCATTTGTTACTAGTTCGCTGTCGCAATACGGCCTCGCATTCCGCCAGTTGCTGACGGTCATTGACTCCGCGGACCTCGTCAGGGTCGTCAGTGGTTAAGGCAGCTACCGAGTGACCGGTGTCCCGCAGGACCTCGATGACGTCGGTCAAGTAGTACTCGCCCTGAGCATTTTGGGTATTGACCTTTCCGAGGGCGCCTACGAGCGCGCTGCGATCGAAGCAATAAATCGAGGTGTTGACTTCGAGGATCTCGAGTTCGTCTGTCGTCGCATCGGCGTGTTCGATGATCCGGTCAATTTGACCCTGTTCGTCACGCACTACTCGCCCATATCCAGAAGGATTTTCAAGCTTTGCGGTCAATAATGTCGCTGCCGCCCGTGAATCGACATGCTCGCGGTGCAGCGCTATTAGCGATGAAGATGTGAGAAGTGGCGTGTCACCCGGGAGAACAATTAGGTCAAAGTTTTTGTCATCAAGTTCATGAGGCTCATAGGCCCCCAGACCTACGTAGACAGCATCTCCTGTGCCGCGTTGAATAGTTTGCTCGGCAAAGTTGACTCGCGCGGGATCGGCGGCGTGTTCATGCAACGCCTTCGCAACTGCCTCGGCCTCGTACCCGACGACTACGACTGTGCTTTCTATATCGAGTACCTCGAGCGTTTCCATGACGTAGCGGATCATGGGTCGACCACAAAGAAGGTGAAGTGGCTTGGGCCGTGCCGATTGCATGCGCGATCCTCTGCCTGCAGCAAGCACCATCGCCCCTATGCGACGTTCGGATGAAAGTCGGTTCACGTCGAACGGTTCCATTCCTTGGAGCGGGTGATAGCAACAAGAATTTAGTCGCGGTATGTCAGCTCGGGGAGGAGGGCTCGAACCTCCATTGTCGGGACCAAAACCCGATGTCCTACCTGTTGAACGATCCCCGACCATCGATGCGCGGATTGCGCACGGTCGACGGGTCTAGCCTAACGATGGCAGACGTCCTATTTGGGTCGTAGGAGGGAACAACCCCTTCGAATGTCACGTTGGGTCTTGCTGGTACTCCAGCTACCATGCACATTCACATGGGATCCCTAGTCAAAAAGCGTCGTAAGCGCATGCGAAAGAAAAAGCACAAGAAGATGCTTCGACGCACGCGTTATCAACGTCGTAACAAATAACTATCTCAGGCTTTATCAGTTCAGTCTCTAGACGCTTCAGTTCGTTACGCGATGGATGGCATAGTGCGCACAGTTTGTGAGGCAACGCCTCGATGCACGATGGTCTCGTGGCGTCCTTCAACAAACCAGGTGCCGCCGCTTCCGGCCAAGCGGGCTCGCATCCCCGTCGCTTCGCTCAAGATGTCTCTCCACTCTGCTAATTGAGGCTCAACTTCGACTGCAGCATCTTCGAGGTCGTTGCCGTGTGGTCCTGTCGGTCCGTTGAGCTCGTCCCAAGTTCGATATACCTCTGGAGTGGATATACCTATCGGTGGAATCAGAATGGTGATCTCTCGATCCAAGTGGGGTAGGGGATCAAGTAGCTCTCCGATTCCTTGAACGCGGGCTCTGCCCCCTTGTAGGCAGAACGCTACATCGGCTCCGAGAGCCGAAGCAGCGATCGGGTCGTCAAAACCAGCCCATCGTAGGATCGCGGCGGCGTCTGCTGAACCTCCTCCCAGACCAGCTCCGGCGGGGATCTTTTTTTCGATAGTTACGTCAGCTTTGCGATCTACTAGGTCTAGTGCGCGTGCAACCAGATTGTTTTCGGTGACGGGTATTTCTAAGCCAGATCCAGCTGAGCGGACCACCAAGTCCGAACCCTTCGACAGAATAAGTTCGTCGCACAGATCGATCGACACCATCTCTGCATCAATCAGGTGGTAGCCGTCGCTGCGAACTCCCGTCACACGTAACGAAAGGGTGAGCTTTGCCGGCGCGATCAGATGGGTCACGGTCATGGTTGTCCGCTTATGGAGATGCGAGCGAGTGCGAGCCAGTCGAGTAGGTCCAACTCTTCCGGTCGGGAGGTAGGCGCTATGTTCGCTCTTTCCATAGCTTCTTTGTCAACGTGTCCTTTCAAACTTTTGCGGAGCATCTTGCGACGTTGGTTGAAGCTAACTCGAAGAAGTTTTATCAGTTCGTGTTCTACTTCCATTTCGATGTTGCGATCAATTCTTTCGATTGCTACCAGCGCGGAACTAACGCGCGGCCGCGGGTAGAAGACGGAAGACCCGACAATGCCGACGATCGAAGCGTTCGCCCTGAGAGCAACACGAACCGACACTGCTCCATACGCTGAGTCTCCGGCAGCTGCAGCCAATCGTTCCCCGGCCTCTTGTTGGACCATGACAAGCATGCGACTAACTGATGGAACTTCATCGAGCACTGTGAGCACGACCGAGGTTGCGATGTTGTAAGGGAGGTTCGCTACGAGGTCCCATCCGTGGCCAGGAACGGCTTCGTCCCACCTTAGGTACCGCACGTCGGCGTGAATAACGCGAGCATCATCGCCGACGAGAGCGGTCAGAATCGGAATCAAGGCCTTATCGGTCTCGATAGCTGTTACCTGGGCTCCAGTTTCGATCAAGGCGAGGGTCAGGGATCCGAGGCCTGCACCAATTTCGATGACCCGACTCTCGGATCCGACACGAGATAGGCGCGCTATACGGCGCACCGTGTTGGGGTCGATTACAAAGTTTTGGCCGAGGCTTTTCTTCGGGCCAACTTCTGCTTCATCAAGTAGACGGCGAACGTCAGCGAGAGACAAGGTCATTGCCTAATTTGCCACCTCGTCCAACCAAAATATTTCTTGCACCCGGGCCAACCGTTCCAGCCTTGAGCTTGCCACAGCAGATTCGCCCTATAGATCTGTTCTTCCTTAGTGGCGTGGGCCGGGTTTCCAGTCCCTCCGACCCACTGCCACGAGCCCAAGGCGAACTGTAGGCCCCCGAAATACCCGTTTCCGGTGTCCACGTCCCAGGTGCGACGCGATTCGCACCATGCGATGCGGTCCCACATGTCCAAGGTTGGCCAACTATTCAGGTAGGGCTGCCCAAATATCATTGGATCAACGTTCGGTTGTGTGGATTCGAGTTCAGGTTCTTCAGTATTAGGAACCGTGGTTGGGGCGTTCGTGGTGGGCGCGAGGCTTGTTGTAACTGTGCTCGCCACGACTATCGATGTTGATGTCGTCACAGGGCTTTCGCGAACCACCGTCGTTGACGAGACCGCAACCGTCGAGGTTGATGTCGTCACAGGGCTTTCGCGAACCACCGTCGTTGGTGAGACCACAACCAGCGATGTCGACGTCGCTGAAGAGCCCTGTAGGTCCATAGCCACTTGGGTGCCGGAGAAAAGGCTTCCCACCAGCGATACGGCAAGGCCTCCGAGGCGAAATCCGGCTTCGGAAAGATCCGGCAACGGGGCCTCTGCGGCGGCGCGAACAATCGGAGGTGAGGCTTCTCTATCGGTGCTCCTTGTGGAGTCATTGATTGCCATCACGACAACGACAACGACCAAAGCTGCCAATAGAGAGCGAACGATGACTCCTCGCCGCAACTTTTGATGCATAGGTTGCACCGCCACCCACTCCACATCGCAGCCGGTTAACTGAGCCTACTGACATCTGGCGAACGCCGAGTTACCTCGCGAACCGATAAATCTTTGAAGCGTTATTCCACGACTCGGTGGCGACCGTTTCAATTTCAACTCCCCGCGCTAGCGCCACGCCCGCGCCTACCAGTGCCACCCACCCCGGGTGGTTCTGCTTCCCACGTTTGGGAACCGGCGCGAGGTATGGAGCGTCAGTCTCCACCATGTATCGATCGGCGGGGGTTAGGGCTGCTGCAGCGCGCAACTCGGGGGCGTTAGGGAAGGTAATAATTCCGCTAAAGGACAAGCTTGCGCCACGTTCAAGTCCGGACTTCGCCTCTTCAGGGCCACCCGTAAAGCAGTGAAAAACAGTGCGTTCAGGGACCCCCTCAGCGTCGAGAATGTCGAAAGTGTCCTTCCATGCCTCCCTTGTGTGGATGACTAGCGGGAGTCGGTAGCGGTGGGCTAATTGGATTTGATCAGCAAACACTTGTCGTTGGGTGTCTCGGGGCGAGTTGTCGTAGTGGTAGTCGAGACCGCATTCTCCGACCGCTACAACCCCCGACGAGGGAAGAAGGGTTTCGAGGCCATCGATTCCTTCGTCAGCGGCGTGAGGGTGCACCCCGGCCGTGGCCCATACGCCTTCAAATCGGTTGGCGTTACTGCAACACGTGATGCTGTGTTCTACGGAAGTTCCCACATCTATGAGCCGCTCCACACCAAGCTTCCTTGCTTCTTCCACCACTTCGGCGGCGCTGTCACCGTCATCTGGTAAGTGACAGTGATTGTCCGTCCAGCGCATTTCATCTACTTGAGTCGCGGAAATAGCGGTTCTCCTTTGACCACCGAGAGTCCAGCGGGATATCGGCCCCACTCAATACTTTCGGGAAGACGCTGTTCTTCGGCTTCATCGGCGAGCCCAATACGGCGACGAATTTCAGCACACGCATCTGGGACAGCAGGCGACGCGAGGATCGACACGATGCGCAACACCTCAAGGGCGTCACCCAAAATAGCCTCGACTTCAGAGCCAGGTTCCGCCTTCCAGGGTTCAGCTTCTTCTAGGAATGCATTGGTCTCTCGGATAATCCTCCAAGTTGCGTCGAGAGCTTCTGAAGGCGATATCCGCTCCCAACATTCTGCAATTGTCACGTATTCATGTGCCACAACAGAAGCAAGCGGGCTGTCTGGACGCGCTGCTGTTCCGACACCACCACATTTCGAGCCAACCACCGTCGTGACGCGGCTAAGCAAGTTGCCGAGGTTGTTGGCGAGGTCCGCGTTGTATCGGGTAGTCATGCCTTCATGACTGAAGTCACCATCTGGACCGAACATTTGATCATGAAGGAAGTGGTGTCGAACTCCATCAACGCCAAAATCCGTAACTAAATCAGCGGGCGCAATTTGGTTGAGTCGGGTTTTGGACATCTTCTCGCCGCCAACGAGCAAGAAGCCGTGAACATGGACTCGCTTAGGGGGTGTCAGGCCGGCGCTCATCAGCATCGCAGGCCAGTAGACACAGTGGAAGCGAAGAATATCCTTGCCTATCAGATGAATGGCTGGCCAATATCTAGAAAATACTGATGGTTCGTCAACATATCCCGCCGCAGTGATGTAGTTGGTAAGCGCGTCAAACCAGACATAAGTGACGTGATCCGAGTCCCAGGGAAGAGGAATTCCCCAATCGATCGAAGTTCTGCTGATTGAGAAGTCCTGCAGTCCTTGGTTGATGAATCCCAATGCTTCGTTTCGCTTTGTTATTGGCACAACAAAATCAGGATGGGCGTCGTACCAATCTCGGAGGGGTTGTTCGTAGCGGCTCAACTTGAAGAAATAATTCTCCTCCGTTACATGGTCAACCGGGCGGCCATGGATGGGGCAGTTACCTTCATCTAGGTCGCCTTCGTTGAAGTAAGCCTCGCAACTGACGCAATACAGACCTTCGTAAGTTTGCAGGTCTATGTCGCCGTTGTCGTAACAGGCTTGCAGTAGCTTCTGAACCGCTACGTGGTGACGCTTTTCGCTGGTCCGGATGAAGTCGTCATTCGATACTCCCAGTTGAGCCCAAGCGTCCTGAAAGCGAACGACTGTTTGATCAGCCCACTCGCTGGGGCTACACCCATTTTCTTCTGCGGCTCTCTGGACCTTGAGGCCGTGCTCATCTGTCCCGGTCAGAAAGTGAACGTCACGTCCCAGCAGGCGGTTCCACCTCGCAACGGCGTCAGCAGTAATGGTCGTGTACGCGTGCCCTATATGCGGTGCATCGTTCACGTAATAGATCGGTGTAGTGACGTAGTAGGGGTTAGCCACGAATGCCATGGTACCGATCCGTTTTCGCCCAGCCGTCGGCCTTTACGACTTAGGGATCATCGGTCAGCTCTAGAGCGAGGGCGTAGACCCGGTTGCGGGCGACGCCAAGAGTTGCCGACGTGTGATCGATCGCGGCGCGCCGGGTCGTTCCACTCTCCAACTCCTTCCGTAGAGCGCTTACAACGACGTCGTCATCGACTGTCACGTCTGCGGCGCCACCGATGACGACGACGATTTCGCCTTTCACCTGATTGGAGAACCGTGCAGCGAGCTCACCCAAACTTCCGCGAACGCCTTCTTCGTGCAGCTTGGTCAACTCCCGCATTACTGCTGCGGGTCTGTCAGCACCACAAAGGTCGGCAAGCTCCTGAAGTGTCGTCTTCAACCGCCGAGGTGATTCGAATAGCACTGTCGTTCGCTTTTCGACCGCTAGTGAGGCCAACCGGGTGTCTCGCTCTTTGCCCTTCCTAGGCAAGAACCCTTCCATCACCCATCGACTCGTCGGGAGTCCCGATAGCACTAACGCTGCTACTGCAGCTGTCGGCCCTGGAACAACAGATACCTGACATCCCGCATCTAGGACATATCGCACTAAATGCTGCCCCGGATCAGATATTGCGGGAGTGCCGGCATCAGTCACGAGCGCTACGTCTAGTCCCTGAACGAGTACTTCGATGACCGTCGATGCAACCGAGAGTTCGGTGTGTTCATTAGCGACTAGTAGCCGTCGGGCACGCAATTGGAGAAGTTCTAGAAGTCTCCCTGTTCGCCGGGTGTCTTCGCAGGCAACGATCGCAGCTTGTTCTATAACTTCGCGCGCTCGTTCGGACATGTCGCCCAAATTGCCGATCGGCGTAGCTACCAAGTAAAGCGTGCCCTGATCGGGTGTTTCGGAAATTTCATTCATTTGGTGCGACCCCAGGACATTTTGTCATTTGGCGCCTCGGTCGACCGCGATGTCGACTTCGGTTTCCCCTGCCGGACTGTCTATCCCTATACGTTGAATCGAAACTCAACGACGTCACCGTCCTGCATTCGGTAGTCCTTCCCTTCCAGGCGCAGACGCCCGACATCTCGTGCGGCGGACCATGAACCCAGGTCAAGGAGCACATCGTGCTCTATGACTTCAGCACGAATAAACCCTCTTTCGAAATCGGTATGGATTCTCCCCGCACATTGGGGCGCCTTCCAACCATTTTTGAAAGTCCATGCACGTGATTCTTGCTCTCCGGTAGTCAGAAAGGTGTGTAAACCCAAGAGTCCATGTGCGGAACGTACGAACAAAGGAAGGGCGCCTTCGCCTAGGCCGAGGCCTTCAAGCAACTCGGTCCGTTCTTCGGTGGGTAGTACCGCTGCTTCGGCTTCGAGTTGCACTGAGAGCGGCAGCACTTCAGCGCCGGGAAGGGCGTCATCTATTTCCGACGCCAGGTCGGCGGCTTGCTCAAGCTGGTCTTCTCCGATGTTGAGCACCGCCATGACAGGCTTGTTCGTCAGCAGGAAGTGTTCGCGCAAGGCCGCTTTCCTTTCATCTGACAGCTCGGCGCGAAACAGGGGCGTACCCTCTGACAGCGAGTGGAGTGCAACTTCAAGGGCATCGACTTCGGCAACCAGGTTGGGGTCGCGAGGATCCGCTCGTAGGGCCTTTCGACGGCGTTCAATTCGAGACTCAACTGATTCGAGATCCGCGAGGGTGAGTTCGATTTCGACGACGCGTAGATGTTCCAACGGTTCAGTTGGGCCGGGCACGTCTTCGTCATCGAATGCGCGCAGAACAAACACCAAGGCGTCCACTTCTCTGATGCCGGCCAAGAACTTGTTCCCTAACCCCTCGCCCTGGCTGGCACCTTCGACCAGGCCTCCAATATCGACAAATTCCGTGGTCGAATACACAACTTTTTGGCTGGAACTCATTGCCGCAAGCGCGTCAAGCCGGTAGTCGGGGACTTTGACGACACCAACGTTTGGGTCAGTTGTGGCGAAGGCGTATGGAGCCGCGAGCGCTCCTCCTCCGGCTAACGCGTTAAAGAGGGAGGACTTACCGGCGTTCGGCAGGCCAACAAATCCAAATCTTTCCATTGGCAGCCGAGGTTATCGGCGGCTGACGTGAACCACCCGTCATCGTGTAGCGGTAACGGTGCTGTGAAAGAATCTAGGCATTAACCGAACGGGGAGAAGTTTGTGGGACCGTTGAGTGGAGTCAAAGTCGTTGAGCTGGCAGGCATCGGACCCGGTCCGTTCTGCGCCATGCTGTTAGCTGATTTGGGCGCTGATGTAGTCAGAGTTGACCGCATGGCCCAGGTCGATCTGGGAATTGACAGGGGCCGCAAGTACAGCGTCTTGAACCGAAGCCGGCGGTCTATTTCGGTCGATCTGAAAAACCCTGATGGTGTCGAAACGGTACTCAAACTCGTTGAGGAAGCGGACGCCTTAATTGAAGGCTTCCGGCCGGGAGTGACTGAGCGGCTAGGACTGGGCCCCGAAGAGTGCCTGGAGAGGAATCCGAAGCTGGTATATGGCCGAATGACCGGCTGGGGCCAAGATGGTCCGATGGCGCACGCTGCTGGTCATGACATCAACTACATCGCTTTGACTGGCGCCTTACACGCGATCGGTGGAGCAGACAAACCTTCACCACCACTCAATCTTGTCGGCGACTTCGGTGGCGGCGGCATCTATCTGGCCTTCGGACTGTGCGCTGCTTTGCTAGAGGCCAGAACTTCAGGTACGGGTCAGGTAGTTGACTCCGCGATGACTGAGGGCGCGGCATCTCTCATGGGCTCCATTTACGGCATGCATGCCTCAGGTCATTGGTCTGATGAGCGGGAAGACAATGTTCTTGACGGGGGGTCGTACTACTACGGGGTGTATGAGACCGCTGACGACAAGTTCATCTCTATCGGATCGATCGAAGGCAAGTTTCACGATGAATTAGTGGAACTAACAGGCTTGGAAGACGCCCCAACAACTGCGCGCAACGACCAAGATGGCTGGATCGACAAAAAAGCAAGGCTGGCAGATCTCATCCGTTCGAAAACCCGCGACGAATGGGACGAGGTGATGCTTGGAAGCGACGTTTGCTATGCCCCCGTACTTGACCTATCAGAAGCCCCTCAACACCCACACAACGTCGCGCGCGGGTCGTTCGTGGAGATTGACGGGGTGATTCAACCCGGCCCCGCTCCTAGGTTCAGTCGCACACCCGGCGAGGTTCAGATGCCGCCGCCGGCCCCAGGCCAACACACTGAAGAGATACTTACGGACTGGGGATTTGCGAGCGAAGACGTGGAGAAGTTGAGAGACGTCGGAGCAATCGGCTGATAATGGCCAAGCAATTATCAGGCACGGGAACCGCTTTAGGGAATTCTGAAACACCCCGGTAGCCTGAACTACATGTCGAAGCGCACGAAGAAGAGAAAATTGCGCGCTCGTCGTAACAAGGCCAATCACGGCAAGCGGCCTAACTGCGGAAGAGGCTGACCTTCACGGTCTGCAGGTCTTCAGCCCGTTTTTCGCTCGATCGCAGAGACGACGGCCGCTGTTATCAACTGAGCTCCTTTGCTTTGGTAGTGGGTGCCGTCATCGGTTCTAACCTCAATTTGTGTGCCGTCATCATCCAAGACGTACTTGGTCCAGACTCCGTCTGGCGAAACGATTGAGGCGGCGTCCACCCAGTCGGACCTCTCGCCGTTTTCAAACACTTCACGGGAAATTGGGTTCACTACATCGGGCAAGGGCACCATGAACGGAATACGGAAATGAGGCAGTCCGACCCAAAGAACAAGCCTCCCGGGCCGATCAAGGATAGCGAGCATTTCGGTGATCCTGGATTGGTATTTCTCCACCCATTCAGCGCTGCCCTTTTCTGTCGGCCCACCGAGAAATCCCTGCCAGTCGTTTCCTCCGATCGACAAGACGACAACGTCGTAAGGCCCGTCAGCAATCTCGTCTTTGAGATAGTCAACCCAATCGAAATACCAAGCGCTCACTATCCCCGTCGACTTCTTAACATCTTCGGTATAAATCCAACGATCTTCAGTCCGTTCAAGGATCCGAAATCCGAGAGCTGCACCTCCGGCCAGGGAGTCGCCGCCCACCCAGATACGCAAAGGCCTTTGTTTTGTCGGTTCCGCCAATAGCGCCCGATGGTTGTCACGCGTCCAGTAGTAATAGGTCTCGTCATCGCCGAGGAGGGCACTATTCGGGTCGGGCCAGCGAAGGTGAGGGGCTCCCCATGGGTCGAACTCTGATAGCGGGGCTTCTGGAGGTTCGTCTGCCCAACTCGAACTCCCCCCGAGTAAACCTATGGCCGCGGTGACTAACAACGATGAGATGACCCGCGTTCTCATCTATCCCACAGTTCGTTGATCTTTGGGGACGTTCTGAGTTCTTGAAGCAGCAGCGCCGACAGCCATTCTCCGCCCCAGTGACTCAAGTGCACTCCGTCGCTCAGCCGCACATCCACAAGCTTCCCTGACTCATCAGGAAGATACTTGGCGTATTTTCCCGAAGAGTCGGTGAACAGTTCACGAAGATCAACGTATTGAACCCGTTCTCGTCCAGCTGCTTCAGTCCGGTAGAGCTTGTTTACGAGTTGCATGCGCTGATCGAAACCTTGGAGGCGCATCGGTGGCTGTCCCACCCACAAAAGGATCCGTTCTTTGTCAGAGGTAACGAGATCCATGATCCTCGCTATTCGCCGTTGATACTCCTGCAACCAGGAATCCTCGAATCGCTCAAGCCAATTACCGTCAGCCGCGCGAATGTTTTGCGCGTCGTTCCCACCGAACATAACAATCACCGCATCCGGATCATGATTCGTCATGATTTCGGCAATCCGTGTAGGCCAGTCGAAATAATCGGGACGACTCAAGCCACTTGCTAGAACCGGCTCCGAGGTTGCCTGAACCGAAGCCGAGGTCTCCGCCAGGGACACAAAGGTGTCTCCAAAAAACTGAACCATTGAGTCGCCGACAACCCACAGTTCAAAGCGGCTATCTGAACTCCACACAGACTCGGGTGTCTCAGCAAGCCCCACAATCGCTGAGTTTTTTGACTCTTGTTCCTCTTCGACTCCCTCTACCAGCCATTCCTCTTCCTTCGACGCGGTCTCAATCTCTGTTGGCTCGAGAAACAGTGTGATCGACTGCTCTGGTTCGGAGCGACCTAGCAATCGTTCACCAGCCGCTCTCGGCCACGTCAACCCGAGAAAAGACGCTCCCGATTCAATGGGGGTCCAGATAGCTAAAGCTAACGAACGCGAAGCCCCATCGGGCAGGCGTTTCGCGTCCGTCACCAAGGCAGCTGAATTCAAGAACACGGCGACAAGCAAGCCAACAAGGCCCGCTATCAGAACCCTCCCCGCTGGAGCACCTTGATTATTGCTTTTCGGATCTGCCTGCGGGGCCGACTCAGGGTGAATGATTTTCTCCATCAGAATTGGAAGTAGATGAAGGGCGCTATTCCGTCGGGACCTAGCAGGTCTATGGCAACAAGACCGATCCCAAAAGCTATCCCTTGGAGCAAGGTCGGACGACTACTCATCCAACTAGCTAGGCGAGCAGAAGCCGATTTGGTGATGAATTGAGCACCGATCGCGGAGAATATGAGCAGTATCAACCCCACGTTCAACTGTTTGGTGTCTCCCGAAGGGGTCGCGATGGCCGATAAGACCTCCCATGCACCAGAAAAGGAATCCGCTCTGAAGAAAACCCAAGCGAAACAGACCACGTGGAACGTGATCACCCACCTTCCAAGCGGGTGTATCCGGTGGATCGGTAGCGATCGCTCGATCACTAAAGCAACGCCGTGTATTGCACCCCAGATAACGAAGTTCCAGGTACTTCCATGCCACAGGCCACCCAAAAGCATGGTGATAAGAAGGTTCCGGTACAGGTCAGCGGTTTGTCCGCGGTTACCGCCGAGGGGAATGTATAGATAGTCGCGCAACCATGACGACAGGGTGATGTGCCAACGACGCCAAAAATCTCTCAGCGAGAGAGCTCTATACGGCCGGTCAAAATTAAGAGGGAAGCGAAATCCAAGAAGAAGTGCTACTCCAATGGCGATATCTGTATACCCCGAAAAGTCTGCGTAAATCTGAATTGCATAGCCATAAACAGCGAATAAGGCATCAAGGCCGCTGTGAGCCTCAGGATCAGCGAAAACATCTTCAACCAAATTGCTCGCAAGCCAACTCGACACAACGACTTTTTTGAAGAGGCCGCGAAGTATCAGATGAAACGCCTCGGCCGATGGCACCTGTCGTGGGTCTGGACGGTTCGCAATCTGTGGAGCCATCTCCGAGGCCCGAACGATGGGGCCAGCCACCAGTTGTGGAAAAAACGATAGGTAGACGGCAAAATCAAGTGGCTTCATTGGTTGAATAACGCCGCGCCGTAAGTCGATGACGTAGCTCATGGCTTGGAAGGTAAAGAAGGAAATCCCTACCGGTAGCGTCAGTTCAAGCAGTGGAAGCGCAGTCCCAATACCCAATAAGTTCGATAACTCAACTGCGAAGAAGTCGTAGTACTTGAAAACTCCAAGTAGCGCTAGGTCACTAGCGATCGCGACAGTTGTCCATGCACGAATTCCATCTTGCAAGCCGAGTTGTCGACATCGATCAATCTTGTTTCCGGCAAACCAATTAGAGCCGATCGCCCACAACAAAAGAATGACGAAACGCCAGTTCCACCACCCGTAAAAAAAGAGGCTCGATCCAAAAATGACGACGCGCCAAACAATTGGATGGGGGCGCGTCAACCAATTGAGTACGAAGACGACAACGAAGAACAAGCCAAAGGCGAATGTGGGAAAAAGCATCGGTAAAAGGGTGGTGAAAAGGCAACGGTACCTTTCGACCGTCTCCGAATGAGGCAGGATGGCTGCGTGAGTGATCCCGACCAAGGGTTTACAGTGGCACCCCTAGCTTGGGTCGAGGCCGACCCAGATCCAACAGCTCTTCTTCTACTGGAGGAACTGTCCGCTGATCCTGAGGCTTTAGCAGCAAATTTTGCCGAACCCCTACGGTTCGGAACGGCCGGACTTAGGGCTGAACGGGGAGTTGGCCCGGCGCGCATGAACCGTGTGACTGTGCGAGTCGCGGCGCGATCGATCGGGCGATACCTCCGGAGTCTCGGCCTCACTCACAAAGGCGTAATGATCGGGTTCGGCGGGCGACCCGAATCTGATATCTATGCGTCGGATTCGGCCCGCCTTTTAACGGCAATGGGAATCACTTGTTGGCTAATCGATGGCCCATGTCCGACACCCGTGATTGCTTGGCATCTACGAGAAAGACAGGCAGCAGCCGCGATCGTGGTTACGGCCAGCCACAACCCGGCCACCGACAGCGGCTACAAAGTCTTCGGACCGGACGGGACCCAAATACGACCTCCGACAGACAGACAAATCGAAGAGTTCATGACTTTTTCGCAGCTACCAAATGAAAGTGATCTTGCTTCGCTAGAGGACGTGAACCATGTGGATTTGGGGACCGCGATCTCTTCTTATGTGGGTGCCGTGATACCAGCCAACCGGAGCGCTGCGTCTTCAGATTTTCACGGCGACTGGGTTTACACGCCACTATGCGGAGTCGGAGGCCACACCTTAGAAATGGCTTGTTCCCGGGCAGGTGTTAAGGCTCCCATCCGAGTCGAGTCACAGTTTGAGTCGAATGGTTTATTTCCCGGGCTTCCTTTCCCGAATCCTGAGGAACCCGGAACCATGACCGAGGCACATCTCGTGGCGGATGCCGCTGGCATTGACCTAGTTATCGCGAATGATCCCGACGCCGATCGGTTAGCCGTGGCTATCAAAACGGTCCGTGGCTGGCATCAACTTTCTGGAGACGAAGTCGGACTGTTGTTGTGTGATCATCAATTGTCGAACACAACAGGAAATAATCGCCTAACAGCAAGTTCGGTCGTATCTTCTGAAGCAGCCGCTGCGCTCTGTGCTCTGCGCGGAGTTGAACACATCCGGACGCTTACCGGGTTCAAATGGATCATGCAGCCAGCAGCAGAGAGACCTGATGCACATTGGATATTTGGTTACGAAGAGGCCCTCGGCTATTCAGTAAACGACGAGGTTCTCGACAAGGACGGAATCGCCGCATGCGTGACATTTATGGAAATGGTGGCCGACCTCGCTAGCAGGGGTCTAGATCCGCTGAAACGCCTAGACGAGTTAGCTTTTGAGATCGGTTTGTACGTCACACACCAGGTAAGCGCTCACATCGGAACTCAAGAAATCAGCTCCTCTCTAGAAGTTCTTCGGGGTTCTCCGCCTCACGAATTGGCCGGAAGCCCAATAGTTGAAGTCAGGGATTGGCTTGAGGAGCCTTCCCCTCGCACCGCGAACCTCCTTGAACTCCGTTCACAAAACGGCAGTCGGGTTGCGATCCGACCTAGTGGAACCGAGCCAAAAGTGAAAATTTATCTTGAGCAGTTCGTTCCCAACCCTCAACATGACCTTGCCTCGGTTCGGACTCAATGCGTTGAGCAACTCGAAGATCTTGGCAGCGTCGCATTGTCGTGGTTCAAACGAGAGTCGTAGCTAAGCCAAGACACCAGCAAGATCGCGGAGTGACATTTCTGGACGGGGGCCAACGTGAGCAATCACTTCCTCCGCTGCTAGTGACCCCAATTGGCCGCATCGTCGCAGGTCATAACCGCGGGCTAGTCCGTACAGGACGCCTGCAGCGTAGAGATCTCCGGCACCGGTCTTGTCAACAACCCGGGCCGCCGGGTCCGCCTCGAGTCTCGTGAATTCGTCCTGAGTGATGAGAACGGACCCTCCCGCTCCCATCGTCACGGCTGCCAGATCTACAAGTTCTCGCGCCATCTCAAGTGCTCGGTCTAACTCATCGGCCTCAAACAAAGATATGACTTCATGTTCGTTCGCAAATAACACGTCGACGTGTTCGTCAATTAAGTCAAGGAAAGATGAACGGTGGCGTTCAACACAGAACTGGTCCGACAAAGTTAATGCCACGCGACCCTTTGCGCCGATAGCTGACGCCGCGTACCGCATTGCCGTCTTGGCCTCTGGAGGATCCCAGAGATAACCTTCTAAAAACAGCAGCTTTGCTCGTCCGATGAGATCCAAATCGACGTCCGAGGAACGCAGGCCGTTCGAGGCTCCGAGAAAAGTGTTGAGAGTTCTTTCCCCGTCGGGAGTGATGAAAACTATGCACCGGCCAGTTGGATCGTGAGCTGGGGCTCGCGGCGTTGTGTGAGCTATGCCAAGACGCTGCATGTCCGAACTGAAGATGTCTCCTAGTTCGTCGTTGGAGACTCGACCCACATATCCCGCGGTACCCCCAAAGGAGTTGATACCGATAACGGTGTTTGCCGCTGAGCCGCCAGACACCGTGGTGTGGTCGCCGACGAGTTCGTATAGTTCTGCCGATTTCGCAGCATCAACCAGGTTCATCGCTCCTTTGGTCGCTCCAATTCGTTCAATGAACGCTTCTTCTTGGTGAGAAAGAACATCAACAAGGGCGTTGCCGAATCCAACAACGTCGAGTTTCTCTTCGGACTGACTGAAGGTCATGTCTACTTTCGGGTAGAACCGCGAGGGCACCCTAGTCAGTCAACTTCGATGAAGCTCACTAGGGGCGTATAGGGTTCGGCCTGTGACCGACCAGAACCCGCATCGGCTACCTAGAAAGGTATTGCCAAGACACTACGCAATCACGTTGGAACCTGACTTGAACGGCAGTTCTTTCCGAGGCACCGTGGCCGTCGACGTTGACGTAATTGACGAGACGGACACCGTAGTAATCAACGCTGCGGAGCTCGAGATCGAAAGCGTTTCGGTTGAGCAGAACGAGATATTTCAAGCAAGTTCTGTGGTTATGGATGACGAACTCGAGAGGGCGGAGTTCGTCTTTCCTGCTGTTCTTCAACCCGGCTCAGCGCGACTTAGCTGCTCTTTCAAAGGCACTTTGAACGACAAGTTGCGCGGATTTTATCGGTCAACTTGGACAGACGAAGCCGGACAAGAGCGCTTAATCGCAACGACGCAGTTCGAGTCGACCAACGCTCGGCGAGCCTTCCCCTGCTTCGATGAACCGGATCTAAAGGCGTCTTTTGGTGTGACCCTGAGGGTTGATAACTCGTTGATGGCTATTAGCTGCGGGGAGTTGGTACGTTCGACCAAACTTGATGATGGCCGGCGGGAAGACACCTTTGCCGACACCATGGTTATGTCGACCTACTTGGTCGCATTCATTGTGGGTGAGTTGGAGGCAACAGACCCAGTCGACGTAAACGGAGTGCCTCTTCGCATAGTTCATGTTCCCGGCAAAGGTGATCTCACCGAGTTTGGTTTATCTGCCGCCGAGTTCAGCCTGAGATGGCTGGTCGACTACTACGGCATTCCTTATCCAGCCGGCAAGCTGGATCTTATCGCCGTGCCTGACTTCGCCTTCGGGGCGATGGAAAACTTGGGGTGCGTAACCTTTAGAGAAACTCTTTTGTTGTCGGACCCTGAGAGGACAACCCAAGCAGAGTTAACTCGCATTGTTGATGTGATCGCTCATGAGATCGCTCATATGTGGTTCGGAAATCTGGTCACCATGGATTGGTGGAACGGCATTTGGTTGAAGGAAGCGTTCGCGACATTTATGCAGGTCGCGACGACTGACGCCTTTCGTCCTGAATGGAGACGCTGGGACGGGTTCTGCGTGGAGCGAGGTGCTGCCTTCGATACCGATTCTCTCGCGTCGACTCGGCCGATCGAATTCGAAGTGGTTTCGCCGCAAGATGCTGAGGCCATGTATGACGTGTTGACATACGAAAAGGGTGCCGCCGTCGTTCGCATGCTTGAACAGTTCCTAGGAGTTGAACAATTCAGAAGTGGGGTGAATCATTATCTGGTCACCAACAGTTACGGCAACACCACCACGACCGACTTGTGGGACTCGTTGGAGGCCGCCACAGGTATGCCGGTTCGAGCGGCAATGGACTCTTGGATTTTTCAGGGTGGTCACCCAGTCATCTCAGTCAAAGCCTGCACGCAAGGCGTCACGGTTCGACAGTCAAGATTCGGTTATGGCGAGGTTGAGTCAGCAACGTGGCATGTCCCGATAATCGTCCGTGCGCAAGTGCGTTCGGAAACCGTGGAGAGGCGTTTACTCCTTGAGGACGAGGAGGCGACCATTGATCTAGGTGGAGCCCCCGAATGGGTGGTAGTCAACGCGGGTGGCCACGGCTTTTATCGAGTCAGCTACGACAAGGTGTTGCGTGATGCATTGTCATCTCGAGCTCTCGACGTGCTCTCCGAGGCCGAACGTTACGGGCTCGTTGACGACACCTGGTCATCAGTTTTGGCTGGCGAACTCGCAGCGGAAGAACATATCGCTCTTGTCACTGGCCTCGCTTCGGAAACCGACCTCCCGGTTTGGCAACGAATGCTGTCTTCCCTGGAACATCTGTACTCCATTGCAGACGCGGCAGGGCAACAACGTTTGTCAGTTCTAATTCGGGATCTGTCAACAACCGGTCTTGGGGTACTGGGTTTCGAGCCGATGGATAATGAACCTGATCTCGACCGCGAGTTGCGCGCAGCGTTGTTCGTCGCAGCGGGAACCACAGGCCACGACAGCTCTGTGCGAGAAATGGCCAACGATCTCTTTGCCGGGGCAAGCGCCGGCAACACAGTCGAACCGAACTTGGCTGCCGCCGTGGTACGGGTCGCGGCTGCGGCCGGAGGCGACGCAATTCACTCAACCCTCGTTGGTCTGTACCGCGAAGCGCCCACCCCTCAGTTAGAGGTTCGTTATCTAATGGCATTGCTTGAGCTTGAAGACATGGAGCTATTCGAGCAAACTCTCGACCTCATCACTTCTGAAGTTCGAACCCAGAACGCCCCGTACCTTTTGTCGGCTGCCATGACTCATCGCCAGCACGGGTCTCTTGCTTGGGAACTGGTCCGGAATCGATGGGATGATCTCAACACGAAATTCCCGCAAAACTCCATCCCCAGAATGGTCGCGGGGATTCGTTCGCTCTCCACTCCACGTCTTGCCGCAGAAATTCGGAGCTTCTTCGAGAACCACCCAATTCCGCAAGGTCATCTAACGCTGCAGCAGCATTTGGAAAAGCTGAGCATCAACGTCGAGCTTCGCCGACGAGAGGGTCACCGACTCGGAGGCTGAAAACATTTGCCGATTTTGCCTGACAGAATGCACCCATGTTTGGTCGCCCGACCCGCCGCACGTTAGGTCCCCGTTACAACCTTTGGGCTTCTCTAGCCTCGCTGTTGGTGACGGCCGGTCTGGTGTGGGTTGCGCTTTATTGGTCGGCCTCAGTGCTTGATTGACCTTCGTCTTCCGACGCGGATGTCCACGGCCGCTGGGCTCGAACAGTTGAGTTTTCTGCGCGATTCGTTTCACTCCACCGGTACATCAGCACAGCGATCGTGCCCCAGACGATTGGTATCCCACCAAGCTTCATCACCAGGCCCGCCAATTGCTGGTCAGTGGTAGCTCCGAGCCCGTGAACTCTCGGCGCCAATTCGTAGGTCGCGTATAAAGGGAAGCTGGCGAATGTAAGGAACCCGCCCGGTACCGATGGCACTAACCCCAGCGAAAGGAACAGGTAAGCCATCCGCCCCGGGTAGCTCGTCATTTTGTGTTCAGGTATCGGTGACACAATTGGGATCCACACCACCACTCCCCCTATTAGCCACAGGACATCCATGGAGAAGGACCCGAACTGGTTGACGCGCAGATTGTCGACAGCCCATGGCGAGTGAGTCGATATCAGCATCGCGTTGAATGACAGACCTGCCACTACCGGCCGCGAACATCTGCCCGCTAATCGATAAAGCCCTAACGGGCGAGTTACCCGTCTTGCCATCCACTCAGGAGTGCCCAGCAGCAAAAGAGGGGCGGCTGCCATCGTGTAAATCAAAAACTGTGCCATGTGAGCAGACGCCAGATAGCTAGCTCCGAGCAGGCCGAGAGGCCAGTCTGTAGCGAGCCATAGTAAGAGGGCCCCGACAACAAAATTCCGTTGCTGCGTACCGTCGCTGTCATCGATCTTGGGGGCTCTTCGCTGCATATAGAAATAAGGCACGACTAGACACAAGATGGCGACCCATACGCCGGGATAGGCGCGAAACGTCCAAGACCACGGCTCTTCCAACGTTGAGCACCAGAACCTCACACGATCAACCCTTTTCTTTTGGTCGTTCGGACCGGTTATTCCTGGACGCTATCGGAGGGCCGCGAGAATGGGTAGATCCTTAGTCCATGCAGTTTGCCGAGTCGGATGAGGGTATTGAGTTCGACCCAAATCATCAGGCGCGAATGCGAAGACGCGGCCATCATGGCCGATGTCGCGAGAATCACTCTCCTCAGGAGTCCCCGGGAGCGCGATTAATGCCGAGAATTGTCGCTGAACTTCGAGAAGTTGACCGTCTGTACCGGTGAGCCCTACGAAGTCGCTGCTAAAGCGATCTAGAAACGTTCTCATGATCGCTGGTGTGTCCCGTCCCGGGTCCACGGTCACGAAGAGAACCTTTACGTTTGGAGGCATACCGGGCCGAGCCAAGACTTCGCTCAACTGAGCCAGATGCAGAGGGCACACATCCGGACAAGAGGTAAATCCGAAGTACACGAGTCGCACCGTGCCCTTAGTGTCTGATCGCATTGCAAATGGTTGGCCCTCGGTATCGGTCAGTATCGGGTCCGGCATGACGACTGGCGCGTCAACTTCAAGTCCCGCGAATCGATTCTCGCTACGTCGATCGGCGCATCCTGCAACGAGTAGGAGGACCGCCAATAATCCCAGACTTAACTTGAGGGATGGCGCGATACATCTGGTAGCTGTGACTGACGTGGAGGTGAGGGGAATTGAACCCCTGGCCTCTTCGATGCGACCGAAGCGCTCTACCAACTGAGCTACACCCCCGTGGGGACGCTTGGACGATACCGGAAATTTGTTCAAGGTAGAAGATTGTGATTCATGCTCGATCGAACTAATGAATTTAGCGCGCAGCGTTGCGACCCATACCCCCGTTGTGCACCTCAGAGGCGAGTGCTACCGGCGGCCGAAGGTAATGAATTTCGGCCAGCCGCTGTATCTCTTTCTTACGGCGCTGATTCAGTAAAAGCAGATAGGTGACGAGAACAACGTCGAAAAGGACATGGATGACACCGACGACGGTGAGGCCTCCTCCGACCCATCCGACAAGAGTCATTGCTGAGCCCAACACGAGTAGGCGCAGAATGTCGCGACGCCGGACCGCAGCTTCGCGGCTGTTGTTGGGGACCGAACTTCGCGGTCTCTGGTACACACCGCGACGGTCGACAGTTAACACCCGCGCACCAAATGGGGCCGGAAGTCCTGCCGCTGGCGCGGAACGGGACAGCGTGTTGAGTTGACGCTGCCATGCCACCATCGGGGTGCGTCGACCTGCGCGGTCAAGAAAGTTACGTATCCAGCCAGGTACAAGGACGATTGCCCAGACGACTGCGAGAATGAGGAGCACAATTTCGGTCACTTAATTGTCTCCCCCTTCTCCAAAGCCAGGTTCGCTGACCTGCAAACCACTTCGCTGTTTTTGTCTGAATGCCGAACTGGTGCCACGATCTCGAACAACAAATGAGCCGGGGCAGTTAATAAAGTATTGCGAGCCGATCGGTCCAACGCAATGTCGGACTCGGAACTATTTGGCACTGGACGGTTTTCAGTTCGATCTGCGGCTGTAGTCGCCCGATTTACCGCCGGTCTTCTCCCATAGTGCTAGATCAGTAATAGTCATGTTCTTGTCGGCTGATTTGCACATGTCGTAGATGGTGAGAGCAGCAACCGAACAGGCGGTAAGAGCTTCCATTTCAACTCCGGTTCGCTCGAAGGTCTCGACTTCGGCGGCGACAACGATGCGCGATGGCTGTAACTCAAAATCGATAGCGACGGAGCCGATCATTAGAGGGTGACACAGGGGAATGAGTTCGGAGGTGCGTTTTGCGGCCTGTATCCCAGCGACGCGGGCTACCGCGAGAACATCACCTTTTGGGGCTTCGCCGCCGGCGACCAGTGACAGGGTTTCGGTGCTCATTTGCACCTGACATCTCGCAACGGCGCGACGCCTTGTGGGGTCCTTCCCCAACACGTCAACCATGTGCGCTTGGCCCGATGAGTCCAGATGAGTGAGATCGGCTGCTTCTCCTTCGTTCATGTTCAACCTCCAATCTGGCTCATCGTTCGCTTGGGTCTAATGAAGTTCACTTGGCCTATTGAGTGACCCGACCATTTGGTACCTACCGCAGCAGAAATCGCTTCGGCAATCGCTTCGTCGTTCGCTTGAGAACGAAGAAGGGACCGCATGTCAAATTCATCGACAGCGAACAGACAGGTCCGAAACTGGCCCTCTGCGGTGAGGCGCACGCGGTCGCAGTTTTCACAAAACGGCTTCGTCACCGACCCGATGACACCTACTTCGCCTTTTCCATCGCTGTACCGCCATCTTTCCGCAGGCTCGCTTCCTCGCAATACAGGTTCAATGGGAAATGCGGCAGCGATGTTTTTCATAACTTCCTCGGCTGGCACTACCAAGTGATCGTTCCAGACGTCACCAGCTTCGAGAGGCATGAACTCGATGAAGCGAATAGTGACGCCTTTGGTGCGACCGTACTCAGCGAACTCGACGATCTCGTCGTCATTGATGCCACGCATCATCACCGCGTTAATTTTCACGGGTTCGAGCCCGGCATCGAGGGCTGCGTCGACGCCGTCTAGTACCCGGTCGAGCTCGTCGCGTCGCGTCAGTTCCAGAAACCGCTCTCGGCGGAGGGAATCAAGACTGATGTTGATGCGTTTGAGCCCCGCGGCAGCAAGAGCGGCCGCGTGAAGGCGAAGAGTCGCACCATTTGTAGTCAGAGCGATATCCACTCCCAGACGGGCTAAGCGCTCCACGAGTTCAGGAAGATGGGCCCTGACAAGTGGTTCTCCCCCCGTTAGTCGGATTCCGTTGAATCCAAATCGATCGACACAGATGCGGGCGAAGCGTTCGATCTCTTCAAATGAGAGAATCTCCTCTCTGGGGAGCCATTGCATCCCCTCGGCCGGCATGCAGTACTGGCAACGGAAATTGCATCGATCGGTGACAGAGATGCGGAGATCACGCACAACCCGACCAAAGGGGTCGACTAAGTCACCTCTGTCAGTGTTCTCATGCATGATTCTTCAAGCGTAGCGACGCCCGGCCGCTTGTACTTATCGGTTGTTCGATCAGTTGAGCAGCAGAACTTCAACGGCATCGCCTTCTGCGTATCCATCCCCATCGGGAAGTACAGCTAACGCGTTTGACCGGGCCATCGATGTCAACATGTGTGAACCCTGACCTGCTACAGAACGAATGACGACCCTGCCGTCTTCGTGGCTAGCTGACACCCGTGAGAAATGGGTCTTTCCGTCAGGGCGTCGCACCAACGGTTCGGCAGCGACTCCTTGGATTGCAGTTCGAATTGGGTCGGGAACGCCCATCATCGCTCGTAGTCCTGGTCGGGCGAATAGTTCGTATGACACCATCGACGAAACTGGGTTACCGGGAAGACCGAAAACCGGTGTCTCGCCAATGGTGCCGAAGGCGAGAGGTTTCGCTGGTTTGATAGCGATTTGCATCCATCGCATATCACCAACCCGATCCAGCACCGCTTTGACGTAGTCAAAGTCCCCCATGCTCACACCGCCCGATGTCACAATCGCGTCGCATTGATCTGCTCCGCGTAGCAACGCTAATTCGATAGCCGCTTCTTCATCTCGGACAAGGCCAAGGTCAACAGCAACAAATCCGTCGGTCGTCAAAAGAGAAATGAGGGTTCGTCGGTTTGAGTCACGTATCTGGCCGGGCGCAAGAGCGCCACCGTCGTCCACCAATTCATCACCAGTGGATATAACTCCGACTCGTAAACGGGGATAAGTCTCGATCTCATTCATGCCCAAGCTGCAAAGGACTCCTAGATGTCCCGCTGTAAGGATCGTGCTTTCAGCAAATACCAGGTCGCCGAGCTTGACGTCGTCACCAGCGGGACGTATGTGGTGTCCCTCTCCTACAGCGGCTTCGACTGTCACAACGTCGGCACTTGCTGAAGTCTTTTCGACCATGACGACGGCATCCGCTCCTGCGGGGATCGGTGCTCCCGTCATGATACGGCTGGCTTCACCGTGTCCTACTGCCCGTTTGGGGGCATGACCTGCCGCGATTGTTTCGATAATTCGGAGTTGAACCGGGACCGTTGCCACGTCAGACGATCGGACGGCGAAGCCGTCCATCGCCGTGTTGGCGAATGGTG
>DASCSY010000003.1:0-37914 GCA_034399415.1 Acidimicrobiales bacterium
ACTTCGGTCGAAAGAAATTCCCGGGTATCGAAAAGACCGAAACTCAAGAGCCATACAGCCATCTCAGTCACGTCGAACTTCGCGAAGACGGAAATCACGGCAACGAAGGCTCTGATAAGCGAAACGAAATAGCGCGGCGTTCGACTCCCTACGCGTTCCACGATGGAACGGTGGGATTGTATTTCATGGCGTTCTGTAAAGATCAAGCTCCGTTGCGAGAGCGGATGCGCAGAATGTACGGACTTGATGACTGTGTTCGCGACGCCATGACTGATTATTCGGACCCCGCGTCAGGCTCCTTCTATTTCGCGCCAAGTGAAGAAACACTGGACGCCATAACTGGTTAGAGCCCCATTGGAGTCCAAAAGGTAAAGTGCTCCGTGGCGGCTGGCGAGTGAGCTAGCCGCCACGAACCATTTTGCGTCAACTAGCGGGAGTCACTTCCCACTGGACAAGAGTGAAATCAGGATCTCCGTCGTCGTGGTCTTCGAAAACGACGGAGACCGATGCTCCGATCTTGATCTCTTGGAGAGGGTCACCAAGCAGATTTCCTACCATTCGAAGGTTGTCTGCGTGCGGCAACTCGACCAACACGATGATGTAAGGGCCACGATCTGAGAGAGCTCTGTGTACGGGATGGTGGGGACGTTGCCAGCTGTAAATTTGACCGACCGGATCTACCGTCACCCAATCGAGCTCCATTGAATTACACGCGTGACACATCCACTCAGGCCCCCATTGGTGAATCTCGCAGCTTCGGCAGCGTTGAACCCGTAGCTCATGAGCTCGCGTCCCTTCCCAAAACGGGGCGTCGAGTCCGTCATTCGCGGGAGCTGGCTGCCTGAGGCCAGGTAAATGGGCTTCTGAGGTGAACCTGCTCATCCCAACGCCTCCGGAGTTCCATAAATTGCGGTCGAAGCCACAGCGACCATAGGACCGGCGTTCGCGAGAGCCACTTTGACGTCGGGAACCTGGTTGCAAGACTCGCCCCGCACTTGCCGTACCGCCTCGATCTGGAGCCCGAGACCATGCATGTAGCACTCTGCCAAGTTCCCGCCGCTGGTATTCAGGGGAAGATTGCCACCGTCCGCACGCAGATTGTCGAAAGTAAGTACCTGGTCAACGTTCTCGTAGGTGCAGAATCCGTGCTCAATCAAACTCATCACCACGCCGCCGGTGAAGTTCTCGTAGCTCTGAACAACGTCAACGTCTTGAGGCGTTACCCCGGCCTGCTCGTATAGATATTTCACCGCGGGCTTAAAACTAGAGGTCACGTAATCTGTAGCGTTTTCTACCGTCGCGCCAGAGCGATGGCCACCGCTTTGTTGTGCTGCTAGCACCATCGCAGGCGCCTTCGCCAAATCCATCGCGTGGTCGCTACGAGTAATGATCATGGCGGCGGCCCCATCGTTTTCTAGACAGCAATCGAACAGTCGATAAGGTTCAGAAATCCAACGCGAAGCATCATAAGTTTCAGCATCGAGAGTTCGGCCGTTCATCACTGCACGAGGGTTGTTCTGAGCGTGGTGGTAACAGGCCATCGCAATAGACCGCATGGCGTTTCTTCCGACTCCGTGCTCGTGCATAAAACGAGTCGTGCGCATCGCGTACATCTGGGCTGCACTCATCATTCCGTAGGGCAGCGTGTAGGCCGCGCCCCCGCTTACAGGGCGCGAGCCGCCGCTACGTCCGAACCGTCCGAACTGACCTTGGGCCAGCCCGCGATAGGCGACAACGACGTTGGCTGACCCAGCGGTAATTGCCCCAGCAGCGTTTTGGACGGCTGCAGCGGCACCCCCGCCGCCGCTTGTCCACTGCATATTCGAGTAACGCAACTCTGAAAGGCCTAACGCGTTGGCTAGACGCGGTGGGTCGTTCCGGTCGTTGGAGTAGGAGCAAAACCCGTCGATTTCCTTTGGGTTAATCCCGGCGTCGTCGCAGGCAGCGAGTATGGCCTTTAGCACCAGAACGAATTCAGGATCGGGAGATTGCCCGTGTTTGTAGTACGTCGTTTCGCCGACCCCAACAACAGCGATCTTTCCTCTGAGGTTGTAATTGTCACTCATGATCAAGTGACGGTAGCCCCTTGCGCTGCTAACGCGCTTAGCTCAGGCCCCTGAAGCCGACAAGGCAGCCAGCCATTCATGACTTTCGCTCCGAGGTTTTCATAAAAGTCGATTGCTGGTTGATTCCAATCGAGGACCTGCCATTCCAGCCTTGAGCAGCCCCGATTTTGTGCGATCCGAGCAAGTGTGCTCAGCAATAATTTTCCGATGCCGCTGCCGCGGTACTGATCCGGAACATAAAGATCTTCAAGGTAAATCCCTTGTTTGCCGCGCCATGTCGAATAGTTGTGGAAGAACAGGGCGAAGCCTCGTACTTCGCCGTCGGACTCAGCTAGGAGACATTCGAACGGAGGTCTCCGCGACTGCAACTGAGCTTTGATGCTCGCGCGAGTGGCCCGTACAGCGTCAGGCTCTCTCTCGTATTCGGCTAAGCCTTGGATGAAGGCGTGGATTACCTGAGCGTCGTCAGCGGTAGCGAAACGAATCGTGGTTTCTGTCACCGTCATGGCCTAGCACTAGGAGCATGGTTTGGACCACTTGTGGCTGGTTCTGAGTTAAACGAGTGCCCCGCGGCGCTGCAGCGACTAGAAACGTTACCGATGAGCGACGACCAACTTTCTCAGTTTCGCCGCAGCATTGACAACATCGATGCCGCGTTCATCCACATGCTCGCGGAACGATTCCGCATTACGCAGGCTGTCGGTCACTACAAAGCTGAGTTGGGGATGCCACCGGCCGATCCGATACGAGAACAAGAACAGATCAAGCGTCTCCGAAAGCTCGCCGAAGAAGCAGGACTGGACCCAGAATTCTCGGAGAAGTTCTTACGCTTCGTGATCGATGAAGTCATTCGTCACCACGAACGAATTGCAGACGGACCGTCGTAATGACTGTTGGACAGACGGGCTAGCTACCTGAGCGCTGTTTGAGAACGTCGCTGAATGTGTCGAAAATTGTTCCGATCTCGTCGTCGGTGATAATTAGCGGTGGGCAAAGAGCGAGCGCCTCGCCGATTCCTCTACACACGACGCCGCGGTCGATGATCGCATCCCGAATTGGAATTGCATCCTCACCGATCTCGCACGCCCAAATTCCCCCGATTCCTCGAAAGCTCTGAATCATTCCGTCACCAAGCAACGCAGTGAAGCCTTCGCTCATTCTCTGTTGAATTCGTTGCGCCGCATCGACCAAGTTTTCTTCTTCGATTACTTCAATGTTGGCGATGGCGGCTGCTGCTGCGGTCGGGTGTCCCGAATAGGTGTATCCGTGCATGAATTTCGCGGTTTCATCGACAGTTAGCTCTTCGCTGAGCGCTTGTGAAATGACCACTCCCGCCAAAGGCAAGTAGCCAGAGGTCACACCTTTTGCGAACGTCAACATGTCGGGTGTCACATCAAAGGTTTGACTTGCAAACCATTGACCTGTTCGGCCAAACCCGCAAATGACTTCGTCAAAGACCAACAAGGCGCCGTGCTGATCACACAGGCGGCGCAAGCCTTCGAGGTAGCCATCGGGTGGCATGATCACTCCGCCAGCGCCTTGCACAGGTTCACAAATCACTGCGGCTATCCGGGACCCGTGTTGGGCAAATAACGTGGCCGCTTCTTCTATGTCGTCGTTAGGAATCTCGACTACGTGTGGAAGGAGGTCACCCCAGCCGACGCGATTTGGTTCGATCCCCTGGACACTTGTTCCCCCGACGTTTACCCCGTGGTAGCCCCCGGTCCTTCGAACAATGATTTGGCGGTCAGAGTCACCTCGACGTTGGTGGAACATGCGGGCAAGTTTCAAGACCGTGTCCACGGCTTCCGAGCCGGAACATCCAAGAAAAACTCTTCCGAGTGGATGCGGCGATACCCGACGTATGGCCTCAGCTGCTTGTTGCGCAGGTTCGTTGGTGAAGGGATCAAAGGTGTTGTAGGTCTGTAGTTGATCTAGTTGATCTTTGATCGCGTTGATTACCTTGGCGTTGCCGTGGCCTATTTGACAGAGCCAGAGGCTTGCCATTCCATCGATGTATTGCTTCCCTTTGTCGTCTACCAAGGTGCAGTCTTTTGCGCTGACGATGTTGATGTAGTCAGCCTCGGATTTGCTGGGCAGGCTAAAAGCGTGAAGCAGTGCATCACTCACGTGGTTCCCCTTTAGTGCTTGTTCTCCCTCGGAATGCCCACAGCCTAGGCCGCAGCGAATATGGACGCTGGGGTAACACATCTCGGTAGACAGACTCGATGCGGATGTACCCTTCGGGGACGCATCTACCGTTCTCTTGCTACCCGAGGTAATGAAATGTCATTGAGTCATGGTCGACCGATGGTCTCGATCCCCGGTCCGTCGGTGATCCCGGATCGTGTCCTTGCGGCGATGCATCGTCCAATGCCCAATATTTACGAGGGAGAGTTGGTCGAGATTTCCTACAGCGTGCAGGACGACCTGCGAAAAATTGCTCGAACAGAACAACCGGTCTATATCACGGTCTCGAACGGTCATGGCGCTTGGGAAATGGCGATCAGTAACACCTTGTCTCGAGGTGACAAGGTGCTAGTTCTTGAGTCTGGACGATTCGCAGTCGGCTGGGGTGAGATGGCGGAGACCTCAGGAGTAAAGACCGAAATTCTGCATGGACTCGACTCTGACCCCGTGGATCCAGTGGCTGTCCAAGAGCGTCTGAAGGCTGATGTTTCCGGAGAAATAGCGGCGGTCATGGTCGTCCAAGTGGATACGGCAACATCGGTGCGTAACGATATTCCCGCGATCCGCAGCGCCATCGACGCCGCGGGCCATGGCGCGTTGTTGATGGTGGATTGCATAGCGTCTCTGGGCTGTGAGCCATATGAGCACGATGAGTGGGGTGCGGACATCACCGTCGCGGCTAGCCAGAAAGGATTGATGGTTCCACCCGGACTTGGGTTTGTGTTCCCCAGCGAAAAGGCGCTCGCCGCGTATGACAGAGCGGATCTACGAACCGGTTACTTCGATTGGGGCCCGAGAACCAATCCAGAGCAGCATTACAAAATTTACTGTGGCACCCCTCCGATTCAACATTTGTGGGCGATGCGCGAAGCTCTCGACATGCTTTTCGAGGAAGGACTCGAAAACGTGTGGAATAGGCATAGGGCTCTTGCGGACGCCGTTAGAGCTGCTGTTCATGCCTGGGAAAGCGATGACGGCTTTTCGTTCAATGTCTCAGACCCCGCATATCGTTCTAACTCGGTCACGACGGTCCACACCGGTGAGATCAACGCGACGGAACTCCGTCGGATAGCTGAACAAGACGCTGGAGTAACCCTGGGCATCGGTCTTGACGAGTTTGCGGATCGAGCCATACGGATCGGCCACATGGGCCACCTCAACCCACACATGATTCTCGGGACGCTCGGCACGATCGAAGCCGCCCTCACCAAGATGGGTGTTCCGATGAAAGAATCTGGGGCTGCTGCTGCAGTCGCAGTCATCGGCTCGGCTATGTGAAGACCTAGATCGGGAGATTGCCCGTAGCGGCCCTCGTTGACCCCTCATCGGTCCAGGCGGCGATCGTTCGCTGAGCAATTCTCATCTGATGAACCTCGTCGGCTCCGTCGGCAAATCGCGCCCAACGAGCGTGTTGATACATGTGGGCCAAAGGCGTGTCCGTTGAATATCCAAGGGCACCATGAACTTGTATCGAACGGTCAATCACTCGACCAAGCATGTTCGCAACAAAGTGCTTCGCCATTGACACCTCAGCTTTGAAGTCCTCCTGCCGGTCGATTTTGTATGCCGCATGTAAGACCATGAGCTTCGCTTGGTATAACTCCATGGTGCTATCCGCGATCATCCACTGGATGCCTTGCTTTTCCGCCAACAGCGACCCGTGAGAAAAACGATGCAACGAGCGATCAACCATCATGTCGAGCGCAGTTTCAGCTTGAGCTATCCACCTCATGCAGTGAGCAAGACGGGCCGGTCCTAACCGATACTGCCCCAACAGGTGTCCTTGCCCGCGCCCTCCCAACATTTGGCTGCTATGCACACGGAGATCTTCGATGAGAATTTCGCTGTGCCCCGTACCGCCATGCATCGTTTCCACTTCGCGCACTTCGTTCCATCCGACGTGCGGAAGGTCAACGATGAAGGCCGAGTTGCCGGCCTGCGGGATATCAGGGTTCTCTTCAGTTCGGACGACCAAGATGGCGAAATCCGCCCGATGAGCGTTCGAGATAAACCACTTATGTCCGTTGATTACCCATTCGTCTCCGTCTACGTAACCGTTGGTTTGAATCAGCGTCGGATCTGACCCAGCCACCTCTGGTTCAGTCATGGCGAAACAGGAACTAGCACGCCCCTCGCACAGCGGTTTGAGGTACTTCTCAAGCTGCTCATCGCTGCCCCAATGCAACAAGGTGTGCATGTTGCCTTCATCTGGTGCTTGACAATTCAGAACCCACGGCCCGTAGTAAGACTTGGCAGCTTCCGCTTGAACCATTGCCAATTCGACATGTCCGAGACCCATGCCACCCCATGTTTCAGGCATATGCGGTAGCCAAAGACCTTCGGCGAATGCTTTCTTGCGCATCGCGACCAACTTGGTCACGTATTCATGCCGGTCCTGTTCGGCGAGGTTTTCGCGTTCGATTACTTCTTCAACCGGCTTCACTTCCCGCTGTATGAAATCTCTGATGCGCAGGCGGATTTCCTCGAGTTCGGGAGACAGGCTGAAGTCAATGCTCATGGGTCGGTCCTACCTCAGTGTGTTTCCTGCATAGCAGAGCAGGTTTCGTTACCGGTTCATCGAAGATGGAATGGTAACCGGTGTTTAGGGACTACGAGATTCGTGGCGACGACGCTCTAACTGGCGCGTACTTCTATTCCGGAGTCTTTTGAGGTACTTCCCTGCCCTTGGGATTTGGAACGGGGAACTCGTCACTGCCCATTACCAGGCCCCGGTCAACGACTGCGATCCTACGTCTAGGAGGCGGAGGTGTAGATGGGATCTGATGAGGCGGAGTCAACGTCATAACACTCTGATGCTGTTTCAGCGGTTGTACCGGGACGCCATTGTCAACTTCTACAACTTCGTATCGCGGAGGTTTGCCTGCAGCTATCAGAAACAAAATAGCGACCATCGCGAAAACGGTCATGATGGCAAATGCCGTGCGATAGCTGGCTAGGTCACGAACTACCCCGACAAGGAAGGGGCCGGTACCAACCCCAAGAACCATCAACAGTGAACCCATCCCGAAGATGCGCGGATAGTCCTTAACCCCGAAAGCATCTGCCAACAGAAGTGGATGGAACATAAGCAGGTTCCCCATTGACAGGCCCAGCACTATCGCTCCAACTATGATCAATGCCTTGGTGTCAGCGAGAGCCAAGATGCCAATGCCGACCGACTGCACAGCTAGCAAACCCACTGTGAGACGCGTAAGCGAGACCTTTAACGCGGCTATTCCCCCGAGAATTCTGGCAATCACGCTGGTCCCGCTCAAAACCATCAAAACGGTGCGAGCAGTGTCAATATCGATCCGGTCTTTGGTCATCTTGAAGGTGTGTTGTATCGCCCCCACCTGGGCGGTCATACAAATGATGAATGTCACTGAGATCAGGATGAAGTATCGAGAACGCACTGCTGTTTTGAAGTCAACTCCACCCGGTGGGCTAGGGGGCGCGCCTGAGGCCAGCGGTGGATCACCGTCCGGTCTGAGCCCCATAGGTTCGGGGGCGCCTCGAATCAGAAACAGGACCGCTGGCAACATTCCTATTAGAAATCCGATGGCGAGGCGTGGAGCCCAATAAATCATGGAGTCGGCATCGACGACCGTGGCGACAACTGGACTGAGAGTTATTCCTCCCAGGGACAGACCCGAGGACGCTATAGAGAGAGCCACCGAGCGTTTCCGAACAAACCAACGAGTAACAATTGCTGAACTGGGAACCAGACTCGTGAGCGCGAAGCCGGTACCAAAGACGATCATCACGACGACCATCTGAATTTCATTTCGAACCTGGCCGAGGAGCGCCATTCCCGTTGCTCCGATCAACGCCCCGACCGTCATCACCAATCGTGCATCGAACAAAGCCAACAAACGGCCCGCGTAGTAGCCAGCTACCCCGGAGGCAGCGAAGAAGACCCCTGTGCCTGCACCCGCGACACCGACACTAAAACCTTGTTCGGCGACGAGCGCGTCTAAGAAAATCCCCTGAGCGTAAAAACCCAGCCCGGAGGTCACAGTCATGGTTATGAAAAGGCCTGCTAGGACTACCCAACCACGAAAAATCCCAGGGGAACTATCGTTTTCCATCTACCGTCACCATGCCAGTTAGCGAGCTGCCGTGCTCACTCGATCCGCTATTTCTCTTTTTTTCTTAGTTCTGCTTAGCTGCGCTTCCCCTAGTCGTGATGGCGTCAGTGCTGTAGCGCCAGACGCGAGTGCACCGACGGCTTCGACAGCCCACGAGGTAGATCGCTCATCAACCACCTCTGCAAAGGTCGTTGTTCAGACGCCGTCCGCGTCGGTTGATCCTACGACGACGAACTCATCCATAGATTCAGAAGATCGAGAACCCAACGATCCGTGCCCGTCAAGCATGGTTGACCATGGATACAGCTCCGCAGAGTTCGTATCTGGGGGAAATACGTACTCGTTTGAGCTCTACCGCCCTTCGAGTCACGTAACAGGAGCAGTTCCCCTTGTGACCAACTGGCATGGGCTGGGTTCTAACGGACCGCAGCAGATGGCATTCAGCGGCTACGCCGAACTCGCCGAAGAACAGGGGTTCGTAGTTGTCGCCCCGACCGGCATCGGGGAACGTTGGGAGCTACCGCTAATTGATCAGGAAGGGAGAGATGACGTTCGAATGGCGGCGGAACTCATCGATCTGGTTGCAACGAAGGTGTGCATAGATCTATCGCGTGTATATGCGACCGGCATGTCGAACGGCGGCTATTTCAGCTCTGTGCTCGCATGTCGATTGAGTGATCGCATAGCAGCCACGTTCTCTGTCGCTGCGGTTGTCTTTCCCGATGATTGTCAACCGCGTCGCCCGATTGCCGTTGGGGCGGTACATGGAACTGCTGACTCAGTTGTGCCTTTTCACGGCGGCGGAACATCAACATTGGGCCAACACCCGCTTTTCGATTTGGTGATGCCTAACGAAATTCGCAAATTCGCGGCCAAGTTCGAGTGCGAAACCACGACGCAGCGGCGAGTTGGTCAAGAGACGCAACTCACCACTTACTCATTGTGCGGGGACGACGTTGAAGTGCGATTTTGGGCAGTCGAGGGCGGTGGTCACACTTGGCCAGGATCTCCGGTCGCGAAGCTATTGGAAGACCGTTTGGGGTATGCCACCGAAGATTTCGACGCAACAAGACAGGGTTATCAGTTCATGAGTCAATATTCTCTGCCGGAGTGATTCTGGACCGCGTCGAAGGCCGAGCCCCTAGAGTCGCGGCATGGAAAAAATGCGGGCGACGAGGATGGTCGATGTAGGCCAAATGGTGTGTGAGGAGATTGAGATTCCTCCGATCGGCGATGGCCAGGTGCTGATCGAGAGCGAAATGGCATCAATTTGTGGCAGCGATCTGCATTTGGTGATGATGGGAGCGGGCCTGAATCACGCCCTTCCCTGCCCGCATGGATATCCGGGGCATGAGGGGATCGGCCGCATCGTCGAATCTAAGGCGGCTGGGCTAACAGAAGGCCAACATGTGTTGACCTTCCCTAATCCTGTGGTCGGGGAATGCTTCAACGAATACCAACGCGTTGGTGCAAGCTATTGCGTACCGCTACCTGAGTGTGAACTTCCTCGCTCGCACCTTCTAATGGCTCAGCAACTCGGCACGGTTATCTACGCGATGCGACAACAGCCTCGAGACGTTTTGGGCGAAACCGTAGCGGTAATGGGCCAGGGATCTGCCGGCTTGTTTTGGACGTATTTACTCAAGAGAGCCGGTGCCGCCGAAATCATTGTCTCTGATTTGTCAGACACTCGGTTGTCGGTGTCGAGTCAATATGGGTCTGATGTCCGTGTGAACGCGCGAGACGAAAGTTTGCATGCCGTCGTTGACGACCTGACTGGTGGTGACGGAGTGGACTACTTGGTTGAAGCTGTTGGGCGCGCAGAAACCTTCCGGGAATCAGTGGATCATGTGCGAATGGACGGCGAGATCATGTGGTTTGGATTGCCAAGCGTGGATGCCGATATTGACATGCGGTTCAACAAGTTTTTCCGGAAGCGTCTTCATGCAGCGAGCACTTACGGCGCTCAGGACGAAGAGGGCGCCACTTCTTTCAGGGAGGCGCTGCGTCTTATTTCCACCGGAGAAATCGATGTATCTCCTTTGCTCAGTCATGTCTTTCCAGTAGAAGAGATTGATGACGCGATGAACCTCGCCCACGAGCCCCACGATGCGCAGGCGCTCAAAGTGTCAATTCAGTTCTCTTGAACCGTTCAGCGGTGAAGAAGGCGACGAGTTCTTGTTAGCTGTTTCAAGTCGGGGGGCCCCCGAGGAAGGCTAGATATGCGAATCATTGTGACGGGCGGCGGAGGGTTTCTTGGTCGGCTCCTAATAGAGGGCCTTCAGGCTGCAGGAGCCAACGACATTGTTGTCGTCGAAATCGCTGACGCTGACGTCCCCGGTTGTCAGGTTGTTCAGGGCGATCTTGCCCGCGATGATCTCCTCCCAGCCTTGCTCGAGGACGGGCCATGCACCGTCTTTCACCTGGCTTCAGTCGTGAGCGCCGGAGCTGAAGCGGATTGGGAATATGCCGTTGATCAAAACCTCGGTGGCATGCTGCAACTCCTCGAAGCATGTCGACATTCACCGCATCTTCACAAAGTCGTTTTCGCAAGCACCTTGGCGGTCTTTGGCGGGTTTACCGCTGGAGGCGAAGTCGGTGACTTCGTGAAGCAGACACCATCGGGAACATACGGAACTACAAAGGCAATCGGTGAATTGTTGATCAATGACGCTACGCGGAAAGGACACATTGATGGACGGTCAGCGAGGCTACCGACCGTCATCGTCAGGTCCGGCGCCCCGAATGCAGCCGCTTCTGGTTTCGCGTCGGGGATTTTCCGAGAGCCCTTGAACGGTCTCCCGAGCGTGGTACCGGTAGCTGAGGAGACCCCAATGGTGTTGGGTTCTGCTCAGAACACAGCGATATGCATCCAGATGTTGGGAGAAGTCGATGGCGATGACCTCGGTCACGACCGGGCAGTTGGGATTCCTGGGCTGACTGCGACCGTCGCGGAGATGTTGGCGGTGCTGGAAAAAGTAGGAGGGGCAGAAGCGCGGGGGCTTGTGGAAATGAAATATGACCCTGGCGTTGATGCGTTGGTGCGAAGCTGGCCAGCCGTTTTAGATGACGAGAGGGGACGCTCGTTGGGTCTTCCCGCTGACGCAGATCTTGAATCGATGGTTCGCGCGTATATGGAGACGCTCAACCGTTAACCGAACGGATCGCTGCGACAACTATTTCGCAGCCTTCCTTCATCTCAGCTTCGGTGACATTCAACATGGGGGTAAGGCGGATCACGTTGCCATATAGCCCACCTTTGCCGACCAGCAGCCCATTATCTTTACAGACCTCGATTAAACGCGTAGCGGCTGCCGCGTTCGGCTCTAAACCGCCTGGTTGAACGCACTCGATAGCTTGCATGAGGCCTTTCCCTCGTAGCTCACCGATCCAGTCTGTGACATCGCATTCGACGCCGAGCAGTTCAATCATCTGTTTGCCGCGACGCGCAGCGTTCGCCTGTAGGTCGTTTTCTTTGACGTACCTCAAGGTTGCCCGGCCCGCCGCGACAGACAATGGGTTGCCCCCGAAGGTAGTGAACGAAGTGCGGTCAAGAACATTCATTACTTCAGCGCGCGCGACACAACCGGCAAGTGTGATGCCGTTCCCCACACCTTTGGCGAAAGTGAGGATGTCGGGCACGATCCCATGTGCCTCATATCCCCAGAAATGTTCTCCGGTGCGTCCCCAACCGGTCTGCACTTCGTCGCTGATAAACAAAATTTCCTTTGCGGAGAGCACCTTATGCATGGCACCAAAAAAACCGTCGGGAGGGGTCGCAAACCCCCCGACTCCCTGAATTGGCTCTGCGATAAGCGCGGCGAAACCGCCAGCGTCAGTCATGTCAAGAAGCTGCACCAAATCAGCAACACAAGCTTGAGTGAAGGCTTCATCATCAAGTTCTCGGAACGGACTCCTCAACCGATAAGGACCCTGAACAAAATGCACATCCAATCCGCTATAGCTACTTGTCAACCAACTGCGGTGCGAGGTGACCGCTTGCGCGGTAAGTGACCGTCCGTGGTAGCTATTCCGCATGGCGAGAACTTGATTCGACTGGCGGTAGTTCGTGGCAATCAAAATGGCGGTGTCATTAGCTTCAGAACCCGAAGTAGTGAAGAGCACCCTCGCGTCGGGGATACCGGAGGCAGCGGCGACCTCTTCAGCGAACGCCACAACTTGCTCGTTGAGGTACAGAGTCGAGGTGTGCATCACCTTTGCGGCTTGTTCTTGAACTGCTGCCACAACTTCAGGGACCGAGTGTCCGATCATGGTGGTCAAAATGCCACCGAAAAAATCAAGATATCGGTTGCCTTCCAAATCCCATACGTATCCACCCTCACCGTGATCTATGGAGATGGGTGTCTCATAAAGAGGGTTAACAAACGAAGGCATCACAGCGCGGTAACGCTCTAAGAGTTCCTGAGTAGTTGACATGGCGGTACGTGTCTCTATTGGATTGATGGGTTGATTAGTGAACTGACCGTAGCTGAGGAGCGTCGAGATCTATCGTCCCGATGGTGCAACCCACAGCGAAGATAGGGATTGGTTCGTAGAAGTGAACAATGCCCGGAGCACCTTCGGTCGCCGCAGATATGGTCATGAACGTTCGAATTTCAAATGCACCCTGCCCAGCATCGAGATATGACTGGCTATCGCCGTAAGACAACATCGCGTCTTTATCGCAACGCGACCACTCATCTAAGAACTGGCGGTCCCAGCTCTCATTAATCTTTCCGCTATCGGGAGTTGCGGGCCAATGACTTATTCCGCCGGTTCCGATTAGGGCGACGCGTTCAGGAACTGAATCCGCGGCCTCGCGCAACGCCTGCCCGAAGGCCCAGGCCCGATGCAAAGGCGCGAGAGGAGGACCTTGGCAGTTGATGTTTGCGGGGATGATCGGCAGATCATAGTTAGGGGTCAAGAAATGCAAAGGGACCATTATCCCGTGGTCGAATTTCCATTCCTCCGCGTAGCTGAGATCGGTCCGTTCCATAACCTTTCGGATCAAGCGTTCCGATAGAGAACGATTGCCGGGAACCTGAGTTTTTTGAATCCCCAACCAATCTGGGTTCTCAATGGGACCTTCGTAATAGTCCGCCATTCCCATAGCAAAGCTGGGCATGTTGTTCATAAAAAAGTTTGCGAAGTGTTCCGCCGCTACCACTATGAGTGCGTCGGGCTCACTGGCCTCGAGACGCTGACGCATGTCCGCAAATGCTTCATATAGGCGGTCCTTGGCTGATGGATCGGCTTGATTTGCTCTACCTACTATTCCAGGTGCGTGACTACAGACACCTGCGAAGACCAAAGGCATCGTTTAGTTACCCCCTTCGATGTTGCTCGTCTGACCTAGGCGCTTGGAATGAGCGTCCACTCCCTCATATCCCGTTACCGCATATACGCCTTCTCTCACCGGACCGTGAGTGATGAGACCATCGCGCATGCGTTGGAGATAGTCCTGCCATTCGATGGAATGCAAAGCGGCAAAATGCATCAGAATTTGCCCGTTGACTCCCAGATGGAAAAGTAGTCCGACATCAGGTTCGATGAGGGCTCGCTCCTCCTCATCTGTCAGATTGAAGCCGACGAGCGCGCCGCGTCTATCATTTGCGTACCGGGTTTGGAATCCCTCGTCGCGGTTAAGTTCGAACAGAAACTTCTGTACGTAGTAGAGGCTCACTAACCCAGATTCTAGAGTTGATAGGGTCGATTCGAGACCGGAGGCTCCTTGTGGGGATGATCAGTACGTTGCGGTCAGTTGTTCGGTTCCGCACATATGAGCGCGATCGCACGAAACGAAAGTTATCTAAGGTCGCCAATGTTGACGACCTTAGGGCCATCGCTAAAAGGCGACTGCCCGCCGGTTGTTTCGACTACATCGATGGAGCAGCTCAAGACGAGATCACGGCCGCGGCAAACGTTTCAGCGTTCGGCCGCTACTACTTCCGTCCCCGAGTCTTAAGGGACGTGACTTCGATCGACACCACCACCACCTTGCTGGGTAGCGAAGTGTCCGTGCCGCTCATGATCGGTCCTACAGGGTTTGGCCGAATCGCGCACAGCCAAGGAGAGTTAGCTGTCGCCCGCGCCGCAGAGCGCGCTGGCATCCCCTATTCACTATCAACAATGGGTACGCGTTCTATCGAAGAGATAGCTGCTGTGAACAACGGTCGAAAATGGTTCCAGGTGTATGTGTGGCGCGATAAACCCCTGCTGAAAGAGATGCTGGAGCGCGCTGCGAGGTCAGGGTTTGAAGGAATCATGATCACTGTCGACACGGCGGTCTTAGGGCGACGCGAGCGAGACGTCCGTCGCGGATTCAGCCTTCCTCCACAAATCGGCTTGAGCACCTTGATTGATGGGGTGCGTCATCCCAGATGGACTCTCGATTTTCTCCGTGCCGACCCGATCCAATTCGCAAACGTGAAAGGCAGCGCCAATGTAGGCGATGGTTCGACGCCGGTAACGCTTGCCGAATACATCAACAACCAGTTCGACCCATCGTTGTCGTGGAATGACATCGAATGGTTTCGAGACCATTGGTCGGGGATGATCATGATAAAGGGAGTGCAAACCGTAGAAGACGCAGAAATCGCTGCCGAGGTGGGGTTAGACGGAGTGATTCTTTCGAACCATGGGGGGCGTCAGCTTGACTACGCGCCCCCGCCGATAGATCTCGTGGCGCCAGTGGCGGACGCAGTCGGCGGCCGGACGTCGATCATTTGCGATGGAGGGGTGAGGCGAGGAAGCGACATTGTGAAGGCATTGGCCTTGGGAGCCGATGCGTGCATGATCGGGCGCGCGTACTTGTACGCCCTCGGAGCTGCGGGCGAGAAAGGTGTTGATTGGGTGCTCGATTTTTTGCGGGCAGGTGTCGAACACACAATGGCCTTAGCCGGTACCGGATCAGTGAAAGAACTCAACCAAGACCTGGTTGAGATTCGTGATCGATGACCACAATCGACGGTAATGCCGTTGAGCCTGCGTTGCGCAACGTTCTTTTCATTATGTGTGATCAGCTTCGTTGGGACGCGTTGGGATGCGTCGGGCATCCTTTTCTTGAAACCCCCAACATTGACCGCCTCGCCGAAAAAGGTGTCCGATTCGATCGCGCTTTCGTCAACGGCGCTGTATGCGGATCATCTCGTATGAGTTATTACACCGGCCGTTACGTCGTGAGTCATGGCGCAAGGTGGAATCAGGTGCCCCTAGAAGTCACTCAGAAAACTATGGGTGACCATTTACGGGAACTTGATGTGCAAACCGTGTTGGTCGGCAAGACGCACATGGCCGCAGATGAGGCAGCGCGTAAACGCCTGGCCATTCCCGTCAACTCGCCGGAGTGGATGTTTCTCTCCGAATGCGGTTTCGACGCCGAAGAACACGACGACGGTCTGCATCCAGATGCTCGCGTCCCTGGTGACCTCCCATATAACGAATTTCTTCGGTCTCACGGTTTTGACGGGGATAATCCTTGGCACACCGCAGCGAACAGTGTCATCGACGCCGACGGGGAACTTTGTTCAGGCTGGCTGCTGAGATCAGCACCATTTCCCGCTGTGGTCCCTGACGAACTTTCCGAAACGGCTTATATGACCGATCGGGCCATCGAGTTCATTCGACGAGCGGGTGACGAACGTTGGTGTCTCCATCTGAGTTACATCAAGCCTCACTGGCCCTACGTGGCGTCCGCCCCCTACCACGACATGTACGCAGGCGAGGAGATGCCAGCGCCAAATAGAACTGAGGCCGAGCTCGAAACGATGCATCCGGTGATCCGCGCCCTCCAACAGTCTCGGATCGGCAGAGCGATGTCGAGGCCGGAAACTCGGCGGTTAGTTCTCCCCACTTATTTAGGCCTGGTGAAACAAATCGATGATCACTTAGGGCGACTGTTAGGTGAACTGGAACGCCTCGGGCGGCTAGACGACACCATGGTGGTTTTCACTTCTGATCACGGCGAGTACATGGGTGATCATTGGATGGGCGAGAAGGACTGGATCAACGAGGAGGTTGTGCGGGTGCCAATGATCATCGTCGATCCTCGCTCCCAGGCCGATGTCACCCGAGGTACAAAATCGAATGAGTTGGTTGAGGCAATCGACTTGTTGCCGACGTTTATCGAAGCGTTAGGAGGGGAGAACGAGACACGGAGGCAGTGGCTTGAAGGGGAGTCTTTGCTTCCGCTTCTCCACGGCGAGCGTGGTACTCGACGAGAGTTCGCTGTCTGTGAAGCGGATTGGGGGTTCTTAGAGATGTCGAATCATTTGGGGGCCACGACCGAGCCTCGGCGCCGGCGGGCCACGATGCTTCGCAACGATCGATTCAAGTATGTGTTGAGCGAGATCGGCTCGAACCTTCTTTACGATTTAGATGAAGACCCCTGCGAGCAATGTGACCGCTTCGATGACCCGAGCCTTGAGTCAGCCATCGCCGACCTTCACGAACAACTTTTCGAATGGTTTCGTAGCCGCCACCATGACACTACCTATAGCGACGAAATGATTACCGCTACAACTGTGCCGGGTAGCACTGCTAAACGCGGCATCATGATCGGGTACTGGGATGAACAGGAATTATCGGCTGGCATGCGGGGCGAACTCTTTTAGATTCTAGAAAGCTACTTCTCGGACTAATACCAGGGCCGCGCTGGACGACGCAACGGCAAGAATCACCACCCGAAACCAATGCCCTTTGATTAGTGGTCGTAATACCCGACCTAGTGCCAGTCCAAGGAACATGCCCGGGCACAGGACCGCGGCGAGCTTTAGGTGGCGTAGCCCGAACTGTCCATTAAGCGCGAGCACCATCAAAATCGCTGGGGTTGTGACCAACATGAAAGCAGCCATCGTACCTCTCACGGTCCCGGGGTCTCGATGCCCATGAAAGATCACGAACATCGGTCCTGGAAGAGCGGCAACGGTCGAAGAAAACGCTGTCGCGGCGCCCGCTAAGTAATGAGAAACCGCTCCGCCTGGAGGGCGAAGACCAACCAGCTGCAACGCGACTGCCCCAAGAACGAAGGAACTCACGACGATAGCAAGTGTTCCCTGTTCCAATAAGGCGAGAACTACGATCCCCGCTCCCAGGCCAATCGGAGAACCCCAAACAGCTCGCTTCCACACACCGACATCAGTTAACGCGCGATCTCCGACAGCGTTGCGGACATTGACAATCATGGCCATCACCAACATCGGTCCCGGTAACAGAGCGGAATCGATCGTCATCAAAGTCGGTCCCGCGACGAGAGCCGCACCGATACCCAAAGTCGATTGAACCCCGCAACCTATGGCTAAGACCCCAAGGGCTAAGAGGTACTCCCCGACAGACACGCAACATAGGGTGCCCTACGAAATCCCTAGATCCTCAACCAGTGCTTCCCCGTACCCTGTTAACTGTGGCTGTCAGCGAATCTAACGTTGTACTAACTGGCTTTATGGCGACAGGAAAGTCAACCGTCGGTCGTTTGCTCGCTGACCGGCAGGGGATGCTGTTCTTGGATACAGACGAACTGATCGTCGAGCGGCACGGCTCAATTGAAGAAATCTTTGCTACGCAAGGAGAAGCGGCGTTTCGAGAGATGGAACGCGACATAGCTTCGGAACTTGAAGAAACCACTGGTCTGGTGATTGCGACCGGTGGTCGCATGATGCTGGATCGCGGCTGCGCCGACGCATTGGGTTCAAACGGTCGAATTTTCTGCCTTACCGCTTCCATCAGCGAAATCAGGCGTCGATATCTGAACGATGAAAGTGCCCCGGTGAGACCACTATTAGCGGGTTCTGATGAAACAGAGTTGGAGCGGCTCTACGAAGAACGAAGCTCGGCCTACCGCGGATTTCAGCAAGTCCACACAGATGGCAGAACTATTGCTGAAGTTGTGGAACAGATTGAAACTTTGCTCAGTCGTGATTGAGAGATGCCACAATCGTTGTTCAACTGTGAACGTTGCGAGTCGCAGCTAGGCGACCGAAAGAGGAATTGATCGGGTCAGCATTGTGACCTGATTAAGGGTTTGAGGTCATTAATGGTGCATAGTGAAGACGTCGGCAAGGCCGATGCTATGGAGTTCACGCAACCTGTCGATTTTGACGTAGTCGTTGTCGGTGCCGGGATTATAGGTTCCTCGGTCGCATACCAAATCGCTCGTCGAAGCCACTTGAAAGTTCTAACGGTGGATAAGGCGGCTGGACCAGCTACAGGTTCCACGGGTGCTTCGGTCGCTATCTCTCGGTGCCGCTACACGGTTCCTGAGGTCGTTCGGCTGGCGTATTGCAGTCAGTTGGCGTACCGATCTTGGGATGAGTTCACGGGCCTTAGTGAACCTATTAGTGATTACAGGCAAATGGGTGCGCTTTGGATTTTTGATCGGACCACGGACCAGCTTGTTGCCGAGTACACGAGATTGCACAGCAATGGTGTCGCGGTGGAGATTCTTTCAGCGGGTGACGTATTGGATCGTTGGCCGGAGTTGGACCTGTGCGTTGCACCTGTTGATTTCGAAGCCCTCGATAATCATCGATGTCGCCAAGGTGAATCTTTCCTGTATGAAGTTGAAGCGGGTATCGCCGATCCCGCTGGCGCAAACGCTGATCTGGTTGCGGCTTCGGAAAGAGAAGGAGTAGATGTCCGATTTGGCACCGGAGTAACGGACATTGTGACTGACAGGGGCCACGTTGTTGGAGTTCGATTGGATACAGGTGATGAGGTGACTTGTGGGCTAGTGGTCAACGCCGCGGGCCCTTGGTGCAATCAAATAAACGAAAAGGCTGGTGCTCAGAGGAGATGGACGCTGACCCCGACGCGAGTCCAACTGGTTTTTCGAGAGTGGGGAGATACTGACCCCCGCTTGCCGATTACTTTCGACGGAAGTACCGACGGCTGTTACCGCATCGAACGGAGCGGCAAACAGATTCTCTTGGTGTCTCCCGAAATTCCTCGTTTTATGGCGTCGACTAGCGATCCAGACGACTTCCCCACGAACCCGGACCGGGAATGTGTCGAGGCGGCGTTGGCGGCCTTTCAACATCGCGCGCCTGGAGTGCGACATGTCGGCACCACGACCGGAACCTGCGGTTTATACACGATCAATGAACAAGACAGTCACCCGATTGTTGGGCCGAGCGAAATTCCAGGGTTGTGGTTGGTCAACGGCTTTAGCGGACACGGATTCAAACTCGCTCCCGGAATTGGGGCGATGGTCGCACGCGCAATTACCGGCACCGAAGCCCCGTTTGATCCCGACATCAGGGATGATCTTTTCGCGATCGATCGGACTCCCCTCGCGACCTCCGGAGGGGTCTTTGCCTAGTCGTACTCGCGACTCAGGTTTGCCCACCGTTCGGGGTAATCAGCCTGCAATTCGGTTAAAGCCATAGCCCATGACGTGGGGGCCCATCGGTAACGAGACTCCCACATCACAGCGAGAGAATCGGGGCCCTTCACGGGACCTAGATCCGCTTGCGTGGCTGACTCGTACGCTGCCTCATCAGGGCCGTGAGGAATGAATGAATTATGAATTGAGATGCCACCCGGCAGAAACCCTTCAGCTTTCGCATCGTAAATTCCCTCAACCAGACCCATGAGTTCACTCATTATGTTCGAATGAAACCAAGGCGGTCGAAAGGTGTGTTCGGCGACCCGCCAATGCTCTCGGAACAGAATGAAGTCCATGTTTGCAGTCCCGTCCGTATCAGAAGCTGATGACAGAAGCGTCCAGATAGATGGGTCAGGATGGTCGAAGATGACTGGTCCCACGGCGCAGAAGCGGCGCAATTCGTACCGGTACGGAGAAAGATTTCCGTGCCAGGCAACAACGTCGAAAGGCGAATGACTTAACTCGGTCGCGTATAACTGTCCGCTTATTTTCGCCACCAGCTTGGTGGGGTTGTCGTCGCGGTCGTAGTTCGCTATCGGATATTCAAAGTCTCGCGGTAAAGCGTTGGCATCGGGGCCGAGTAAACCGTGCTCTGGAAGATCAAAGGCTGTCCCATAGTTTTCGCAGACGTAGCCTCGAACAGTTGCGTCGAGCAGGTCGACGGAAAACTTGATCCCGCGAGGAATGACTGCGAGATAACCGGGTGCAACATGTAAGTTTCCCATTTCGGTTCGAAGTACGAGACGACCGTCGTAGGGGACAAGCATTAGTTCGCCATCGGTGTTGACGAAGGCCAAGTCTTGCATCGAGTTCGTTGCGACAAAGTGGTGGACGGCTCCTCCGAGTTGCATTTCGTTGTTGCCGTTAGTTGCGACTGTTGTTAGGCCGGTGAGCCAGTCGGTACCGACCGAAGATGCTGGAAATGGATCCCATCGGAGTTGAACGGGAGTGGATGCCGCGTCCTGGTCAGGGCCTGAGCGAATCAAACCGTTGTCGATTGGCTGCAAGTTGGTGAAGTGCCCCACCGAGGGCCGCATTCGGTAGACCCAACTCCGGAGCATGGAACTCCTCGGAGCGGTAAACGCTGTACCTGTTATCTGTTCGGTATAGAGGCCGCCCTTTACCCTTTGTGGCGAGTTCTGACCGACAGGCAGGACTCCTGGGTCTGCTTCGCTTTCGAAGTGGTTGCCGAATCCGGTTTGGTAGGTGAAATCAACCATTGGAGCCACGCTAGGCGGTCCACCTAGGCGCGGTGGACAACTCCGTCTGACTCGAGCGCATCAATTTCCTCTTCTTTAAGGTTAAGAAGCTCGCGCAGGACTTGATCGGTGTGCTGTCCTTTTTCAGGTGCAGGTCCTTTGACCCCCACGTTCGGTGCATCATGCATTCGGAAGGGGGCGGCCACGGTCTCAAAATCCCCGACAATTGGGTGATGGATTGTCTCAAAAGCACCCGTTGCGCGCACTTGAGGGTCCTGCACAGCTGACGCCGAATCGTTGATCGGTGCCCAAATGCACTTGTGTTCATCCAGTCTGGCGATCCAGTGCTCTGTCGGCATCGAACCGACGCTTTCATCCAGGGTCGCTATGAGCTGAGACATGTTTTGATATCTGACGCGGCCTGTGGAGAACTCGTCTCGTTCTAGGAGGTCTTCCCTGTCCAACGCTGCGCAAAATCGCTTCCAAGCATTCCCGGTGTCTGGCATAGCGAATTGCAGCCAGCGTCCGTCCGACGTTTGGAAGGCTTCCAACATCGCGGAGAGCCCCTTTTCTCTAGGTCGGTCGTAGGCGGGTCGGCCGTCAACCAGCGAAGTCACCAGGTCGAGGCTGATAGTCCATGTTGCTGTCCGCAACAACGAGGCCTCAACGACTTGCCCTTCTCCTGTCATATCGCGCGACCGCAAGCCTGTCATTAGCGCTCCGAATAAGGCTATGGACGTTGTGTGGTCACCTGAACCGGGGCGAGCGTGGGGCGGGGATCCGCCCGGAGTTGTCCCACCGCCATAGACACCTGACCTAGAAAAAAAGGCTGTGACGTCATAGCCGGGGCGATTGGTTTCTTCACCAACTTCGCCGTATCCGGACAACAAACCAATTACGAGGTCAGGTTTGATTTGGAATAGGTCGTCAGTGTCGAGCCCAAACCGCTCCCGCCGCTCCTTTAAGAGATTCATGACCACCACGTCGCATTGCGCGATTAAGCGGCGAGCAATATCGGATCCTTGCGGGTTGTCAAGGTTGAGTTCGATGCCCTTCTTGCCGCGGTTGATGAATTGGAAAGGGTGGTCGGGGTTGTGTTCGCCGTCCCCGACGTTGGCCTGTTTCATCAGACCTCTAATCGGGTCGCCTCCGATGGCTTCGACCTTGATTACTTCGGCACCCAAATCGGCCATGATTGCTGTGGCTGACGGGGCGGCTGCAAAGTTCGCAAATTCGATGACTCGTATGCCGTCTAGTGGTGCGCTCACAGCCCCTCCCCTTTTAACAGTCTGAGCTGACAGAACATTAGGGCTCCCGAACGGATTGCGCCGCGGCTAAGTCATCCAGAAGCTCATGGAGCAGTTCCAGTCGCTCTATCCCGAAAGCGGTTTCAATCGCTGCGTAGCCTTCCTCGCTTCCTATTGCGACCTTGGCGACAAGGGTCTTGCCAGCGTCTGTGAGGCTTAAGAGAGTGCTTCTTTGATCCGTCGGATGCGGGGAACGGTGTAGGAGATCGCGTTCTGAAAGGTTCGCTGTTATGCGGGAGAGTGAAGGACTGAGGAGAAATGTCATTTCGCTGAGTTCGCGTGTAGTGAGTGGTTGGTCAAAAGCGGATAACGCTCGCAAGACCCGCCATTGCTGCTCCGTCAATTCGTCAGCGGCTAGGCGTGGCCTAAATTCGCGCATCACCGTCTCTCTGGCTCGCATCAACGCCATAGGGAGGGAGCGTTGGAACGGTCGAAGGGGTGGGGTCACGACATAGCCTCATCTTCAATCGTGTTTCTCAGGATCCCGATACCTTCGACCGACACCTCGACCACGTCGCCTGGAACTAGCCACACAGGTGGGTCAAGTCTTGCCCCCGCTCCAGTTGGTGTACCCGTGTAGATCACGTCGCCCGGTTCGAGGGTGATGAACGTGGACAGATATTCGATCTGGTATTCGATCGGATAGGCCATTGTGGCCGGAGTGTCGTCTTGGCGCAGCTCCCCGTTGACTCGAGTTTGAAGGCGTAAATCTTCGAACTCGCCGATCTCGTCGAGTGTCACTAACCAGGGTCCCATTGAGCCAGACTTTTCCCAATTCTTTCCCTGGGTGACGTTGAATTTTCCGTGACGTAGCCAGTCGCGGATGGTTCCCTCATTACCCAGAGTTAGACCCGCGATGTGTTCCCTAGCGTCTTCTCGCGCGATGCGTCGTCCCCGCCTTCCTATTACGGCGACAATCTCACCCTCGTAGTCAAGCTGCTCGCTTTCTGGTGGTCTAATGAGTCCTTGGTCGTGTCCAGTCAGGGACTCGGGAAAGCGCACAAAAACGCTTGGTTTAGTACTGGAACTCGAATCCGTGTACTCGGTGTTCCGGCCGCCATAGTTCACTCCGATACAAAAAATCTTTTTTGGTCGCGGAATTGTCCGCTCGAAAACGACTTCGGATAATGTGAAATCTGCTTCAGCCCAACTAGCGGCGTCTCTTGCCTTGTCGAGACTTCCCGTCTCTAGTGCACTAGTGAGATCCGCGATATCTGGAAGACGGCGACCCAGATCGACCACGCCTTCCCCGTCTTGGGTGACAGCTCCCCATGTGGTTCTGTTTCCATGGCGACAGGTGACGAATTTCATCCGGAGAGCTCCCTACCGATAGTTGATAACATGTTACGCATATCGCTGGGTCAAGGTAGAGCCTCAAGAGGGAGAGTGAATAGATGCCTCATATTGTTGTCGAATATTCGTCCAATATTGAAGACCATGTTGACGTTGGAGCCCTACTTGCGTCATTGCATAATGCGGCTGCCTCACATTCCTCGGTCCCACTGGCCGGACTTCGAACTCGAGCCGTGAAACGCGAGCAGTATGTGGTGGCTAACGGCGATGCCCGAAATATGTTTGTGGCAGTAATAGCTCGGCTCAACGGCGAACGCGGGCAGGGGCCGCTTCGAGAGATAAGAGATCTTCTATCGGTTGCCTGTTCTGAAATGTTGGCTCCGGTCCAACAGCACCAGCCTCTGGCGGTGAGCGTTGAAGTTCAGGCGATTGACCCTTCGATGAGAATCAATGACAACTCGATTCGAGACCACTATGAGGAGTTGACGTGAGTTCAGCTCGAACATTTGAGGAAAATAGAACAACAGCGAACGAAGCCCTGGAAAGGTTGTCGAAGGGCCCGCTGTTGCATCTGATCAACGGAGAGTCCGTACCCAGTTCTTCTTCGTCGACGTTTGAAAACTTTTCACCCATCGATGGAACATCATTAGGGCAGGTCGCAGCTGGAGGCGGAGATGAGGTCGCGCTGGCAGCAGAGGCGGCAACCAGTGCGTTTGAGGACTGGGTGACTCGTCCCGGTGGTGAACGAAAAAAAATTCTCCACAGTGTTGCCGATCTGATCGTTCAGCGAGCGGACGAAATAGCGGCCGTCGAATCAGTCGACACTGGTCAGCCCATTCGCTTCATGAGTTCGGCCGCGATTCGCGGCGCCGAAAATTTTCGGTATTTCGCAGACGCGGCACCCGGCGCACTTGACGGCAAAGCCATGCCCACCTCAACCCATTTGAACTATTCGTCAAGACGCGCAATCGGCCCTGTGGGAGTCATCACTCCGTGGAATACACCGTTCATGCTCTCCACCTGGAAAATCGCGCCTGCGCTCGCATCAGGTTGCACCGTCGTTCACAAACCCGCTGAGTGGAGTCCTTTGACCGCGTCAATCTTGGCAGAAATTGCGCACGAGGCAGGACTTCCAGCGGGAGTGCTAAATGTCGTCCACGGAACAGGAGAAATAGCGGGTAAAGCTTTGACCGAACACCCCGCAGTCACAGCTATTGCCTTTGTAGGTGAATCGTCGACCGGCTCATTAATCCAAGCTCAAGGGGCGCCCACTCTGAAGCGTTTGCACTTTGAGTTAGGAGGTAAAAACCCGGTCATCGTCTTTGACGACGCCGACCTGGAACGCTCCCTGGACGCAGTCGTATTTATGATCTATAGCCTCAACGGTGAGCGGTGCACATCAAGTAGCCGGCTGCTTGTGCACGACACGATTCACGATTGGTTCGTGGACAAACTAACGGAACGAGTTAAGGGCCTGACGGTGGGCGACCCGCTGGATCCAGCCACGGAGATCGGACCCTTGATCCACCCTGTTCATTGCGAGAAAGTCCGTTCATATATAGATGCGGCCATTGAAGATGGTGCGAAAGTCGTCACAGGGGATTACAGCTTTGACGAGAGCTCAAATTTCGTTAACCCCATGCTGTTTGTTGACGCTGACAACTCTATGAGGGTCAGCCAGGAAGAAATCTTTGGACCGGCACTCACGGTGATCCCCTTTTCAAATGAAACCGAGGTAATTCAGATTGCTAACGATGTTGATTATGGACTTGCAGGATATCTGTGGACTCAAGATGTCGGTAGAGCACACCGCGTAGCTCAAGGTCTTGACGTCGGAATGATCTGGGTCAACTCGCAGAATGTCAGGCACCTACCGACGCCATTTGGAGGTACGAAACGAAGTGGTGTTGGTCGAGATGGCGGCGACTACAGCTTTGACTTCTACATGGAAACGAAGAATGTTGCAGTGGCTTATGACTTGCACGACATAGGGAAATTGGGGGCGAACAACACTTGAGAAGTTTGGATGACAGCGAGGTTGGCCGTCAGGCACTTCTTCACGACGAGGCCCGCAGGACAGCAAGTCAGATCGATCCGGTGACGGTGGAACACCCTCACATGACAATTGACGATGCCTACGCCATTCAAAACGCTTGGTTACAGATCGAATTAGAACGCGGCCGCCTACTGGTAGGTCACAAGATTGGGCTCACGTCGCGAGCCATGCAACTTGCTATGAACATCGATTCCCCCGATTCCGGGTACTTACTGGACGACATGGTTTTCGAAAATGGTTGCCAACTGGAGGTCGCTCGTTACTGCGACCCCAAAATCGAAGTTGAACTCGCCTTCGTTGTTGGAACTCGAATTGAGGGTCCAGATGTCACTGTCGAGGAGGTGCTCAGGTCAACCGAAGCTGTGGTTCCTGCTATCGAATTGATTGATGCTCGTTCGTATCGAAAACACCCGCGCACTGGGATTACTCGTTCGGTCACCGACACCATTTCCGACAATGCGGCTGATGCTGGGATCATATTGGGAGATGTTCGACAAGATCCGAACAACATTGATTTGCCATGGGTCGCCGCAATATGTGAACGCAACGGCGATATTGAAGAATCGGGAGTCGCTTCAGCAGTACTGGGCCACCCCGCTTTGGGTGTTGTATGGCTTGCAAGACGGTATTCCGGTCACGGCATTGCCTTGGAGCCCGGACAGATCATATTGAGTGGGTCGTTCACCCGACCTGTCGATTGTCGAGCCGGGGATTATTTCAAAGTTGATTATCGAGAACTGGGTACCATCGAATTTTCGTTTCGCTGAAGCAACGACCCGAATTAGCCAGGTGGATGAATCTTGGCGACTGTGTATTCATGGTTCGGTTTCGCGGGAAGTCCACCGTCTGACCGACAGGCAATCGTTGGAATTTCCCGTCCGCGACGCACTTCCACAGACCACTCCTGGAGCGCCACTGAAAGGTTCACGGTCCAACCGTCCTCCGACGGGCTAACCGTGATGTCTCTAGGCAAGATGTCCAATTCCCAACCCAGCTGTTCAAAAACAGCGCGCTCTGCTACCTGTCCGGGCCCCGACGGAGCACCCCACCAACCGCGGCATTGAGAACCCAATCTTGATGGTTCGCCCGTAAGTTCAAGAATCGACAATGTTGTGTCCGCATCCAAATGGGCCCACATCCGCCCATCAGGGAGTGTCATCGCCGTTGGAGCGAACCGATGGCCGCCTGTGTGGCTAATGCGAAGGACGTTAAGACCGGGGGCACGGTCTTCTAGTTCGTTTGCCAACTTTGTGCCTTCGCTACCGCAACAAATGTCGTGACTGCCCTGGGTGCAAATCAACACCGCCAATTCGGGTGGATCGAGAGAACCAGGCGTCGTGGCTAATTGGTCTGGAGTCATCGTGCGGATTTTCGATGCGAACTGGGCAAGGTCAGAAGGGCCCTGAGGTCTAAAAGTCCAACTCTTTACCCCGACCTCGTCGCGTTGATATACGAATATTCCGATCCCTGGATCTTCGTCTCTCGGAACCATCGCCAAGACACGAGTCAGTCCCAGTGACGTGGCAACAGTCGAACTGAAACCTTTAAGTAAGGGGTGGTCAAAAACCGGCTTGGGCCAGGGGAGAGGAGTCTCAATGAGGATGAGAGCCTCAACCGCCAACGCAGTTCCGCAGGGATCGGCATTGATTAGTCGCGAGTATGAGGAGCACTTGGGTGCCTCCTCGTTTGAAGGTAAGAGTCGCAGAGCGTCTTCTGATAACTCGGTTGACATGAAACCAGACTAGATCGGGTTGTTCGGGCCACTGGGAGTCTAATTTCTGACGACTACGACCTCTTCCCCCGGAACTTCAGGCTCGCCGTCGAGCATTTCTGGCGGGAAACCAGGCGCTTGGATTACTAAGCCGGTTGCATCTTCGAGGCGTCTGATGACGTTAGGGGACCATTCCCTTGAGCCGTAGCGGTCCTGAGCATCCTGAAAAATATTGATTAGGAGCGGGGAAAGCTCAAGCGGGACCCGGCCGCGATCGGCGACTTCTTGAAAAAGCGAAATGTCCTTCAGCACCAAATCCATAGTGAAATTGATGTCGCGGCTTCCATTCAGGATCACTTGGCCCTCCGTTTCATGCACAAAGGAATTGCCTGAGCTAATTCTTATGGCCTCGTACGCAGTCGCAAGATCCAGACCTGTTGCCTTGGTAGTCGCTAACGCCTCGCAAATTGAAACCAGATTCGCGGTTGCTAGATAGTTGGTGACGACTTTAAGAATTGAAGCCGACCCAAGTTGACCGGTGTGAAGAAGTTGCCTTCCCATAGCCGAGAGCAGGGGCAAGATTCTGTCAAAAACGTCGCGGTCACAGCCGGCAAAGATGGCAATATTCCCCGTCGATGCTCTATGGCAGCCACCTGAAACTGGGCAGTCGGCGGCGAAACCGCCTATTGCTTGGACTCTTTTCCCGAGTCGGAGCACTTCCTGCTCATCTGTGGTGCTCATCTCGACCCAGATTTTTCCCTCAGATAGTCCGGCAAGTATTCCGTTTTCATCTTCCATGACAGAAGCGCTGACTGCCGGGCTTGGCAGGCAGGTGATAATTACGTTGCAGCTTTCGGCTACTTCTCGTGGGGACTCAGCTAACGCTGCCCCCGCGCGAGAAAAATCTTCCATCGTCGAGGAATCCAAGTCCCGTACCGTCAGGTCGAATCCGTTCCGCAGGATACTTTCGGCTAATTTGGCACCAACATTGCCGAGTCCGATAAAGCCAACTTTCACGCTCTCATTCCAATCTGTAGCGGGAGCAATTGGCTCAATGTAATCCCCGCAAGTATGGGAGATTTTGCTTTACCAATTTGAGGTAGAAAGTTGACGTGTTATGTATCTTCTAGAACGAGGATATTGCTCATGATCCCATCTCATCCGAAGGTGACCGAAGAGATTCGAGAGACCTATATAGCCGATGGCGTTGTGAAGCTCCCCGGGGCGGTTTCGGACGACTGGTTGCCCCAAATAGCGGCCATGGCAGATGCAGAACTTGCGGCTCCTGGTCAATGGGTAACCGATACCAACCCGGGAGCGCAGACCAACCGGTTATTTACGAGTCGGTATCGCTGGAAGACTGACCCGGTCATAAATCGGTACGTATATGAGTCCGGCGTAGCTCAGATGGCGGCTGCCTTGATGGGGTCCTCAACTGCGAGACTGTATTTTGACCATCTCCTGGTCAAAGAACCGAGGACAGAAGCTCCCACTCCGTGGCATCAAGACGTTCCGTACTGGCCCTTTTGGGGTAAACAGATCTGCTCAGCTTGGGTCTCGGTGAGCGAGGTGACGGTAGCTGAGAGCTCGTTGGAGTTCGTTCGCGGTTCCCACGCTTGGGAGTCCTATTTCGCTCCAGAATTGTTCGACGGTTCAAAGAAGAATTGGACGAGCGACTTTGAAGGTGAACCGGCGCCTGACGTCGCTGCTGCTCGAGACGACTACGACATCGTTGGTTTTGACGTCGAACCGGGCGATGCCATCTTCTTCTCAGCATGGATCTTGCATGGAGCACCAGGCAACGCTGGAGATAAACGTCGAACGGCGCTGTCGACGCGGTGGCTTGGCGATGATGTGACCTGGTATCCACACCCCGGTAGCGATCCAACCGTTACAGATGAAGACACCGAAGTTCAAAGTGGAGAGTACCCCGACGACGACACCCACTTCCCGCTCATCTACAGCGCCTTGGCGTCGACTTAAGAGAGTTCGAGCCCGAGAGCCTTGGCCGCTTCGATCACGAGGGGCGCTACCTCGGCAGAATCGAGAATAAGGGCGAGATGTAGGATCGCAAGTGATGCTTTGGTGGCCCCGTCGCGTGTTGAGACAGGCGCAGCGATAGAAGCCATACCTTGTATCACTTCGCCCTCTGAATAAGCCCAACCAGAGTTGCGCGCCGCTGCGACCTCGTTTCGTTCGCCGTGTTGTGGATCCAAGCCGGCCAGCAAGGCGATTCCGGGAGCCCCGCGGTCAAGTGGATGGCGAGTGCCCGGACGGTAGGCAACGTGAGCAGTGGTGCTCGTTGGTTCGACAACTTGAACGGTGACTGCTTCTTGCCCATCAGCGACCACCAGAAAGGAAGTCATTTCAAGTGTGTTTGCTAATTGAGTGAGAATTGGCGCGGCGGCTACTTGCATGTCGTTTCTGACACTCCCCGCGAGTGCCACTAACTGGGTCCCGCCGGTCAATCGGCCAGAAGGGTCCCGTGTCACTAAGCGATGGTCCTCAAGTGTGCGAATCATTCGATAGGTAACTGAACGTCCCAACTCGAGTTGGGCTGCGACCTCGTCGATCGTCATGGGCGTATGGGAAGTAGCGATGAGACTCAAGGCCTTGAGGCCGCGATCAAGCGTCTGGGATCGACTTGAGTCGGGTGAGGATGTAGCCGTCATCTTGATCGACAGGTTAATCGATAATCGGTTAAAGTAACCTATATTCGGATAATAACTTGGAAGCGAAAGCTAGGAACAACGCATGCCCGCACGAACCGGCAAAGAAGTGATCGACCGGCTACAGAATCGACCACCACACCTTTGGCTCGAAGGCCAACTTGTCGAGGATCCCACTAATCACCCTAAAACCCGCAACGCAGTTCGTTCCCTCGCAGCGCTGTACGACCTTCAGCACCGTGAAGATCTTCGAGATGTGATGACGTTTGAGTCACCATCCAGTGGCGATTTAGTGGGTCGAAGTTTCAACGTTCCTGGAACTAAAGACGATCTACGTCAGCGCTCCGAAATGCACAAGATCTGGGCAGACGCAAGTTTGGGTCATATGGGCCGATCCCCCGATTACATGAATGTCAACGTCATGGCCGCAGGCATGGCGGCCGATTATTTCAACCAGGTCGATGAACGTTTCGGTGAGAACATCAAGAACTATTTCGAATTTGTGCGAGAAAATGACCTGGCACTGACCCATGCACTTACAAATCCTCAGATAGACAAATCCAAACAGGCGAACGAACTTGATGATCCCTATATCGCCCTGGGTTTAGTGGAAGAGACTTCCGAAGGAATCTTGGTGCGCGGAGCCAGAATGCTCGCCACGCTGCCGATATCTGACGAAATTTTGATCTTCCCTTCAACAGTCATACAGGGCGGCGACGAGATGCGCCCTTATGCTCTCGGGTTCTCTCTCCCGAATGACACACCGGGTCTGCGGTTCCAATGCAGAGAGCCATTGGACCAGGGGCGCAGTCACGTAGATCACCCGTTAGGGTCGCGGTTCGATGAGCTAGACGCCATGGTCATTTTTGACGACGTCATAGTTCCATGGGATCGAGTTTTCCTAATTCGAGACGTCGATAGAGCGAATCAGGCCTATGCGCAGACCGGCGCGGTGTTACACATGGCGCACCAAGTAGTGAACCTAAAGATTTCCAAAACCGAAGCCATCTTGGGCACCCTCCAAGCGATCATCGACATGATTGGAAGCGGGCACTACCCGCACGTGCAGGAAATGGTCGCCGAAGTAATCATCACATTAGAAATCATGAAAGCATTAAAGATTGCTTCAGAAGAGCAAGCGAGTATGAACGAATACGGTGTAATGACGCCCGCGCGAGGTCCACTCGATGCCGCCCGAAATCACTACCCGACCGTTCACAAGAGGTTGATGGAGATACTTCAACTGTGCTCGTCCAGTGGCTTGATCATGGTGCCGAGCGAAGCCGACTGGACCGGTGAACGAAGCGACGACATCGCCAAGTTCCTGCAAGGCAAGAATGGCTCAGCCGAGGAACGGCTGCGCCTATTTCGGCTTGCATGGGACATGACAATCTCAGGCTTCGGCGGACGACAGAGTTTGTACGAACGCTTCTTCTTTGGTGACCCGGTGCGAATGAAACACGCCCTCTACGGGGTGTACGACCGAAGCGAATACGTTGATCGCGTTGAACGATTTCTAGCTGACGACACCTGGCCTCGGGTGTGAGTTTGGATCGAGATTCAATAGCTAAGGCTGCTGAACGATTAAGCGGTCGCATCGTCGATACCCCGGCCCAGTCCGTAGAGGCCGACGTTTTGGGGCTGCCTCACCGCGTCACCCTCAAGCTGGAGAGTCTGCAACACAGCGGTTCGTTCAAGGCGCGAGGCGCGATGAATGCTCTGCTGTGCAGCCAGGTTGGCTCAGATGGGGTGATAGCCGCTTCTGGGGGAAACCATGGCGCAGCAGTAGCTTGGGCTGCCCAAACCCTTCGATACCCGGCCAATATTTTTGTCCCGTCCATTATCTCGCCCCGCAAACTCGAAAAGCTCCAGTTGTACGGTGCCCAAGTACACATAACTGGGAGCGAGTACCACGACGCTCTCTCGGCGGCGCGTCAGTTCGCTGAAGGGCACGATTGCATTGAACTACACGCCTACGACCAAATAGAAGTTGTATCGGGCGCTGGAACCATCGCCGTGGAAATAGATACCCAGGTTGCTGACGCGACAACAGTGATTGTGGCCTGCGGAGGTGGAGGCCTAGCGGGTGGACTGGCGACATGGTGGGGGACCAGTAAACGACTAATAGCCGTCGAAACAGAAGGTACGAAAACTTGGGCGTCAGCACGAGCTGCGGGCAAACCAGTCGACGTCGAAGTATCGGGTCTGGCTGCGGATTCTCTTGGAGCTAGACGCATAGGACATCTTGGCTGGAACGCTCTCGTGTCTTCGCAAACTGAAAGTGTTGTTGTCAGTGACGAGGAAGTAGCCGCGGCCCAGGCGGTCCTCGCGACCCAATTCGGCGTTCCATCGGAGCCAGCAGCTGCGGCGAGCCTGGCCGGAATGCTGTCAGGTAAGACCTCGATCTCGAAAGATGAGCACTGTGTCTTGGTGATATGCGGGGCGAACTCGGACTGAATCACTTCGTCGTACGACTAGCGTCAAGGACATGACTTGGTGGTCGTGGCTACTAATTGTTGGGGCATTGCTTCTAGCAATAGCGCTTCGCGACCTTGTCCAACGTCGACATGCCCTACTGCGGAACTTCCCATTGATAGGCCACCTGCGGTACTTGATTGAATGGATCGGCCCTGAGCTTCGCCAATATGTAGTCGCTGACAACGACGAAGAGAAACCTTTCAGTCGAGACGAGCGACGATGGGTGTATGCGACAGCCAAGAACGAGAACTCATATTTCGGGTTCGGCACTGATGACGATCTGACAGAGGCTAACCGGGTCGTCTTCCTTCACTCGCCGTTTCCAATTCTCGAACCAGTTCCTCATTCCGCGCCAATCCCATGCAGCAAAGTATTGGGACAATGGCGAAACCGGCCGGGGGCCTTCCGTCCACAGTCCGCAGTGAACTTATCGGGCATGAGCTTTGGATCGCTTTCTGGACCAGCAGTTCAGGCACTCAATCGTGGGGCCGCGATCGACGGTTGTTTACACAACACAGGTGAAGGGGGGGTAGCCGATCACCACCTTCGCGGTGGAGAACTCGTTTTCCAGTTCGGCACGGGATATTTCGGATGCCGTGATGACGACGGAAGGTTTTGCGCCGAGGCGCTCCTCAAGACGGTTTCAGCTGCACCGATAAGGGCTATCGAAATCAAACTGAGCCAGGGCGCTAAACCCGGCATGGGTGGATTCTTGCCCGCTACGAAAGTTACCTCTGAGATAGCAGAAGCTCGTGGCGTGCCGCGGAGAGTGGACGTATCTAGTCCAGCCGGACACTCAGCTTTTTCCGATGTCGCCAGCCTTGTGGAGTTTGTCGAGGAAGTAGCAGAGATCACTGGATTGCCAGTGGGCATCAAGTCCGCTGTCGGTCGAGCAGATTTTTGGACACAACTCGCGCGACATATGGCTGAAACTGGACGAGGACCCGACTTCATAAACATCGATGGAGGTGAAGGAGGCACAGGTGCTGGACCTTTGGTCTTCTCGGACCACGTCGCCCTTCCATTTTGGGAAGCCTTCGCCACAGCCCATCACGCTTTTGCAGAAGCCGCTTTGATAGATGCGGTTGTATTTGTTGGAGGGGGACGCCTGGGGCTTCCAGCGCGAGCGGCGATGGCTATGGCCATGGGCGTTGACCTGGTGAACGTGGGACGCGAAGCAATGCTCGCGATCGGCTGTCTACAGGCCCAAAAATGTCACACCGGACACTGCCCTACCGGCGTGGCGACCCAATCCAGGTGGCTCCAAAGGGGTCTCGACCCAACCGACAAAGGCGTGCGATTGGCGAACTACGTGTCAGGTCTACGCAGCGAACTCTTGCGATTGTCGTTCGCGTGTGGGGTGAAACACCCGGCCCTTTTGGGTCCCGACGCTGTGGCCATCCGATGCGCCGATGGTGGATACCGCAGTGCCCACGAGCACTATGGCATCAATGCGGCGGTGACGCATTCTGAACAGCGCGTGAAGTCGATACAAGACGCGCTGTCCTCAGCCTGAAAGATCGGCGAGCGGAAGCTACCGTGCCACTATGACGATGATGACTGGCGGCCAAGCCGTCGCCGAGACGCTTTCTGCTGTAGGCGTAAAACACGTTTTTGGCATCGTGAGCGTTCACAATTTGCCCATCTATGATGCGCTCTCGCTTCAACCAGACATCAAGGTAATCAACGTTCGACATGAACAAGCCGCGGCGCATGCTGCTGACGCATACTCGCGCGTTACGGGCGGGTTAGGGGTAGTGCTGACGTCAACTGGGCCCGGCGCAGTGAATGCTGTACCCGGAATCTTCGAAGCAGCCTTTGTCTCCTCGCGGGTCCTGATGATCACAGGACAGATCGAGTCCCGATTCCGCGGCAAGGGCAAAGGCTTCCTGCACGAACACGAAAAGCAGCCCGAGATGCTCGACACCGTATGCCGGGAGGTCGCCTCGGTCCGCTACACCGAAGACATCAGCAAGGAACTGGCACGAGTCGCCGACGATATTCGCCGGGGCCGCCCGCAACCGGGTGCAGTCGAAATCCCAATCGACCTTCAGTATCGAACAACTGATGTTGAGATTGTCGGCTCATTGACAGTTGATCGTGTCGTTCCGGATGAAGCCCTTGTAGACCAAGCGGCGGAGATATTGCGAGCAGCGTCACGTCCAGTCATATGGGCCGGTGGTGGAGTCAATATCGCAGGCGCGGCACACGAGTTAACAGCTTTTGCTGAACGGCTCGGGGCCCCAGTTGTTACGACAATCGAGGGTCGCGGATCGATTCCGGAGACTCACCCCCTCGCCCTCGGTTTTCGCACCGATCGGCTGTTAGGTATGGAGATATTCGAAGACGCGGACGCGGTACTGGCAGTAGGCACGCGGTTCCAGAACTATGCCACACGCGTCTGGACTCTCCCCATGCCGGAAAAACTTGTGCATATCGATGTCGACCCAGAAGTTATCGGCCGAAACTATCCGGCAGCGGTTGCGGTGGTCGGAGATGCCAAACTTGGACTCGACGGCTTGCTCAATCGGATCGATAAAGGCAACGTTGACGTTCAGTTCGTCGATCGCTGCCGCAAAATACGAGCCTCTGACGAAGAAGCCGTCAAGGAAGAGGTCGGTCCGGACCACAGCCAGATTGTCTCCATCATCCGGCGGCTACTTCCCGAAAACTCGCCAGTAGTTCGCGACTCCACCGTTCCCAACTACACGTGGGGAAATCGCTTACTCCCGATATTGCAAAGTCGAACTTCTATTCGTCCGGCGGCCGTAGCGATAGGCCCAGGATTGCCACTAGGTATGGGCGCGGCTATCGGTAGCGGACACCACACACTGGTAGTGCAAGGTGACGGTGGTCTCCAACTATCTATCGGCGAGTTATCTGCCTGTGCGGAGCACCGAATTCCCGTCATCGTTTTGGTGTTTAACGACTCCGGCTACAACATATTGCGCATCATTCAGGACAATGTCCTGGGTCGTAAACACGGAACCGAACTACCAACAGTCGATTTCGTCAAAGTTGCCGAGGGAATGGGGGTGGACGCTGAGAGAGTCGAAGGAATTGAACAGTTCGAACCGGCTCTGGCGAGGGCCCTTGAACGTGAGGGTCCGAGCGTTCTAGATATCAACATGGACTTCCTAGCGCCCATCCGCCTGACTCTTCCAGCCCATCAGCGTTCCCGGAAAGAAGAATGAAGCTCTCCCGGGGGAACACACCCGTAAAGCCCTAAACCACCTCTTCACATTCGAATGGCTCGCCGACGTCTTGACCTACCTGGTGGAGTGCCCTGACCACAGAACCCGGATAGGAGACAACCCCTTCAAGCGTTCGCCGGTCCATAGTTTGCTGCTCTATCTCACCGGGAAGGTAGACCTGTTGACCCGGCAGAGCATCTTCTTCGCCGGCAGCGCGAATTTGATTGACCATCTCTTCGATGTCGTCGTAGTACCCGTCACGATCTCTGAAGATTTCGGGATCCATAAGTAGGAAAAACTGGCCTCTGCGACCCACAGCAACATCGCTGCTGTGAGCAGAACCGGAAAGAATGCCAGCCAAGACATTAGAGGCAGTAATCATTCCGATCCCCTTGTAACCCCCGATGGCAGGCACAATGCCCTTCATAGCGACATCGGGGTCCACCGTGGGATTCCCTTCGCTATCGAGAAACCCCCATGCTTCAGGGATCTCCATTCCTTCGGAACGAGCTCGTAGAACCTTTCCCAGGGCGACGGGGGTCATGGCCATATCGAGAACGATTGGCGCATGATCTCGCCGAGGGAATGTCCACACGATGGGGTTATTTCCGAACAACTTTCTCCTACTCCCAAACGGTGCGAGATTCGGAACGCTGGTCGTAGTACCAAAGCAAACCAACCCGGCTTGAGCAGCCTGGTACGGGTAATTGGCACCACAACCCCAGTCGTTAGAGTTGCGGATAACGCCAGCGACCATGCCACTTTTGGAAGCCACCTCTATTAAGTGCTCCATGAACCGGGTGATTACGAGTTGCCCGAGTCCATGGTTGCCGTCGGCTACCACGACCGCCGGTGTTTCCTGCACTATACGTAGCTGCGCTTTGGGATCGGTCGATCCATCGCGGAACCAGTTGATGTACCAACTCACTCGCTGAAAACCGTGGGTATCGACACCTCGCAAGTCGGACCACAGTTGATTGTCGACCACCGTTGTTGCATCGGTTCTTGACATGCCGGCCGCTTCGTAGGCAGCGATTCCCCACGGGCGGAGCTGGTCTAAACGAAAAGCCATCGGGCCGTCAGGCTGATCGCCGCTGGGGCGATCGTCGGGAATTCCTCGGGGTGAATGGTCGCCAGTGTCAGTCACAGTTCTCCGATCACAGCGTCGGCAAATTTTTCGGTTCCCGCGTTACCGCCCTGATCTGGAGTCAGAACAGACCCAGAGAGATAGACGCCTTCAATGGCCTTGTTTAGTCGATCCGCGGCGGTATTGAGATTCAAATAGCGAAGCATCATCGCTGCCGACAACAACGTCGCGGTTGGATTGATGATTCCCATCCCGGCAATGTCAGGCGCAGTTCCATGAGCGGATTCGAAATAAGCGAAATCGTTTCCGTAGCATCCGGATGGAGCGAGTCCCAGCCCACCTATTGTTCCCGCTCCCAAATCGGACAGCACGTCACCGTAGAGATTCGGCAGGAGTAAGACATCGATGTCGTGTGGCCGGATCACCAGGCGGTGAGCCATATCATCAACAATGAATTCCTCGTACTGCAACCCTGGGTACTCCTGAGCTATTTCTCGGGCGATCTCACAGAACCACCGATCCGTAGCGGGAAGCATGTTTGTTTTCGCCGAGACCGTGAGTTTCGCGCTCCTTTCGAGTGCCAGTTCGCAAGCAAAACGTGCCACTTGTTCAGTACCGGGCCGTGTGATGATCTTCGCTGCGAACCTGCCGTCTTCAGCGCCCGCCGGTAGACGGGACCTGGCATCAGTGAGGCCAGCATTGATTAGGTCCTTAGCTTCGCCCATGATTCCGACATACATGTCCTCAAGGTTCTCTCGGACGATGACGTAATCAATTTCTTCGGGGTCTTTCAGTGGAGACCGAAAGCCGGGACGCCATTGGATTGGTCGAACATTGGCAAACGTCAGTTTGCCCCAACGCATATACCGCGCGCCGGGGGTTGTTCCATTTGTTGCACCGAACAGCACAGTGTTGGCCGCATCAACTTGACCGTGGACAACAGTTTCGCGCTCCGCCGGGTCTAACTCTGATAGCTCACGACCCGGCAGCACATGGTCCCATTCAATGGGTAGGTCCAAGCGAGCGAGTACTCGCTGTGAAGCCTGCATCGCTTCTGGTGCCGCGTCGTCGCCTGGAATAACACAAACCCGAATAGGAGTAGTCATACCCTAGGTTTCCACACCGCCGCGACGACCACTCCCTCGATGACAGCATGGGCTAGGTGCAGCGCTAAAAAATTCTTGTGCGGTGTGGTA
>DASCSY010000004.1:0-34810 GCA_034399415.1 Acidimicrobiales bacterium
GACAACCCTTCTTCAATCAATCCGCTATCTGTTGCAGATGGATCGTGCTCCTATCTACATCGTCCATTTCACTCAAAAAGCGGCAACGGAACGAGCTCAAGCGCTCACTAGCTTGGACGTGCTAACTCGTGAAGAAAAACAACGCATTCGGGATGAAATTTCAAGCTTTCGCTTTGACTCCCCTTTCGGTAAAGACGTTGCACGCTTTGTTAAAGCGGGCATCGGGGTGCATCACGCTGGACTTCTACCGAAATATCGGCTTCTGGTTGAACGTTTGGCCCAGGAAGGACTGTTAAAACTCATCTGCGGTACCGACACGCTCGGCGTTGGCGTCAACGTGCCCATCAGAACGGTGTTGTTCTCACAGTTGTGCAAATTCGATGGCCAAGCGACAGCAACCCTCACCGTCCGTGATTTTCAACAGATTGCTGGGCGCGCGGGTCGTAAGGGATTCGACGATCAGGGATTCGTTTGGTGCCAAGCTCCCGAGCACCACGTTGAAAACCTCAAAGCCTTAGAAAAGGCGGCCGATGACCCGAAGAAGCGCCGCAAAGTACAACGGAAAAAACCGCCGGAACGAGGGTACGTCCACTGGGACGACAAGACGTTCGAACGACTCCGCAGTGGTCGCCCTGAGACACTTTCTTCGAATTTCCAGGTGTCACATTCAATGTTGCTGAATGTGTTGGACCGTCCCGGTGACGGCTGCGCTGCTTTGCGCAAAATCTTGACCGACAACCACGACCTCCGGTCGCAGCAGCGCAGTCATATTCGTCAAGCCATCGGCATGTATCGGTCACTTGTTTCGGCGGGAATAGTCGAAACTCTCGACAATCCAGACGCCGAAGATCGTTTGGTACGAGTCAATGTCGATCTACAAGCCGAGTTTGATCTCACCGGGGCGCTTTCACCGTTTGTGCCTGATGCAGTGGAACTTCTTGACCGCGAAGAAGTTACTTACGCCCTTGACGTAATCACGGTGGTCGAGTCTGTTCTGGAGAACCCTGCGGTTCTGTTAGCGAGACAGCGCGACAAGGCACGGGACGAGCTATTCGCCGAACTCAAACGCGACGGTGTTGAGTATGAAGAGCGCATCTCTCTACTTGATGAAGTTGAGTGGCCGAAACCCCTCAAAGAATTTCTCTATTCGACCTTCGACGCGTGGGCGGTTCACCATCCGTGGTTAGGTCAGGAGAATCTTCGTCCGAAATCCATTGTGCGAGATCTGTACGAGCGAGCTATGACGTTTCGCGAATACGTCAACTATTACGGGGTGAAGGGATCCGAAGGAGTTTTGCTCCGATATTTGACCGATGCGTTTAAGGGATTACAAAAGACGGTCCCCGATAACTCTTGGACATCGGAACTTGAGGACGTGTTTGAGTGGCTGGGCGCGCTAGTTCGGCAAGTCGATAGCAGCCTGCTTGATGAGTGGGAACGGCTCCAGAACCCTGATCAGCTAGACGAGGAGATTCGCCCTCAAGCAGTTGATGTCACAACCCAAACCCGAGCTTTCCATGTGATGGTTCGTAACGCCACGTTTCGTTGGATTCAGTTGCTTGCTCAAGCGGACTACATATCCATCGCTCAACAGGCGGAAGGTGACTTGTCGGAACCTGGAGCGGTCGAAGAAGCTGTTGGCCCATATTGGGACGAGTTCGACGAGGTGTTAACCGACGCTGGCGCCCGCTCGGATCGCTGGTTGTTAGAAATTGAGAGAGATGAAACACGGGTGGTCGTTGAGCAGATCGTGTGCGATCCAGAAGGGTTCAATGAATGGCGGCTTCGTGGACTAGTTGAGTTAAGCGCTTCCCGGCAAATGGGCGAAGCTGTCGTGAAGTTGACCCAAATTGTCAAACTATGAAGAGCTGCCGTCGATAGTCAGATCACTATCAAATAGATACAGAGCGCGACGATAAGGCACGCCACGGACCAGCCAAACACGCGGAATTTAGTTGGACCAGGCCAAGCGTCTTCGGTCACGAAGGAAGCCGGTAGTTCGGGGCTTCTTTCGTGATCATGATGTCGTGCGGATGGCTTTCGCGAATAGCAGAGGCCGTGATTTTTACGAACCTTGTGTTTGTTTTCATCTCGCCAATTGTTGTTGTACCGCAATATCCCATGGCTTGTCGGAGGCCACCAATTAGTTGGTGGAGAACATTGGCGATCGGCCCTTTGTACGCAACTCTTCCTTCTATCCCCTCGGGTACGAGTAGATCCTCGTCTCGTTGATCTTGGAAGTAACGATCTTTTGAGAAGCTCCGACCTTTCATTGCACCGATTGATCCCATGCCTCTGTATTCCTTGAACCGCTCTCCTTGATAGAGGACTACTTCTCCGGGACTTTCGTCGACCCCAGCGAGAAGTCCTCCAACCATCGCGCAGTCCGCTCCGGCGGCGATGGCCTTCGCTAGATCGCCAGAGAATTGCATTCCTCCGTCTGCGACAACCGGGATGCTGTGGTCAGCTGCCGCGGACGCGCAGTCAAAAACAGCTGTGACCTGGGGTACGCCAACTCCTGCGACCACTCGAGTGGTGCAGATGGAGCCGGGCCCAATACCAACCTTGACGCCATCAGCGCCCGCTTCGATGAGCGCCCGCGTAGCGTCGGCTGTAGCGACATTTCCGGCAAGGACATCGATCGGATAGTTAGCTTTGATCTTCGAAACCGCTTCGATCACATCGCGACTGTGTCCGTGAGCTGTATCGACCACTAAGGCGTCGACGCCACGTTCTACGAGTGCCGCTGCTCGATCGTCCGCATCTGGACCAACTCCTACAGCAGCCGCAACGAGCAAGCGCCCCCTGTGATCCTTGGCGGCTTGGGGGTATTGGATCTTCTTCTCTATGTCCTTCACGGTGATCAATCCGATGAGTTGAAAATCATCGTCGACGATCGGTAATTTTTCGATGCGATGCTTACCGAGTACCACTTGGGCTTGTTCTAGTGTCGTGCCCGCTTTGGCAGTAATGAGACCCTCAACTGTCATGACTTCTGAGACAAGGCGGCCGTAGTCGGTTTCGAATCGTAAATCGCGGTTGGTCAGAATGCCTACGAGGCGATGGTGTTCGTCCGTTATTGGAATCCCACTGATTTTGAACCGGCCCATAAGCGCTTCAGCTTCAGCCAAAGTGGCGTTCGGGGGGAGAGTGAAAGGTTCGACGATCATTCCCGACTCTGATCGCTTAACTTTGTCGACTTCGTCGGCTTGTTCGTCAATCGAAAAGTTTCGGTGTACTACTCCAATTCCGCCATGACGGGCCATGGCGATCGCCAATCGGGCTTCGGTCACAGTGTCCATCGCGGCGCTCGCTAACGGAACGTTGAGTTGAATGTTCTTGGTGAAGCGACACCTGGTGTCAACCTCGTCGGGGAGGACATCGGAGGCTGCTGGTACCAGGAGCACATCGTCAAAGGTCAGGCCCTCGGAAGCGAACTTCTCATCTTCGCAAGGGAAGGGAGTGGATGACGCGGCCATGTGGAACGATACCTCGGACACCTTCGTAAGCGGTGCACTACTCGTCTACCGTAGGCCCGACGACAGGAGCGGCATGGCTGACTTTCATCAACGAGGGCCCATCACAACGCTGCACCGCTTAACTGCTGGGGCTGACGCTGAGGCCACTTCTTCGGTTTCCGATCCCCGTATCGGAAAGGGCGTGGCGTTGCTCCTTCCATGTTTGATTACCGAATTCGATAGCCCGGTATTAACTGAAATGGTGAGTCAGATTTCTCGTCTTGAGTGGTTGGGCAGAGTGATCGTTGGGATTGACGGTGCTAGTAAGAATTCTTTTGCTGAAGCCCAGCAGTTACTTTCTTCTCTTCCTCAAGAAATAACAGTCGTCTGGAATGACAGCCCAGCGATGAAGGCCTTTGAAAGCAGTGTCGGTGTTGATCCCGAAGCCGGGAAAGGCAGCAACCTGTGGAGGTGCATCGGGGTTGTTGCCGCGTTCGGTGGTATCGAAACGGTCGTTGTCCACGACGCCGATATTTCTACCTATGAGTCTTCGTTTGTCGCCAGATTGGCGCATCCCATTGTCGACGAACGGCTCGGGTTCGATTTCGTAAAGGGTTTCTATCCCCGTTTCGATCGCCATGGACTGAACGGGCGGGTAACACGCTTATTGGTGGGGCCTTTGCTGGAATCACTGGCTTCGTCGACGCCAGCGAGTTCGGACATCTCGTATCTGCAGTCATTCAGGTATCCACTCGCCGGGGAATTCGCCGTGCGTGTGGCGACCGCAACCTCGTTCGCTGTGCCCGCACATTGGGGGGTTGATATTTCGTTACTTCTGGCAGCTCGAGCCGCGAGCTGTCGAGTCGCTCAAACTGACCTCACTGACAAATACGACCACAAACACCAAAGTCTGTCCGTAGAGCATCCAGAGTCGGGTCTGCACCGCATGGCCCGCGACATCATCAGCACGACACTTTCTCTCAATGGCGGATTAACTGTGGATCCGACAGACTTCGACCGAAGAGCTAGCGAAGCAGTAGCGGCTCACCGAGCTAACGCGATAAGTAATTCTTTACCCTTTGATGACCTCATGGAAGAGGCGACCGTCGACTTGTTTTCAAACTTGATTCGACAGAGGCCTTCCTTCCTCCCAGCCGACCTTCCGGCTTGGGATCAGCTAGTTGAAAGATTCCCTGGCTGTCTCACGGATTTGAGGTCGGCGGTTGACAACCAAACCACGGCTCCTGGGTCAAGTGAAACTTCGTGATGGACCCGTTGCTCTGTGAGTAGATCCAGGCTCGGCTCAGAAGGCCGATAGCTGATTTTCGAGAACCCAAGGTTCGCGACGACCGTAATTGCATCGGGTCCTTCACCGCGAACGATTCCTAGCAAGGGCGACGGCAAACTCAATACGAATTGACGGGAATCAGGATGAAACGCAGAAAGGGCGCGTCGTATTGCCATACGCCGCGCTAGTTCGTCGCGGGCGAGTCCACGTGAGTTAGTAATCATTGGGGATCGCTCGGCGAATGTTGATCTGGGTCGGTTGATAGCTCGCTCTTGTCCGCTGCTGCGCACTCTTTCTAAATCATTGGGTTCACCTTCGACTGCCGGTAAGTAAAAAACTGGAACTCCTTTCAGGCTTGCCATCACGGTGTGGCCCGTCAACAACCGATCGATTCCGAGCAGCGAAGCTGGTGCCACGTTGAGTTCATAGGGTCGAACACCGTTCGCTGTCGCATATCCCGCCCAGGTTCCGTTCGCCCGTTCGGTCGCAATCAGCAATTGGTCTATTTCGTCACTATTCAGGAGATCTTCGACTGGACGAAGTCCTATCCCGTCGTGACTAGCCAAGAAATTAAGCAGCGTCGTTCCTTCAGGGGGCTGTTCCGATTCTTGAAGCCATTCGGCTATCGATTCACTTGAGCCGGAAATGAGGGCCTGTGTGAGAAGCGGTGCGAGAGTGAAGTTGTAAGCGAGGTGAGCCTGCTCGCCGTCGCGCAGATACGACAAATTCTCTATATGTGGCACATTGGTTTCAGTAATTAAAACGGCATCGGGGCAGCGCCACTCCAACAGATCACGCAGAAGACGAACTAACTCATGTGTTTGTTCAAGATGTACGCACGTCGATCCCAATCGTTTCTGCACATAGGCGACCGCGTCCAGCCGAATCCATCGGACGCCAACCGCTAGTAACCGATCAAGGGCTTTAAGCATTTCTAGGAGAACCTCGGGTTCTTCCCAATCCACATCAATTTGATCCGGACCGAAGGTGCACCACAGGTACTTGGCGCCGTCGGTGGTGTCACAAGGAACCAGCAGATCAGTAGTCCGCGGCCGCACGACGGCTGACAGGTCAGATTCTGGCGACCCTGTTAGCAGACACCGCCGGCCCGGCTCGAGACCGTTTTGAAATTCTTCGAGCCACCGGTGAGACGCGCTTACATGATTAAGCACGAGGTCCGCCATGACCCGATGGTTCGTCGCTATTGCTTCGATATGACTCCAGTCTCCAAGCTCTTCGGCAACCTCGCAATGGTTTATGACCGCAAACCCTTCGTCGGAACTAGAGGGGAAAAACGGAAGCACGTGGACCGTAGAAAAGGCGTGGCTCATTTCCGATACAACGCGATTAAGTGTTGCTAACGGAGACTGTCCCTGATCAGTGATTTGATCTGGATATGCGACTAGAACAACGTCGTCTTCGGACCAACGGGCAGCACCGGTAGAGGGGGATGGGTCACCCAGCGCTGATGTGCATTGTCGGAACAACCACTCGACGTCCGAGTTGCCGTAGAGCCGTTGCAGTCGTTGGGATATGCGCTCTTCCAGGGACGTCATGGCAGGGCCTGACGCCTCGCCACTCAACTTAGATTGTTGATGTCGTCCAAGACTTCTTGAGCGTGTTCTGAAAGATCTGGAGAGTCGCGGAAGTCGTATGACTTGGCGATCAATCCATCAGGATCAATCAAGTAGCTCACCCGGCGTGCCCAGGCCGCAGCTTTGTGGTCGGCGGAGCGAGCGACATCATAAGCAGCACCGACCGCACGCTCAGGATCCGAGAGCAAGCGAAACGGAAAGTTTTCGTTGTCTACGAATGTCTTCTGCTCTTCGACGGTGTCAAATGATGCGCCGAGAATTACCGCGTTGGCTGATTCAAACTGTGAGGCTCGATCACGGAGCCCCTGACCTTCAATAGTTCAACCAGGCGTTGACGCTTTGGGGTACCACCAAAACAACACCCATTGCCCTGCGAAATCGCTCAGCGAAATCTGCTCGCCGTTATGGTCAGGCAAAGTAAACGCTGGCGCTGAAGTTCCGACTTCAAGCATCCGAATCCTTCCAAGTGAACTTCTTGGAGCCTAGAGACAATTGCCCTCAAGAGCACCATTGATCTCAGGTATACCGTCACACCTCTGGGCCTCTAAGGTTTCCCTATGCATCCACTTTCGATGATGACGGCCGAGGAAATAGAAACCGGCATTGAAGTCCTGCGCGACTCCGGTCGGATAGATGACAGTTCGACCTTTCACGGTTGCTGCATCTACGAACCAGCCAAAGAGGAGGTCGCCGCCTGGCAAACCGGGGACCCCGTCGATCGGCGCCTAGATCTGGTAGTGCGATACCAAGGCGAGGTCTACGAAACCACAGTGTCGGTTAGCCGCGGCGAGGTGGATCGTTGGGAAATGATCCCCGATGTGGTGCCACGGGTCGGATTTGTGGAACTGTTCAAGGTGATGGACGCTTGCGCGAGCGATCCGGGCTTTCAAGAAGCCTTGAAGAAACGCGGGATAGCGGATTCATCTACCGTGCAGATTGATCCCTGGCCTACAGGCGACTACGGGTTCGAGTTCGAAAATGGACGCAGAGTTCAGCGTTGCATCGCGTTTCATCGACCGACTCCCAACGACAATGGTTACGCGTATCCGGTAGACGGACTCATGGTTCACGTTGATGTCGACACGCTCGAAGTTCTACATATCGAAGATTTCGGCCAGTGGCCGATGGCGACAGAGAGAGGAAATTACGACGTTGATTCGGTGGTTAGCGATTATGGACCGATGAGGGAGGACCTCCGACCAGTTGAGATCACTCAACCTGAGGGAGTGAGCTTCTCTGTTGAGGACAACGAGATCTGTTGGCAGAAGTGGCGCTTTCGGATGGTCGTCGATGACACCGAGGGGCTGGTTCTGCACCGGATCGCTTACACCCAAGATGGAGTCGAAAGGCCAGTCATCGATCGGGCATCGTTAGCAGAAATGGTCGTTCCCTACGGAGACACGAGACCAAGTCAGACCTTCAAACATGCTCTCGATTCGGGTGAATACGGACTTGGGATGACCGCAAACTCGCTCACACTTGGATGTGATTGCCTGGGAGAAATTGTCTACCTCGATGCGGTTCAACTGCTTGACGACGGGAGTGTTGTCAACACCGGCAACGCAATCTGTATTCACGAGGAGGATTTCGGTATCGGATGGAAGCACACGGACATGCTGACTGAAGAAGTCGAGGTGCGAAGATCGCGGCGTCTGGTCGTGAGCAGCATTTCTACCGTCGGGAATTATGAGTACGGGTTCTTCTGGTATTTCCATCTCGACGGATCCATCAAACTCGAGATAAAGCTGACAGGCATTCTGACCACGCGGGCGCATGGCGAGGGTGACGACCTGACCTTCGCCCGGCAGATAGCGCCAAACGTGGCCGCCCCGATTCACCAGCACCTGTTCTGCATGCGGCTTGATATGGCCGTTGATGGAAACGCCAACAATGTCGTCGAAGTCAACACCGAGGCGCTTCCTCCGGGACCCGAAAATCCTTACAACACGGCGTTCGCTGCACGAGAAACCCTGTTGACAAGCGAGCACTCCGCTATGCGGGAAACCAACTCGTCAAGCAGTCGTTATTGGAGAATCGAACATTCGGAAAAGACGAATCGGCTGGGACGTCCCACCGCGTACCGGCTGTTGCCCTCATCAACACCCACGATGTTCGCCTCAGCGGACTCACCTCACGCCCAACGCGCCGCCTTCGCAAAGCACAACTTGTGGGTGACGCCTACCGTGGGGTCGGAACGCTACGCAGCCGGTGATTATCCGACGCAGAGAAACGCTGGGCAGGGTCTCCCTAGGTACACCTCGGAAGATCGTTCAGTGTGCGACACAGATGTGACGATTTGGCACAGTTTCGGGCTCACCCACGATGTCCGCTTAGAGGACTACCCGGTGATGCCTACCGAGTACACGGGGTTCATGTTGGTGCCTGACGGATTTTTCGAACGTAACCCAGCTATCGATGTCCCACCTAACGATGCTGATCACTGTCATTAACGCAGGCCCTGCGCAACAGCTACCTAAAAGGTCAGCGGGTGTGCAGTAAAGGCATTCCCTGGACAGGCCACTCCATGGCATAGACGTACCCGTGATCGGATGATGTCACGAACAAAGTTCGAAGGTCTTTCCCTCCAAAACAGCAGTTCGTCGGCCCGGGTTCGGGAAGCTCGATGGTCTTGATTGGTCGACCGTCTTGGCCATCGAGTACAAAAAGGTTGCTTGAACCATGGCCGGCGACGACGATCTGCCCCGCTGCATCGAAGCAAAATCCGTCGGGTACCGATCTCCTCCCGATCATTCCGTTCGGCTTCGGCGTTTCGCTAAGAATTCCCGGCTCCTCGATTCGGAAGCTCAAAAGCATTCCCGTTAATGACTCGCAAACAATGAGCACCTTTCCGTCATCTCGAACCCCAAGGCCATTGGGAAAGCCGATATTCGTAGCTACGCGGGTCGCTTCTCCATCAGCGTTGACATAACACACTGGACCCGTAGCTCTTTCCCCTCCCACGAGTCCGCTCCAAACGGGATCAGTGAAGTAGTAACCACCGTGGGCGTCAAAACAGACGTCGTTCGGGGAATTGAGGGCTACTCCATCAACTTCTAGGAGTTCTTCGATGACTTCGCCAGCGGGATTAACTCGCTGGATGAGTCCAGGCCCATTCTCGGGGCTAACGGCTCGTTCCGTCGAGGGGACATCCGTTGGCCATCTCCCACCGTTGTTGCACACCAACAGGTCGCCGGTCGCGTCGAACGCTGCCCCATTTGGACCGCCTCCGGTGTGGGCATAGGTGGAAACCGTTCCGTCTTCACTAATTCTCGAAATTCGCTGGCCGGCTATCTCAGTGACATACAGATATCCGTCGGCGCCAATGGCGGGGCCTTCGGGAAACAAAAGTCCCGCCGCTAGTTGCTCCACTTGATTCATCAGTTGTCTCCTCCGTGGTCAACCAAGCGTCGAAACTACGCCATTGGCTGCGGAGGTGCTGTGTGGATTCGCGACCGAGACCGGGGACGTGGGTATTCGTCGGTAGTGTGCCGTTATGTCCGTTTTCCGCTGTGAATTTTGGGTCAGCGGTGACGGCCAAGATTGTTCTGAAGCCGTGGAACGGCGAACATAGGTCCGAAGCGTCCAGATTGGAGACTATGCGTGCGCACTATTCCTGATCCGCTATTACGTGCCGAGGCGATTCATAATCCCAAAACAGCTTTCGTTTGCGACGGCCGCGAGCGAACATTCGGCGAGTTCGTTGATAGATGTCGCCGGGTGGGAAAGATTCTCGATGATCTCGAAGTCGGTCATGGAGAACGTGTGGGGCTACTGGCCGCCAACTCAGACACCTACGCTGAGCTCTACGCGGGCGTTCCATCGTCAGGGCGAGTCATCGTTCCCTTGAATAGTCGCTGGGCCGAGCCCGAGTTGGCCTACGCATTAGAAGATGCGGGGGCAAAGATTTTGATCAGCGACCAGGACCCCGGCGGATTAAGTAGCTCGGTGGACCGGGTGTTGAGCTTTGAGGATTACGAAGTTCGCCTGTCAACCTCGGAGCCTCTCAACTTCGCCGACGTGAAGGAAGACGACCTCGCTGGTCTTTTCTATACGGGCGGAACTACGGGCAAAAGCAAGGGTGTGATGCTGAGTCACAGAAACTTGATAGCGAATACTTTGCATAGCCAAATAACGGTCCCTCTTGACGATGATGACACCTATCTGATTGTTGCCCCTATGTTCCATGCGGCGGGTTCTAACTCGGTACTGCAGTGCATCGCTTTGGGTATCTGTCAGGTTGTAGTGCCTGCGTTCGAGCCGAATCGGTGTCTGGACCTTGTTGAAAAGCATCGATGCTCAGCTACTTTGGCTGTTCCGACAATGGTCGCTGCGCTGATAGAGGCGCAGGCGGCAAATCCCAGAGACGCTTCAAGTCTCAGGTTGATCGCTCATGGCGCTTCACCGATAGCCACCGAAGTTCTGCGACGCGCAAACGAGGAGTTCCCGGACGCTGAACTATTGCACCTATACGGTGCTACCGAAACCGCTCCTTTGGTGACCGGCCTCCGCCACGAGGAAGACCTCATCGGAACCAGTCGAGGCAAATCAGTGGGGCATCCGTCTCTTGGTGTGTCTTTGCGAATTGATGCCAGTACTGGTGAGGCGGGAGAAGTTTTGGTGAACGGCCCCAACGTGATGCAGGGGTATTGGAACAAACCTGAGCAGACCGCTGCAGCTTTAGAGGATGGTTGGTACCGCACAGGGGATATCGGTTATCTGGACGACGAGGGGTATTTGTATCTGGTTGACCGAGCCAAAGACATGATTATTTCGGGCGGAGAAAACGTCTATTGCTCCGAAGTAGAAGAAGTCATTTACCAGCATCCGAAGGTGTTAGAGGCAACGGTCTTCGGGATTCCTCACGAACAGTGGGGAGAGCAGGTTCACGCGGTAGTCGTCCCGCGCGACGATAGCTTGACCGATAGTGACCTCCTTGACTTTTGTCGAACATCGCTGGGGGGTTACAAACTCCCACGATCTGTGGAGTTTCGGTCAAAAGAGCTGCCAAAATCGGGTCCTGGGAAAGTCCTTAAACGTGAACTCCGGGCACCGTTCTGGGAGGGCAAAGACAGATCAATCAACTGATCTTTCTCCCAAAACGGGGGCTGAGAGTTGCGTAATTAGAACCCCGGGAGAAAATCGTCCAATGAGGTCGGTAAACAACTGCGAGGCCGCAGCGACATCCTGTGGCCCCGCTTCGTGATGGGCTTCCGCGATTACGAGCGCTCGTTGGGTTTCGGGTTGCGACGCGAAGCGTCGGTCTTGACGCCAGCACCAGCGACGAGTCATTAATTCGCCGTTGGCGTCGGTGAATACCACCTCTCCAATCTCAGGGCGGTCAGTTTCGCTCGACCCAAGATCAGAAAAGCGTTCGGCGCCGGTCGCGAACCCTATTTTCGCTGGCGCTACGAAGCGATCAACGTCGAAAATGCCCAGCGGCACTCGACAACTGATGGACACAAGGTTGCCTAGGTCAACGAGGTAGCTAATCGAAGGCAAGATTTCGCCTTTTGAGATCCTGCGAAGGAGCGCTTCCAAAGAGTTGCGATACTTAGTCGGTTTCGCACCAAAGGAACTGAAAACCCGACGCCAGGCGGCTACTGCAGGGATCTCAGCGATCGAACTCGACTGTAACGCTGTTCGAACTTCTAACTCCGCAGACCGAATCTCGGCAGTTAGTTCGGGCGGGGCGGGATCGTTGGAGACACCTTCGATCAAAATGCACGACCAAGCCAACTGAGGAAAGTGTCGAGGGATCTCAGGTGCGTATCCAATTATTGGTTGCATTACGGCGCAAATTCGAGACAGACCAAACGTGGCAGTAACGACATTCCCGCTCCTCCTTCGGCTGCTAGGGCGTAGCCTCCCATATCGGCGACCGGAGCGTCGTCGAGGGATCTGCCACCTCAGTGATAGTGGCCAGACGGGATCGAGAAACTTATGAAACTTGCACTAATGCTCGGTTATTCGGGAGGTCGCGTAGATCTGCCGATGGAAAGAATCAAGCTTGCTGAACAGCTCGGCTACCACTCTGTGTGGACCGCTGAAGCGTATGGGTCAGACGCAATGACTCCGCTTGCCTACATCGCGGCCCACACTGATCGAATCAAGCTGGGCACCGGGATTATTCAACTGGCGGGTCGGGCACCAGCTATGGCTGCGATGCAGGCTCAGACCGTTGACGCTCTCGCGGGCGGCGACCGAATGATTGTGGGGCTCGGCGTCTCGGGTCCTCAGATAGTGGAAGGTTGGTATGGGCAACCGTGGGGCAAGCCGTACTGGCGCTTGCGAGATTACATCCAGATTATGAGAAAAATTTTTGAGCGTCAGGAGCCGGTGACTCACCAGGGGCGCGAGTACCAATTGCCATTTACCGGCGAGGGAACCATTGGCCTGGGCAAGCCACTCATGTCAATCTTGCATACGAACTCCGCTGTTCCAATTTGGTTAGGAAGTGGCTCTGAAGCGACCGTGAAGCTCACCGCGGAGTTGTGTGACGGTTGGCTACCCATGCATTTCGTGCCTGGACGAATGAACTATTTTCGTCCATGGATTGAAGAGGGTTTCGAGCGAGCACGACGAAGCGGCGTCGACAAAGGCTGGAAAGACTTCGAAATAATTGCTCAGTGTCCCGTGCAAATCACCGACGACGTGGAGGCAGTGTTTCGGCGAGCAAAAGACAACATCGCTCTATATGCCGGCGGGATGGGCCACAAGGATGTCAATTTTCACAACCAACACATGGTGCAACGAGGCTATGGGGACGTTGCGGCTCGGGTGCAGGAGCTATATCTGGCTGGACACAAAGCTGAAGCAGCCGAAGCGATCCCCGACGAGTACGTGGATGAAGCAGGCTTGTACGGCTCTCCGGATCGGATAAGCCATCGATTCCTGCAGTGGGCGGATAGTGGTTTGACCGGTATCAGCATAAGCACGACCCAGGATGAGGCGGTCCGACTCATGGCCGATTTGTCCGGCACTAGCAATCAGCAGTAGGAAAGCATCATGGAATCGGCGGCATTTAGCTTGGGAGACAACCTGCCCCACCCGGTAACTGGGGTGGCGTTGTCCGAAGCAGATCGGCACAGGCAACTAATTCAGTATTCGATTTGGGCGGCCGAGGCCGGGTTCGATGCGGTACACATCGGCGAGCACCACTTCAACGACTACATGTTGAGTTCTCCTCCAGTGGTTTTGTCAGCAATCGGAGAACGGGTACCGGACCTGATTCTGTCAACTGCTGTCACCTTGGTTCCGACGCTCGATCCTGTGCGCGTGGCGGAAGACTATTCAACGCTTGACAACCTCTTCCCAGGTCGCGTCGAGATTGTCGCGGGTCGCGGGAACTTTTTTAGTAGGAGCTACCCGGCGTTCGGTTTAGAAATCGCCGATGCACGACAAATTTTTGAGGAACGGTTGAGTCTGCTGCAAACGTTGTTGCGCGAGGAGAACGTCAGTTGGTCAGGACAGTTTCGTGGACCTCTGCAAAACGTGACGGTTCGTCCACGGCCAACGCGGGACCTTCCTATTTGGATTGGCGCTGGTTCGATGGAGTCGGCTTTGCTCGCTGCGAAATTGGGCTGCCATCTGATGCTTCCCTCAGTGTTTGGCCATCCAAAAATGTTTGTTCCCATCGTTGCACGCTACAAAGAGGCCTGGGAGGAAGCGGGCAGAGACGTCGCTGACATCATCATCGGTTCTTGTTGCCATGCATTCGCCGGTTCGACACACGGCGACATGCGCGAACGGTTCGTTCCCCGTTACGGCCACTACTGGAATTTCGTTGAACAGCTAATTAGTGACAACACTGGCGGCAAGGTTCAAATGCCTTTCGACCTCGAATCATTTCTCGCCGGCCCAGCGGTGGCTGGAAGTTCTGAAGAGTGCGTCGACCGCATGGGAGAACTGCACCAACTTCTCGGCCACAACAGACAGTTGTTCATGTTTGATCTTGGTGGCATATCTGACAGCGAACTAGAAGAAACAGGTCGACGGTTCGGCGAAGAGGTACTCCCCCGTCTTCCTGACTAGCTGCTACCGGCGCCACTGCAGAATGTGCGCCGGTGGGATGATCCCTTCCCGAAGTTGCGGATCAGGGATGGGTGTTCCAACTCCGATACCTAGCGGAAGTACCCCCGCCCATGTGTCAAGTTCGTGGTCTTCTTCATCGTCGACTGGTGGTCCAGTGCGAACCTTGGCGGAGGCTTCGGTGAGGCTCATTGATAGAACCAAAGTGGCTCTGACTTCCTTTTCATGATGCGGACGGGTCCCTGCGACGCGTCCGGGAATTACGTGGTCGCTAATGAGATCTAGTGCCCGGGAGCGTGCGTCCAGATCCTCGACGGGCGAAGCTTCGCCCATCACGACAACTGAGCGGTAGTTCATCGAATGATGAAATAAAGATCTGGCTATAACGAGTCCGTCAATGAGGCTGACAGTAACGCACAGCTCGACACCGCCTCCCTCGCGGAGTAGCCGGCTCGCCGGAGAGCCATGAAGAAACAGGTTTTCTTCATCCCGTCCATACAGCATGGGGATGACGACTGGGCCCTGCTCGGTGGTCATTCCCACGTGAGCAAGTAATCCTTCGTCCAGTATTGAATGAATCGTCGGTAGGTCGTAAAAACCTCGGTCAGGCAGGCGCCGAATCGTTGTTCGATCCGAGGACGCCTCATTTCCATCGTGCATCGGCACAACCTAGCGCTCTCCAGTACGGTGCCCAGTATGGATAGTGACCCTGTCGCCCACTTCTTCCCTAGCGACGAGTCAGAACTATTTGTGTATCCGGTTTTGGATGCCCTGGAGGCCCAAGCAGAAAATGCTGACCTGACGAGAACAGTCGCCGGAGATGTGATCGAAAGCTTGCGGGGCAGCGACGTCATGCGAATGGCAGCGACATCTGCTCTAGGGGGAGTCGAGTCGTCGATCCTTGCCATCGGACGTGAACTAGAGGCTGTTGCCGCCAGATGTCCATCCACCGCATGGTGTTTATGGAACCACCTGGCTGTGTTCCATTTGTTTGTCGGAACGCTCGGTCCCGAACATCACGAGTTTCTCCAGGGCATCGTGGAGCAAGGCCAATGGGTCTCGTTTCCAGCGGGAGCAGGTAGCGGTGTTCACGGCCGAATCGAAGGGGACGAAGCTGTCCTCAACGGCACCGCTACTTTCGGCACGGGAAGTAGATACGCAGACCATTGTGGTGTTGTTTTCGCGGTGATAGGAGACGACGGCCAGCCTGTTCGACCGATGGACTTGCGTTTCTCAATAGTGTCGACAGCTATCGAAGGTTTGAAAATCGAGCCCACCTGGGACGGTTCAGGTCTTCGGGCGTCAGCTACTGATCACCTTCACTACAGCGAAGTTCGAGTTCCACTTGACCGCTGCGTTCAGTGGTACGGAGCAAACCGGGCCGAATCTCTGCGCACCGTGCCCGTAATCAGTCACCGTTACAGGGAAGATTGGGTCGGAATTTCGGATCTGTGGTTGGGTTGGATGGCTACGGGGCTCGTTCGACGATCATTACAAGAGGCAGCGGCCTCGACTCGCGAGCGGCGCGTGATTATGGGAGGCAAGATGGTTGAAAAACCGACTGCCCAAATCAACATCGGGCGCGCTGCTGCTTTGCTTTCCGCTGCCCGCGCCGCGATCGAAACGGCTTGTCTGGAGCTAGACCGGAGAGTCGAAATGGGAATTGTTCCCGACGAGGCCGACTATCTGCGTCAAATGTCCATTGTGTCGATGGGTGTCGAACAATTAGCGGAAGCGATGCAGTTACTGGAGCGAACCCAAGGGGGTAATGGGCTGCGCGAAGGAGGAAATTTCGAACGCAGGTATCGGGATTTTCGCGCCATGCCCCTGCATATCAACGTTCACCAAGACCGCGTGACTCATCAATTAGGGCGGTTTGTCCTCGACATCGAGCGAGATCCTTTTTAGAGAACCATTTTTCGGCATCCCCTCAACGCCAGAACCTAAGCTGTCTTAGAAAATCAAGTCTGGCTGGAGTGATCTGAATATGAGTTACGACATCGTCATCAAGGACGGATTGGTTTTCGACGGCAGCGGAGCTCCTCGGGTGCGAGGAGACGTCGGAATAGCCGGGGGTCGCGTCGTTGCCATCGGTCGGGTCGACCATCGAGACGCAGCGAGGGTCATCGACGGCAACGGCATGCACGTAGCACCCGGTTTCGTTGATCTACACACCCATTACGACGCACAAATCTTCTGGGACCCCTATTGCACCCTTTCCGGTTGGCATGGAATCACCTCAGTGGCGATCGGCAATTGCGGATTCGGTTTCGCCCCCGTCACACCAGAAATGCGTGAATACGCGATGCGCTCCATGGTCCGGGTAGAGGCAATTCCCTACGCCTCAATGGCGCAAGGCATGCCCTGGGATTGGGTGACTTTCCCCGAGTATCTCGACAGTTTGGACCGGACCTCAAAGGCGATGAACATTCTTCCTTACGTGCCCGTTGGTCCGATGCTCCTGCAGGTATTAGGGGTCGACGACGCCAAAGCAGGCCGAATGCCCACCGACGAGGAGCATGCCGAACTAGCGAACTTGTTGAGGCAGGCGATGGACGCTGGCGGCTGTGGATGGTCGGCCCAGAGGCTCCCTCCGACCGGGCCGGCAGCGGTGCAGCGCGACTGGGACGGCACCCCTATGCCCACCGACATGATGAATGATGAGACGGCACGGGTGCTGGCCGGGGTCTTAGCCGAACGCAATCAAGGCGTGGTGCAAATGACTTTGACAACTGATGACATCAAACACGATCTCGCTCATCTCGAAGAGATCGCTTCAATTAGCGGCCGTCCGCTGTTACACAACGTGGTGCAGGCATTCGAGAGTAAACCTCATGTCCACAAGCGTCAGATTGAGTGGCTAGAACGATGCCGCCAACGTGGCATTCCGGTCTATGGCCAGGGAGTGACGAGCGACGCTGGATTCACGTTCACGCTAGAGGACTGGAATCTCTACGACGATTCTGAAGCGTGGATGGAAGCGTGCATGGGAGATAAGCGTGAGCGTTTGGCGAAGTTTGCTGACCCGGCTCGGCGCCAGGCTTTGAAAGACAACCTCCCTTCCACCGCGACGGCACCGCTCGGAACCGTGACGATTCTTTCTCCGCGCTCGCAAGGTACAGAGAAGTACCGAGAAATGTCCGTTTCGCAAGCCGCGGAGGCGACAGGGAAGCACGAGGTAGACGCGATGCTCGATATCGCGGTCGAAGATGATCTCGATACCTTGTTTTTCGTTGCTCCGCCCCAAGGCAATAGTGAGCTACTTCGTGACGTCGTAAGTTACCCGCACATGCTGTTTGGCGTTTCTGACGGTGGAGCCCACACGAAATTCCTAACGGCCGGGCGTTATCCCACTGAGACTCTTACCCAACAAGTACGCGACAACGAATGGCTAACGTACGAAGAGGCTCACAGGCGTTTGTCTTCTCTGCCGGCTCAACTCGCCGGATTCAGAGATCGAGGCGTTATCAAACAGGGATGTCCAGCTGATGTTGTCGTCTACGACCCCGAGAACTTGAAAGTTCTACCGATGGAAGTGGTGCACGATCTTCCCGGCGGGGAGTGGCGCCGAATACAGAAAGCATCCGGTTATCGCAACGTCATCGTTAATGGGGAGATAACGATTGAAGAGGACTCACAAACCGAAACCTACAGCGGCAAGCTTTTGCGGCACGGCCAATAGCTTGAGTCTTCGGTCAGCTAGTTCCCGCACCTGGAGCAGCTCATATCATGCCGAGGAGATCGGCCGCTCGCTCCGCTCGCTCCGCCACTGAGTCCCGCATACGGTCAAGATCGATCTCTTCGTCTTGGGCGCCTTGCTGTCCAGCGAGGTACCTGGCGTAAACGCCTTCACCAATGCATGCCAAACGCCATTGGGCGAAGGCTCGGTAGTAGGTAATGGACGCAATCTCGGAATGCATGATTGCTGCATAGCGCGAAGCCAAATCGTTTTGACTCAAGAACCCTGGTAATCCCGTACTTTCAGCATCCCCTGCAGGGTCATTATCCTGAGGATCGTACCAATATCCCAAGAGCCCACCCAGATCAGCCATGGGTTCACCCAACGTACACAGTTCCCAATCCAACACGGCCACCACAGACCCACCTTCGTCCACCATGCAGTTGGAGAGTCGATAGTCGCCGTGGGCAATGGTCGTAGGATTGGGTTCAGGCATTAGACGGATCAGCTCAGCGGCAACCGCGTCTACAAGGGGCATATCGCGAGTTCTTGAACTCTCCCATTGACCGGACCAACGTTTTACTTGACGTTCTACATACCCGCTGCGTTTAGCCAGGTCACCCAACCCAACTTCGTCAATGTCGACTCGGTGAAGTGCGCAAAGGGTGTCGATTAAGGATTCCGACATGGTTTTGCGAGCTGCTATATCCATCGTGGAAGCTACCTCTACATCGCGCACGACGATTCCATCTACATAACGCATGACATAAAAGTCGCGGCCGTTGACCGTTTCGTCTTGGCAAAGACCAACCATTTCAGGTACAGGAACGTCACTATCGCGAAGGGCATGCATTAGGCGGTATTCCCGGGCCATGTCATGGGCGGAAGGCAGCAGCGGGCCAGTCGGTGGACGTCGCAAAACAAACCGAGTGTGGTCACCATCGCTAACAGCGAACGTCATATTCGATCTGCCACCTGCAATCAACGTGTATGTAAGAGGCCCATCGATTTCAGCGCGTTCACCGATCCAAGATGTGACTTCAGCTACAGCTATGACCTCGGATATGTCTTCGCTCATGTCTTGTATGTAGCAGAGTGGGCTGGGTTCGCGCGGGCTAGCTTTTCCCGAAGCGGGGGGAACGTCCTTCCGCTAGCGCCTTCATAGCCTCGCTATGTTCGTCCGAACGGGTTGTCGCGACATGATTTGCTTGGATTCTTTCCAGATTTGGAGCGACGCCAGCCAAGTCGTCGATCGCTTGTTTCGTTAATTTCACAGCCTCTGGTGCCAATTCAGAGATGACGTCACATAGCTCAACTACCCGAGCATCTAGATCGTCGGGCGCTATGAGTTCGGTGAGGTAACCCATGTTAAACAATTCGTCCGCGCTGACGGTTTCTCCAGTCAAAAAGATGCGTTTCGTGGCCGACGGACCTACTTGTTCGACGAATCGTTGTAAGCCTGTTGCGTAATACTGAAGCCCTATCCGGGTTGCGGGCATTGCTAAGGCGATGTCATTAGCGCCCAACCGAATGTCACAGGCCAGGGCCAAATCTGTACCGCCTCCGTGTACGTTGCCCCCAATTACCGCGATCGTGGGTACCGCGACTCGTGCTATAGCGTCGCACACTTCGCCAAGGCTGAATGCTGGTCGTTGACCCTGTGCAAGAGCTCCAAGGTGATATCCGGAACACCATGAGGGGCCGTCAGCTTCAACAGTCAACGTACGCACCGACGGGTCGGCCCCAACCACAGTTAGGTGAGCCATGATGGCCTCTAAGTCAGCGGGACCCAAGCGATTCCGTTTGTCGGGCCTTCTTAAGACGATGCGCGCGCGGTAGCCAAGAGTCTCAAGACTTGGAATATTTCCTTCATTGCCGCTTTTCATTAGCTTAATCAAATACCAAAATTGATCGACCGGCTATTCGGCCGTTCTCGAGGTCATCAACCGCTCGGCCAATGTCGTCGATGGGGTAACGCTGTGTGACCAACGCATCGAGATCGAGAATGCCCTGACGGTGCCAGTCAATGAACCGAGGCAAGTCCTCCCCAGGTGTGCACGAACCGCCAAGACTGCAGACGTAAGACCGTTCGCCCATAAACATTTGTCGACTATCCAGTTCGATTGGGGTTTGTGGCACCCCAACCAGAACTGCCGTACCACCTTTGCGTTGACCAAATTCGCCGCCGCGGATTACTTCAGAGATTTGCCGCATAGTCGCGGAATGCCCAATGCAGTCAAACGCATAATCAACACCAGCTACGGGTTGTCGAAGGATGTCGAACTGTTCTGGGATCGTGGTCAGTTCGCGTATAGCTACGACTGGATCCACCGCCGCGGCATTAACGCCGTGCGTGGCGCCGAAACTTTTTGCAAAATCAAGCTTCTCGTCATCGAGGTCGACAGCGATCACGGGATTAGCTCCAAGATGCGCAGCGGCGGCCACCGCGGACAGGCCAACGCCGCCGACGCCAATTACTGCCACACTGTCGCCACTTTGAACGTTGGCGGTGTGTAGTACCGCACCAGCACCAGTAATCACCGCGCATCCGATGATGCTGTCAGTTTCACGATCGATGTCATGTGGGACCTTCACCACATACATTTCGTCGGCGATGGTGTGCGTTGCCCAGGTAAACACGTTGATGCTCGTTGCAGTTCGACCGTCGGGTAGTTCGAGACGAGTGATACCTCCCTGACGTCGAGCCTGAGCTTGGTCTTTTGGTACCCAAGTCACCATGACTGTGTCCCCGGGAGTTAAGTCCGTTACTGACTCCCCAATTGCTAGGACTTCACCCGTTGATTCGTGGCCCAATATTGCGGGTTCCTGTCGGGGATTGTGGATGGTGTGAAGTTGGCTATGGCAAATTCCCGATGCGAATTGGCGCACCACTACTTGGTGGGGTCCCGGAGCGGGAAGGGTTACGTCTATTACTTCGAGTGGCTGATCTTGTTGTTGTGGAACAACAACCACGCGGGCTTCGGTGGGCATAGCGATCCCCTTTGTCGCAACTAGGCCGGAAGTTACTCCCGATTAGGTCCTTTAGTGAAGCGCAAGACTAGGTCGGAACGCGTAACGGGCGCCCGTCGATGTCGGGTCGGCTATCGGTTGATAGCCACAGTTGCACCGGATCTGAATCGGACCAAATTCGGGCAAGAGCCATGGGTCGAGCATCGAGGTTTCCACCGGTGAATGCGTCCACCTGTCCGCTAAACACGATCTGATTGCCATTCGAACAGTTCAACACCGCTATTGCTTCTCGAAGATCACCGATGTGAACCCCGATGCGTACCCTTCGCGAAGGGTCGTTAATCTCGCGCTGGGTTCGCCATTGACCAATAATGGACGCCTCCATCGCGACTGCGGGGTCCTCGAAGGACGCTACAACGGGAAGTTCATGCTCGACTAGCAAAGCCCCGTTGCTTGAGAACACGTCAATCAGCAGCTGGGTGGGATCCAAACCTACGGGAGTGCCCTCAATCTCATAGTCCACACATACGAAGGTGGGTGTCGGAGTAGCTTGCGTCATTGGTGAAGAACGGGTTATCGGGTCGCCTTAATTCGCTGGTGCGACTTCGGACAAGAACTCAAGTACTGCAGCAACGAAGATGTCATTTCGATCGCCGGCGACCATGTGAGCTGCCTCCCCCACATTTGAGTATTGAGCGTGCGGCACTAATTTCAGGTAGGCCTGGGCACCGTCCTCTGAAAGCACGTCACTGAGCCCACCACGCACCAACAAGGAAGCACAGTGAACATTCTTCGCGGCATCCTCCTGGCGGGGTATTCGATCTGAAAGAGATCTTTTGCGTTGCATAAATTCAGGGTCCCAGTGCCATCGATACCGGCCATCAGGCCAGAGACGCACATTTTTTGCGAGGCCATCAAGGGTCCGCGGTCGCTTGCGGTGTGGTTGATAGTTGGCAATCGCTTCAGCTACTTCGTCAAGAGTTGAAAAGCCCTCTGGCGCTTGCCTCATGAAATCCCTGATTTTTCGGACGCCGGCCACTTCGATCCGAGGTGCGGTGTCGACCAAAACTAACGCGAGTGCATCGACTCGCCCTTCACCCACCGCCGTCAACGAAGTGCCACCTCCCATTGAAGCGCCAACAAGAATCGGCGGTTGGCCAAAATGCTCCACGACCGCGACAAGGTCATCGACCAGCACATCATTTGAGTAGTTGCCGTCGGGCGCCCATTCACTATCTCCGTGACCGCGGGCGTCAAGACTGACAGCTTGGTAACCCGCGTCAGCCAAACGCTGCCCAGCGCTTTTCCATGCGTGCCGCGTTTGGCCACCGCCGTGTTGCAAGATCACTAGCGGGCCACAATCCCCATACATGTCGGCAGCTACGCTAACTCCGCCGCCGACTGGAATCATCTTGTGCGGCTCTGGTGCGCCCTCTAGGCGGGCGCCCCGTTCACCTTGCGTCACGCGTCAACCTCTGCCTTTACCTTCGACCTTTGCTGTCGCTTGCGCAGCCCGGCGCTGGTCTCCGGCAGCAGCAAGCACAGACCTATTGGAGTCATCAACCTTCATGAAATGGTCACGCCAGTTGTCGTTGCACTCGCTGTCCCACACGAAAGGTGTCTGCATGGTCGTTCGCGGCTGCCAGGCGCGCTCGAGAAGATCTAACGCCATACCGGTGACGGCTGTCTGCATTTCAACGTTTCCAGGTTTGCCGGTCGGATTTCCTAAAGGAAAATCACTGAATACGAAACGGCTAACTCCGCACTCTTCGACGATGTCTCTCGCACTACCGATAACCACGGTGGGGAGGCCTGCTTCTTCGAGATGTCGCGCTACCAAACTCACGGTCTGGTGGCATACGGGTCAGAGAGGGACTAGGACCACTGCGTCAAGTTCGTCCTCTTGGACGAATTCAAGTATTTGTGGCGCGTCTCTACGGCTCGTTCTCCTATGGCTGTAATCAGTGGGGACTCCGTAAAACCGATCGGACAGCGAACCAATTCTGCCTTGCGCAGCAAATTCTCTGAGACGGTTGATCGGCAGGTAGGTGTCTAGGTCGTCGGTGTGAGTGTTGTCTTTATCCCAAAATAGGTCTTTGTTGTAGAGGCCCCCCAAAGCATCGTCGCAGAGCGCTGCATAGGGCTCTTTGGCGCCGGCCCCTGCGACGGCTGATTTGTCAACCTTTCGCTCAAAAAACGATGTGGTGACGAGGCCTATGCGACAGTCGGTGAGCGGTTTTCCAAGTGCTGCGAACGGGACCTCGTGGTGGTACGCCCATTGGTAGGCCTGGGGGTAGCCCTGCGCTCCGTAATAGCCGCGCGACTTGTCGATGTAGCTGACGTGTGAACGATGGGTACGACGATCATCTGCCATCGGACTCTCCCTGATAGAGCAACAATCCGATGGTAGGCCGAGAATAGGGGTCGGCGCCTAATTTGCGAGCTACGGTCAGCAGAAACAAGCACCGGAGGATGTGATGAATGACGACCTGCCACCAAGGCCGCATCGCGGCTGGACGTTTCACGAGGTTCCCCTCGGGAAACGTTGGAGCACTTCCAAGCGCACCATTACCGAAACCGATCTCGTGGTTTACGCCACGCAATTCGGTTTCGTGGAAGGCTTGTTTCTTGATGCTACGGGATCGGAGCGTGCCGGCTATTCGGGGCGTCTTGTACCTGGAAGCTTGGTGATGTCGATCGCCGAAGGCTTGATCATTAGTGGAGGGGCGATTGCCGGCACCGGTATGGCCTATCTCGGTGCCGAAGTGCAAGTGAAGGGACCGACGTTCGTAAATGACACCCTCCAAGTCGTAGCCGAAGTCACTGAAGCCAGACTTACTTCGAAACAAGATCGAGGGATTGTGACCACTCGCAACGAAGTACTCAACCAGCACGGCGACGTAGTGATGGTGTACACGCCGATCCGTATGATCCGAACGGAACATCTCAACGACTAGCGGCGAACCGGCACACGTCAACCTCTAGCCGTCTATTTGGCTGTCTTGTTCATGAGTAGCTTTGGCTCCGCCCCACTGGGAGAGATGGACCATCGCGGACAGCGCTACCCTCCACTCGTGGATTCAATTTACGGCAGCGCTCTAAAAGACAGCGACGTTCAAGTTGTTCAACGCGCTCGGGTTTGGGCGGAGGAATTTGTTGCACTCAAGGCAGAGTCTTGGGAAACAGAACGTCGGTTCGCAAAGGATGGGTTTGACAGCGCAGGACAGAACCAACTCACGGGGCTACTTGTTCCATCTAGCGATGGTGGCGAAGACATCAGCGTGCTCGGACTGGCGCATGTCCTGGAGGAAATAGCTGCTGTCGACTTCGCTATTGCTTTCTCCCTGGTTTGTCACAACAACTTGGCGGGAGCGGTCGGGAGAAAAGCCAAGGGCCGACTCCGCGAGAAGTTTCTGCCGGGGCTCGTGCAGGGAAGTTTGCTTGGTGCGTTCTTGCTAACCGAACCCGAAGTGGGATCTGACGCGGCGGCAATAACAGTATCTGCAACAAACGATGGAGATGAGTGGATCCTTAACGGTGAGAAAGCATGGGTCACCAATGGCACTGATGCTGACGTTCTTTCCGTTTACGCCCAAACGGATTCCACTCTCGGACATCGAGGCATAGCGACTTTCCTTATTGACGCCGACAACTCAGGCGTGATCAAGACTCCGGGTTATCAGTTATTAGGCGGTCATGGTTTAGGTGCCAACAGCATCCGTTTCGACAACTGTCGAGTTTCAGAAGAATCACTATTTATCCCGGTAGGTGAGGGTTTTCGCGCCGCCATGGAAGGAATTGATTTGGCGCGAGTCTTGGTTGGGGCAATGTGCTGTGGAATGCTCCGCACTGGACTTCAGACAGCCTCAGATTACGTACGCAAACGATTCGCATTCGGTGGGCGCCTCGCAGATTTACAAGGCGTCCGTTTCAAGCTGGCCGATGTCTCTACTGATCTCGAAGCATCACGGCTTCTCACTTATCGGGCTGCTCTCACGCTGCAAGAAGGCCGAAACGCCGCGGTGGAAGCCGCTCACGCAAAAAAGTTCGCCACCCGCGTTACGGAGACCGGACTTGCTTCGTGCATGCAAGTGATGGGAGCGAACGGAGCGAAAAGAGATCACTCGCTCCCCCGTCATCTAGCGGCTTCTCGACTAACGCACTACGTGGACGGAGCTACTGAAATCCAAGACGTGGTGATCAGTCGCTCCTTACTCGACTGAAATCGGCTGGAGTTTTCATGAGATCTGATCGTGAGGGTAAATCCGTCACTGTCGACGAGGCGATTAGTCATATCCCGGACCGCAGTCGGGTGTACGTCGCCCAAGGGTCAGGGTGCCCGTTTGGGCTCCTGGAAGAAATAGACAAGCGGCGCGACAGGTTCGAGCATTTGGAGTTCGTTTCTGCATTCTTGATACAGCGGCCCGCGCCGGTGGACCACCTGGGTCAACCGTTCCGGTGGCTGACGCTGCAACCCACGGGGGCAATTCGCGACGTTCTTGACCATCCAGACCTCGGAATCGTTCCAGGCCGATACTCCGACCTCGACGGAATTTGTGCACCCGAAGGTCCGCTGGCTGCAGACGTCGTGGTTTGTCAGGTCAGTCCTCCAAACGCGAAGGGTGACTGCAGTTTGGGCACAGGAGTCGGTGGCCATGTATCGCTGCTTAAGCAGGCACCGCTGGTGATCGGCCAAATCAACCAACAGATGCCTTATGTTCATGGAGAAGGTGAGTGTCGCACAGAGAACTTCGACTTCCTCGTGGAAATCGACGAGCCCTTGTCGGAACTAGCGCCTGCAACTATTGACCCAATTTCTGAAGCAATCGCTCAGCACATAAGCCCTTTTATACCTAATGGTTCGACCCTCCAATTTGGTATTGGTGCAGTGCCGGATGCTGTTCTTTCGAGCTTACGAAACCGTGTGCAACTCGGATTGCACGGGGGAATGATTAATGACGCTTGTGTCGAACTTATTGAGTGCGGCGCTATCGACAACCTTCACAAGGGGTGTGATGAAGGCGTTTCGATAGCCGCCGAGATCATGGGCACGAGACGCCTCTACGATTGGGTAGATCACAACCCGCGCGTTCGATTGGCACGTGGGGCTTATACCCACGGAATCGCGGGGATGGCTTTGGTTCGAAATTTCGTGGCGTTGCAATCGACCGTCGAGATGGCGCTAGACGGATCAGCAAATAGCGAGTTTGTTTCCGGTCGCTTTATATCGGGCCCTGGAGGGGCCCCTGATTTCGCTTTCGGGGCGTCTATCGCTACCGGCGGCCGGTCAATAATGGCGATGCCCTCCACCGCTGCAAGTGGTTCAGTTTCACGAATCGTTCGTCGCTTAACTGACGGAGCCCCTACGACCTTATCGAGCTATCTAGCCGACGTGGTCGTAACTGAATATGGAGCGGTCGAACTCCGGGGAAAGACTCTTGCGCAACGGGCGGAGCTTCTTGCCAGCATCGCCCATCCCGACCATCAAGCCTCCCTGGTTGAGTAAACGATCAGAACAACAACCATTTTCCTTTAGAGCGCTTATAGCCTTCGGACAGTCGCTGTCTGACCACTGGTACCAAATGCCATTCCAGCCATACGATGGAGATTTCGCGAATTATGAAGCCGGCCCAATAAACGTGGTCCGGTCGCGAGGAGACCTCCATCCACGATGTGTTCTTGTCCTGTGACAAATTGTGAATCATCTCCGGCAAGGAAGAGGGCCATACCAGCGATGTCTGATCCCTCTCCTCGTTTGGCTAGAGGCTGCACCTCAGCAATCACTTCCTCCGCCTGTTCCTCGTTGCCACTGTGCATGAGTGGAGTAAAGATGACCCCGGGACATATCGCGTTGACACGAATGTTGTGTGGCGCAAGTTCAATCGCAGTGGTTTTGGAGAGGTTGACTACAGCCGCCTTGGCTGCCGAGTAGGCCTGAGGACCGCCTCCACCGCCCATACCCGCTATTGAGGCTGTATTAATTATCGATCCGCCACGGCCTTGGTCAATCATGATTCGCGCCGCATGTTTTATTCCCAGAAACACCGAACGCACGAGCACGTGGAAAGTTGTGTCCCAGTCGTCAACGTCAAGTTCGGTGATGGGCCCAAATGCTCCGCCGATACCCGCGTTGTTGAACACGATATCTAGCTGGCCGAACGCGTCGAGAGCTAACTCACTCATGGCTGCTACATCGTTTTCTACCGCAACGTCAGTCGTAGTGAAACGGACTCTGTCTTCATACCCCTCCGCGCTAAGAGTCTCTATAGCGTTGCGCCCGCTATCGGCATTCAGATCGCCAATGACAACCGAAGCGCCTTCTTCGAGGAACCTGCTGACGGTGGCGAATCCCATCCCGCTAGCTCCACCCGTGACTATTGCAACCTTTGATTGAAGCGTTCCATTCATCGCTTTCCCCTTCCGCTATTCCTGCATTGTCGCCTACTCGCGAGGGTCTGTGCTCGTCGACCGCACTACGGTCCACTCATGGACCTTCGACTAACAGGTAAAAGAGCCGTGATCACTGGCGGCTCAAAGGGGATTGGGCTTGGGTGCGCTATTGGTTTGGCCCGTGAGGGTTGCCATGTTCAACTCGCAGCAAGGAACGATGAGACTCTGTTACAGGCCAGAGCTTCTGTTCTTGAAGCAGCAACGAATGTTGAAGTAGTGACCCACTCGGTTGACTTATCAGTGAGTGAAGATCAGATGGCCCTGGTTGGCGCCGTTGGTGACGTCGATATTTGGATTAACAATGCTGGCGCGATTCCAGCCGGGGATATTGCGACCGTCGATGAGCGCCGGTGGCGAGAAGCTTGGGATCTCAAAGTGTTCGGCTATATCAACCTCTGTCGGGAGGTATACGCCGTTATGGAGGCGAAAGGGAGTGGGGTCATCATTAACGTGATCGGTGCGGCGGCGATCCGCCCTCAACCTTCCTATATCGCCGGCGCCGTGGGGAACAGCGGACTTGTGGGACTCACCACCGCGTTGGGAAGTCGCAGCCTCCAAAAAGGAGTTCGGGTTCTAGGTATCAACCCTGGGCTAATCATCACCGATCGCATGGGGGATATATTGCGCCGAGAAGCGGTCGACCAGCTCGGCGACGAGGACCGGTGGGAGGAGCTGATTCCAGTGGACCCAGCGCCCGGTACCGTGGAGCAATGCGCCGATGTGATCACTTTCTTAGCATCACCTCGAGCTAGCCATATCAGCGGCACAACTTTGACGGTTGATGCAGGAGCCTCTGCCCGCTGAGACAACTCTCTGAAAGAATGATCATCGACCGCGGGAGGCGAAGATGGCTACAACTATTCAACGCGAAGGACTGCCCAGACGAGAAATGCACGACGTCCATCGAATCGAACATGATGGCGCCGTTGACGCTGATGGCCACATCCTTGAGCCTCCTGACTTATGGGACGAATATTTGGAAGCGAAGTACAAGGATCGAGCTCTGCGGATCTGCATCGACGAGAACGGTCTCGAAGAGTTGGAGATCGGCGGGCAGCGGAGCACGATGAGTAGAAGAGGCTTCCCTGCGACACTCGGAGCGATGGGTGCTGCTGATCTAGCGGACATTCAACGCAACCCAGATCGAACCTATCTAGACGAAGCTCCTTTCGGTTCTATGGACCCAAGCCAGCGACTCAAAATTCTCGACGCCGAACATCTTGACGCGGCAATCATTTACACCACGGTGGGGTTGTTATGGGAGGCGGAGTTAGAAGATCCTGAGTTAAGTCAGGCATACACGCGCGCCTACAACAGGTGGGTGGTCGATTTCTGTCGCGACAGTGAAAATCGGCTCGTCCCATCCGCGCATCTTTCTTTGAGCGATCCCGACGCCGCCGCGATCGAACTACGACGGGCAGTAGATGACGGAGCTAAAGGTTGTTACGTAGCGCCTTTCACTCACGGTGCTCTACCGCTCGGTCATCCCGACAACGACGTGGTGTTTGCCACAGCGCAGGAACTGGGAGTTCCTTTCGCGATCCACCCAACGTTTGAACCTCAATGGACCAAAGGCGCCAGAATGGGCACGTGGGAGCACGTCAAGCAGCTTCGACTTACCGCCTCCGTAACGGCTTCCGACGGCGTGCGCCAACAGTTCACCACGATGTTTGACTACGGGGTCTTTGACAAGTTCCCTGAATTAAAGGTCTTGGTGCTCGAAGCCGGAGGCGGGTGGATCGGATATTGGCTTGATCGCATCGATGCTGTTTACGCTCACACTTTCATCGGAACCAGGGTCCCGCTCGAGATGAAGCCAAGCGAGTACTTCATGCGACAAGTTTGGATTAGCTGTGATCCCGATGAGCGAACCATCCCGTCGCTTGCGCAGAGATTTGGTTACGACCGCTTCTTATGGGCATCCGATTTCCCTCATGCCGATCACACGCCGGAATATGTTCACGATTTGAACCAATTGGTGGACATGTTTCCCCCCGAGCATCGCCGTGCGTTTATCGGAGATAACGCCCGGAATCTTTTCGGCATCTAAGACCAAAAGTCTCAGCAGGAGACAATCAACACGCCCGACCGCGCTTTAGGGAGGAAATTCGTTGATTTCGGAGGCATGACGCGACCCGAATCAGCGGCGCCGAAGACGTCTTCAAGTTCGGCCGGGACCAACCGTATAGTTACCGGGTCAGTTCGCCGGCGGGTGGTTGCAGGTCGGTACGAAAGCCGTGGGTCATCGGGCGCGTGGACATCGAAAAGCTCGGGGAGAAGAGTTCCGTGAAGAAATTCAGCATCCAACCCATTCAGATCTCTTCGTCGAGCTAGGAACCACTTGTCTCCAAATCCGAAACCCAACTCACCTCTTTCGGTTGGTTGCGCCAAATCTTGTGACCCGACTTCGGTCACGTCACACCATTTAGAAAGTCTGTCCACCACGCGACGAGGCAGAACAACAAGTTCATCAAGATCGCGATCGAAGCTACCTAAATGCAACTCGGCGGGTGGGACGTAGGCGACCAGTAGCCGTTCAAGACGAGCTTCGCCGGCAGCCGCGACCCGATGGTGACCGTCAATAATGTAGAGAGGCGGTGAAAGTACGTTCAGATCAGCGCTCACTTTCCAAAGGGTGATCTGGGTCCCATCGATTGCCGAGAAATCTCTAATCAGGGACGCTCTATCAGACTCCTCCAAAGAACGAAGATCAATACTCTGCTCACGCGAGGTGACAGCTACAGGGCTCGACATCGAACGCACTTGACTGAAGTGGGCTGCTAGAGCCCGTACGCGCCCGGGATGAATGCCTTCGTGAGCGTGAAGAACTTGTTCGTCAAGCTTGATAGCGCCGATGATCGAACGCTGAGTGATTCCCTGACTTTCGATTTTTTGTAGGAAAAGACTGGGTTCGCTCGGTTCGCTATAGGCACCTTCCAAAATCAGTCGAGTCAACGCGGAATCGCCCTCAACCGCCAGTCTGCGGTGTTCCGTCGGGTGACCATGGCTGGCGTCTGCTGAGCGGGTGACGTGAAGAAAGGAGTTCGGATGCTGGGTCAAATGTTCTCGTCGTTCTTCGACACTTATGGAGTCGTACGGTGGCGGAACAACTGAGGGTGCCCAGTTTGCGTCAACTATCGACGCGCGAATTGTGTGGATCACAAGCGTCACCCCCTGAGACGTTCGACGCTAGTCCAGGTTTCGAATTGTCGAAAACGTCAGATGCGTCCAGCCGACTATCAATAACGACGTCGCCCCACATATCGAAACCACGTTCCCCGGCCCTATTAGCGACGCCGCCCATCCGAGGCCGAGAGCTCCTACGGGCATTAATCCGAACTGAACCAGCAAGTAGAAACCCATAACCCGACCCATAAGTTCTTTGGGGGTGGTTGATTGAATGAGGCCTTGGTTCATGGTGATGAAGAATCCGCCAGCAAGTCCCATTATGAAAAAGAGCGGCATAAGCTGCTTGAAAGACGAGGCCTGACCCATGCACATCACTACGGCAGAACCGCACATCATTGCTCGTTGAAACTTTCCGCCTTTGCGCTTCATGTCTCCTTTGCGCATGACCACAACCGACGTGATCGCTATACCTACCGCCATGATTCCCAATAGGTAAGCCATGTCGCCGCTGTCGCGGAATAATTCTTCTTTGACCTTCGCCTGCATAGTGACCATCACCGCCGCGTTGACGCTGATGGACGCAACAGCAAGTAGGAGGAACAGCACACGCAGGCGCAGGTCACTCATGACGTGACGAAAAGCCGAGGCTGCTTCCTGAATCAGGCGACGTTTCGGGGTCTCTGCAACAGGCGGGGTTTCTATACGTCGAAGCACAAAGAGACCTGCAACCAGCATGACCACCTGCACCCCAAAGACACCTTCGAAGTCGAATAGGTCGCCGGCAATCTTCACTAAGGGCGCCGAGAGGATCATGCTGCTGGTCATCGCGAGCGCGTTTAGTGCGATGGCATTCATGAGAAGGCGCTCAGGCACCAGCAGCGGAATAAGAGCTTGACGAACGGGTTGTCCAAACGCCTGCGCCACTCCTGAAAAAACACATAGAAGGAGCACCCATGAATAGGTCAGCCTGTCCAAACCCAGTAGAACGAGGGTTGCCATTACGACCACCAATAAGGCCGTCTGGCTGCGTATTAGCAGTAGCCGCCGATCGACACGGTCAGCCAGAGCGCCGGCTTGCATAACAATCAGCGCGACGGGGAATCCCAACATGAACACCGCCATGCCTTGACGGGTCTCATTCCCCCCAAGTCCGTCTAGTACAAGCCAACCAATGGCGAAGCGTTGGGCATTGCTAACGAACATATAGGCCAGATTGTTGATCCACAGCCGTCGGTAGTTGGGATACGCCAGCGCATTCTTCACCTCTCCTGACGGCACTTGCTGGGGTCGGTCTTCACCCTCGCGCTTTTTCACCGAAGGAGTTTGGTCCGTTGAGCCAACAAGTACCTCATTTGCTCCGACTTCTTCTCAAGTACTGTCATCTCAGGTGTTCTGGCCGTGGATCCGCCAGCCGACCTAGTGGTGACTGTGCTCGGAGACCACCATCAACAACGATCGCTTCGCCGGTGACAAATGAAGACTCGTCACTGGCAAGCCAAACCGCCGCGTTAGCGATCTCTTCGGGGCGTCCTAGTCGCCCAATGGCGTGGGCTTTCAAATTCGCTGCCAACGCTGCCGGGTCTGCCATCATTCGTTGAACCGGCGGCGTTTCGATTGTCCCGGGACAAATTGCGTTGACGCGAATCCCTTCAGCGGCATGATCGGTGCTCATTGCTCGGGTCAGGTTGATCACCGCTGCTTTACTTGCCGCGTAGGAAACGGCTCCGCCATCGCCATGTAGTCCCGAAATCGAAGCCGTATTAATGATTGATCCACCTCCTGTTTCAAGCATGACCGGAATCGCATACTTGCCACCCAGGTAGACCGACCGAACATTGACTCCCATTACGAGATCCCAGTCGTCGACATCGAGTTCGACGACCGTTCCGGGTCTCAGAGTTCCCGCGTTGTTGAACAGGACATCGAGGCGCCCCATGCGATTAACAGTGGTGTCGATCAGAGCGGCAACCGACTGAGGGTCCGATACATCTACTTCCACGGCAATAGCGTGTCCACCAGTTTCGTTGATACCCGCTGCGACTGCGTCCGCTTTTCTCACGCGCAGATCCGCGATCACCACCGCCGCTCCCTCGCGAGCGAAGCGTTCCGAAGTAGCTTCGCCTATTCCGGATCCACCGCCAGTAACGATCGCTACTTTGTTGTTTAGAAGCATTGCTCCTCCATCGGAGTTAAGACGGCGCGAATCTAGTGGGAGTAAGGTCGCCAATGCGTAGGGCCCAAGCTGAGAGGTGCGCCGTGGCAAGTCCCGAATTTCATCGAGTCCGAGACATCATCGCTTCGCGACTCGTGCACAGCGACCGACCAGTGAACGTTGAGAAGTTCAGGGCGAACACAGATGCGACCGGCCGGGCGCTTCCAGATTCGGTCGTCGGGGACATGGTTGACGCCTCCGGGGTTCCGGCAGAAATGCAAACCCCTGATGAGGCCTCCGACGACAACTTGATTCTTTACTTCCATGGCGGTGGCTATGTCGGTGGCTCAATTGCCAGTCACCGAAACCTGACAGGTCATCTCGCTCTTCATTCCGGGTATCGCGTGTTGTCGGTCGAATATCGGCTCGCTCCCGAATACCCGCATCCGGCCGCTGTCGAAGACGCTGTTGCCTCCTACAGCTGGGCGATTGCCCAGGGCTACAAACCAGAAAATATTGCAATCGCAGGCGATTCTGCTGGAGGTGGACTTAGCGCGGCCTGCCTCATCGCGCTGCGCGACCAGCAGCTACCGGGCCCGGCAGCGGCAATGATGATCTCCCCTTGGCTAGACATGGGCTTAACTGGCGAAAGCATGGTGACGAACGAAGGACATGACTCCTCAATCTCATCGATAGGGCTGCCCAGAATGCGAGAGTTGTTCCTCGGGGACGCTCCCATTGATGATCCACTCGCTTCACCACTCAACGCGAATCTAGAAGGGCTACCTCCTCTTCTCATCCAAGTCGGGGATGAAGAGGTGCTTATGTCCGATAGCTTGCGATTCGCGGAAAAAGCTGCCGATGCAGGCGTTGAGGTCGAGTTACGCGTGTGGCCCGAGATGTTTCACGTTTGGCACGCGTGCGTTGGCTTGTTTCAAGAAGCTGCCGACGCTATCGACGAGATGGTCGAATTCTTACGACCACGGACACACGTTTAAAGATCGGACCGCGATCTGAGATTGGTGAACTATTCGGGTGGTTCAGTACGGACGGTCCCCTCTATCAACAATGCGTCGTACCGAGAACGATCTAACTCTGCTAGCTCAAGGGCCGCGTATTCATTGTGCTCACCCATCGTCGCCGCAGCCGTTCGCATGGTTGCGGGAGTTAGTTCTAGTCGAGCAGCGAATCGTGGCCATAGGTGGGTGCCTGCCTCCGGGTGGGTAAGCGGCACAAAGAACTCAAGACTTTTTAGTTGGGGGTCGTTCACTACATCGGCCGCATCAAATACGGCCCCAGCGGGAACTCCGGCAGCCTGCAATGCATTCATAAGTGAACGATCCTCTTGGTCAATTGTGAACGACGACAACCGAACGTCTATCTCGTCGTGACGTTCCCACCTTTGGTCAGCATCGAGTTCTTGGAGATCGCTCAAACCAGCCACTCCGCACAGACCTACCCAGGAAGCCTCGTCAACCACAGATATTGCGATCCAACGATCCGAACCTTTGCAGGGATACACCCCTTGAGGAGCGCGGCCCGGGCGTCGATTACCCCACCTCTGCCGGGGACCATCAACCTGAGCTGCTAGCACGTGTTGCCCGATCATGTTGATAGCTGTCTCGGCCTGTGCAACTTCAACTGTTTGGCCAGTCAATCCACAACAGTGTCGATCAAGTAACGCGATGATTGTGGCCGCCGCGGCGTGTAGGCCAGCCGTGGGATCGGGCCAAGCTATTCCGCATTTCCATGGAATTTCGTTCCGGTAACCCGTGAGCCACGTGTGACCCGCGTGTCCGTCGATGGTTGGCCCATAGGCAACCCAGTCGGCATTTGGTCCTGATCTTCCATACCCGGGCATCGTCACGTACGTCAGATCTGGGTTGTGACGCTTCAAAACACTTTCCCCCAGCCCGAAGTTCGGCATTACTCGGGGGGCATAGTTTTCGATGAGCACATCAACTTTGGGAACCAGGTCAACGAAGAAATTTCGTCCATCTGTCTTGTCTAATTCGATGACGGTGGACAGCTTGTTATTTGCGTACTTGTTGTGAAAGCCAC
>DASCSY010000005.1:0-33613 GCA_034399415.1 Acidimicrobiales bacterium
CGGCGGCGGGCACAAATAGCGGCGTCCATGAAGGGTCGGTAAGCGGGGCGATCAAAACGTCACCGGGCTCGAGCGCAGTTGGGTTGTGGCTATCCAAAATGATCCGGGCGCGGCCTTCTGATACGCCTGGGCAGCCGGGCATGCCCTGAATCGAGTCGCCGCTACTCACTGGTTCTGCGGTGACGGCGTCGCGGCGGTCCCACGATGAAAGCGGCGCAGCCTCTCCGACGATCACGAACGGTTCCTGTCGGCTGCTTGCTGTGTCGAAAATCGCTTGCCGTTCTTCAATGAGTTCTCGCCATCCGTCAGGATTATCGATGGCTTCGTGCTGCTCAGAGAAGCGCAGCATCGCGAAACTAGAGACTTCAGGGAAAGTTCCTCTCTCCACCATCCGTCGACCGAACTCGCGGGCAGCCATCCGGCCTTCTTGAATAAATTTCACACAGTTCGTCTTGGTTCGTTCTCGGCCCGGCATTAGCACTGAAGCTCCGTGTGCCCCGGCCAGGAATTGGCCCTGAGCCTCGGGGTCCGCTTCGAGCATCGTGCCGATCTCAGCTACCAATCGTTCGCGTTCCGCTGCAAGCTCAGCCTGGTGCCCCTGTGGCGCCGCTGATGCTGGGGAGACTCGCATGCGATCGATGGCCGCCAAAGCTAGGTCAGGGTCCGTCTCCCATGTCGGGCACGACATTTCCCACTCGTTGGGTCCCCGCGATCCGTATGAGCGAAGGAATTGCTCAAAAGCACTCACGAATTCGACGCACTCGAGTTCGCTACTGGCTCGCAGCCGGGCGTCTAGACCCGCGATGCCTGTGTCGAAAGCTGTGGAGACACTGGTTGAAGACGCTGCTTGGCGACCAAGTTCCCACATCGCCATCGAAGGAGCAGCGGACTCAACATCTCCCAGCCCGGCCATAATTTTCATGGCGTCAGTCGGGCGCCCGATGGCTTCACATACGGCGGACACAATGCCCAGCGGAACAGTGGTTAAGAAGCTGATGAATATGTGTTGGGCAAAAAGCTCTTGGAATCCGTTACGGAAGAAGTCCTCGACCCATTCGACGAGCTGATGGTCCCCCATCGATGCGAAGTCCGGGCGGCTATCGCGCAAGGCGTTCACTTGCTGTTCCTGTGCCAAGACTTCGGGAAGGTCGGGAGTGGTGAGCGCCCATCCAAACACCTCGCCTATGCGGGCTTCGGCCTCGGGGCTGACGTCGTCCGGGTGTTGTTCATAAGTTGGTATTCCGGGTTGTACTCCAAAGAACGCGTCATCGATATCTTGCGCGGAAAGCCCAGGTGCCCGTTCACCGAAGATCCGCATCAAAGACGCGTTGAGGTACGTGTACCCTCCGAAAACTCCTAGGAATACCGGGTTGTCAGGGTCGAATTCGCTCTCTTCGAATGCACCAATTCTGATGTACGCGTCACGAAATCCCTGCTCGCTCATCTGGATTCCGTCTTCATTGTGGAACGCAAAGTCAAAGGTGGACAGAGCTACCGGGTCAGGAAACACCTCCCCAACATTGGCCCGGGTCCAAATCGGATAACGATCAGATGTCTTGGTCCCAGCGAAGTATTCCTCGGCCATCACTTGCTCCTCCTAAACGAGTGAACCAGCAGCAGGCCGATGGACTGGGTGGCTGCCTCCCCCTCTTGGCAGCCACCCAGCCAGATCACGGCCCCTGATGCCGGTCCCCCAGCGGTATTTGAAAAGTGCAATTCGATATGCAGAAAAGCATTACAACTGTCCGGAACTCTAGGCACCCCTGCCCCCAGTTATGCAAGCGAACGTCCGGGAAACCGCTTCCCCGCTGTCATTCGCTCACTATCGACTCTGCCTTGGGATACCTTCTATGCGTGGTCGCAGAGGACAGAACTGGTTTCGACTGGACGGAAGCTTGGCCGGATCTAATCACTACGCCTGAGGCCGCCGCGGCTCAAGTTCGTGATGGAGATCTGGTCGGGGCGAGCTTGCCGGAACCCACAGCATTTCTCTACGCCCTCGCGAAACGCACCGACTTAAAAGACGTCGCCGTCTTTGTACCCGCGCCAAGAAAGGGCGGGGCCGCGGTCGCTATGACCGCGAACCTCGAACTTCGAGCTCCGTTCCTTACCCAAATTCTTCGAGAGGCTGGCGCGCAGGCGGAATTAGTACCGGTCCGGCTCGAAGATTGGGGTCGATTTGGAAAACGTAACCCGCCTCGGGTCGCGTGCGTGCAAGTCGGAACGCCACTGGCTGATGGAACAGTTCCACCAGGTTCAGCGATGGCAGGAAATGATGCCTTAGTTCGCCGAGCACGAAATGATGGGGATCTCGTTTTTGGCCTCGTTAATCCCATCGTGCCTTACATCCACGGTGATTCATTCAGAATTGAAGAATTTGATGCTCTCATTCACGTACCGCTCAAGGGATCGATGCCGATCTTCGATGAGCGCACCCCTCCAGCCAATTTAGATCCGTTTGTTGATGCACTTGACGAGCTAATCCCAGATGGCGCAACGGTTCAATCGGGCGTCGGAGGTTTGACCGAGGTAGCCCTTGCTCGTTTAACTCACAAAAACGATTTAGGGATTCACACTGAGGTCATGGGTCAAGGCCTCATGGATCTATTGCGATCGGGGGCTGCGACAAACCGCTTGAAAACTGTGTTCCCCAACAAGACCGTTTTTACGATCGCCCTCCCCGAGACCTTCAACTTCGTAGACGACAACCCCGACTGCCATATCGTGCCGGCTGATGTCGCTCTTAACCACGCCCAGATTGCCGCTAACCGCGACATGAGATGTGTAAACGGCGCATTAGAAATTGACCTTTGGGGCCAGGTCAATTCTGAGATGATCAACGGCGTCCAACACAGTGGTGTCGGAGGGGCTTTGGACTTCCTTCGCGGATGCCAGATGTCCGATTCAGCAATGTCTATTCATTTGATGCCGGCGACCGCTCGCGGAGGCACGGCGTCTCGAATCGTGCCTCAAATAAGCGTGAACGCAGTGACCGCCACTCGATACGACGTTGACGTCGTCGTCACCGAATTTGGGATCGCGCGGCTACAAGACGCCTCGGTGCGTCACAAGGCCGAACAACTTATAGCTGTCGCCCATCCGGATCACCGATCGGAATTGGAAGAGAATGCCCGACGGATGAGAATCCTTTAACCTCAGTTAGAGACACCTTCGGCTCTGACAAAGGTGGGCTCGTCGGGAGTACTCCTGTCGGGGGCGTATCTGTAACCCATTTCAGCGAACTCAGCAATCGAGCCCGGGTTTTCAATCCGATTGAGAATTAGCCACGAAGCCATTGCTCCGCGAGCTCGTTTCGCATAAAAGCTGATGATCTTAAACTTCCCGTTTTTCTCGTCCAAGAATCGTGGACTCACAACGCGGGCCGACAAAAGGCTTTCGTCGATCGCTGAGAAATATTCTTTCGAGGCCAAATTAATTAGAACGCGGCTGCGATGGCCTTCGAGGTCCGTATTGAGTACTGCGGTAATTCGGTCACCCCAAAATTCATATAGGTTGGTTCCTCGGTCGGTCGCCAGCTTGGTACCCATCTCAAGTCTGTACGGCTGAATGAGATCTAACGGTCGAAGAACTCCATGCAAACCAGACAAGATGCGCAGTGTTTTTTGGGCTCGGGTAAAGTCTCGCTCCTTGTAGCGGTTTACGTCCATACCGACGTAGACATCACCCTTGAACGCCAAAACAGCTGGCCGAGAATTTTCAGTCGTAAATTCGGGTTCCCAATCCAGATAGCGCTCTGCGCTTAGATCAGCCAGGGCGGGTGACAGGTGCATTAGTTGACCTAAGTCGTCTGGCGATTTCTTGATCAGAGTCTTTACAAGCTTCGCGGACTCTTTAACCAAGGCTGGCAACGAATGTTTGCGGGTCCGAAGCTCGGAATCAAAATCGAGGGTCTTAGCGGGTGACAGGACGATCAGCACGTTGGGTTCCTCCTACCTGAAGTTTAGGGAGTCCGGCGGCGCGACTCGGGACCGATCGAAAGCTGAACGTTAAATACCACCTTCGCCCCTCCCCATCATCGAATCACCACACCCAGATTTGTCACAGGAGAGCTTGAACCTACAGTCGCGACTACCGTCCAGGTCATGATTGCGGATCCTGAACTTGAATCGCTCCGAACAGTTACCCGGACTGACAACGAAGCGATCGGTCATATTCTCGATGCCGGGAATTTCTCTGATGGGTCTGTCGCCGACGCACGGAAGGGCCTTCCAGGGGTTCCTCCGCAACCGATCCTTGAGAGTGGGGTAACACGAAAAATCCAGGTTCCCGGTGCAGAGATCGAACTTCGAATGTTTGTTCCGCCGAACCCTCGAGGTGTCTACCTACATTTACACGGGGGAGGGTGGGTGATCGGTTCCGCCTTCGACCGGGATCCAAAACTTGAGGCTGTCGCGTTCAATACCAATTCAGTGGCGATTTCGGTGGACTATCGACTGGCTCCAGAATTTCCCTCTCAGACAGCGCTGGACGATTGCGAAGCTGCTGCTCAATGGGTTCTAGATAATTCCGAGAAGGAGTGGGGGGTTCGTGGAATGGTTATCGGCGGCGAATCCGCTGGAGGGCACCTCACCGCTACCACCGCGTTGCGGGTCCGAGATCGACTCGGAATGCTCGATCGATTGGCTGGGCTAAACCTCGTGTACGGCGCGTTTGATCTGAGCATGACCCCAAGCCAACTAAGCGGGACCAACCTGCCACTAATCCCCACCGAGACGCTGCAGTGGTTCTACCAGCACTTCCTGCAAGCAGGAGAGGACCCCAAAGATCCTGAGGTCTCTCCGCTGTATGCGGACCTGGAAGGTTTGCCCCCTTCGTTGATAACGGTAGGTACGAAAGATCCGTTGCTTGATGACAGCTTATTTATGGCCGCGCGACTCAGGTCCGCTGACTGCGACGTGACTCTGGACCTTTACCCAGAAGCTATTCACGGATTTACGGTATTGCCGGGTGCAGCGGCACAAGTAGCGAATCGCCGTGCACACAATTTCATAGCCTCATGTTGGGATCGATCTGAGCGAGCGCTCTAAGCGGAGAATCATGTCCACAACCATTCAGCACTATCACGACCTTGGCGACTTCAAGTACGGAACCTGCGATCAGGTCACGCCGCACGTTCGCAGAGTTATTTGCAAGAACCCCACGCCATTTACCTACAAGGGAACGGGCACCTACCTAGTCGGCCGCGGGGAAGTCGGCGTTATCGACCCCGGCCCTCCTCTCTTGAGCCACCTCGACGACATTTTGGAAGCGCTCGACCCGGGGGAAGTGATCACCCATGCCTTCATCACTCACACCCACAGCGATCATTCGCCCCTCACCAAACAACTGAAAGATCGCACGGGAGCGATTTCTTATGGTTACGGCCCGCACGGGACAGTTCGAGAGGATGACCCTGACGATCGAGTCGATTTCTCCGAGTACATCTCTAGCGACGAACAGGAGCAGTACCGCAAGGAATATGACGAACTTCCCGAAGAGCTAAAGCGAGAGGGCGCCGATACTGAGTTCGCGCCGGATATCTCTCTTGCTGACGGCGACATAGTCCACGGCTCCGGCTGGACGATCGGCGCAATCCATACCCCTGGCCATTGCTCAAATCATCTTTGTTTTGAATTGAAAGAAGAACGCAGCCTGTTTTCTGGAGATCACGTAATGGGATGGGCTACGAGCGTCGTGGGCCCGCCCGATGGCTCAATGAAGAACTACATGGAATCTCTGAAAAAGCTGTTGCCGTTTCAACATGAGCAGTATTGGCCGACCCATGGTCCCGCCATTCCGAATCCTGTTGATTACGTCCAAAGTTTCATCAATCATCGCGAGGAACGCGAGGAGCAAATCATCAACTTTCTTCGGACGGGCCCGAAAAAGATCGCAGACTTTGTGCCCGAAATGTACGCAACCTACGACAAGAGACTCTGGTATCCCGCCGCTGGTTCGGTTCATGCCCATCTACTACACATGGTTGAGACTGGCCGGGCCGAGGTCGTCGACGCGAGCGGAGAACCCAAGCTAACCGCCACATACAAGCTCTCTTGACCTATATCGCGGCATCCGCGCCGCCTACCATCGCCGTGACTAGGTTCAGCCGACAATGCGACTAGTTATCGCCAAATGCACGGTCGACTACTCCGGGCGTCTAGACGCTCACCTTTCACCTGCGGTTCGCTTGATCATGGTTAAGGCAGACGGTTGCGTAGCCGTACACGCTGATGGCGGCGCTTATAAGCCTTTGAACTGGATGAACGCGCCAAATCAAGTTCGCGAACACGAAGAACAAGGCGAGATGGTCTGGACGGTTACCAATGAAAAGAAGGAGCAACTAACAATCCGGCTGCACGAAATTCTCTCTGACTTTGCCGAGGAAATGGGCTCAGACCCTGGCCTTCAAAAGGACGGCGTCGAAGCACATCTGCAAGAACTCCTGGCAGCAAATGTAGAAACGATAACGGCAGGGATGGTGCTGGTACGGAGGGAATACCCAACCGACATAGGCCCAGTCGATCTCCTGTGTAGAGATGCCGAAGGTATCGCAGTCGCCATCGAGATTAAACGCCGAGGTGAGATCGACGGTGTGGAGCAGCTATGTCGCTACCTCGAGTATCTCAACCGGGACGGAAACCTTCGACCCGTCACCGGAATTCTTGCTGCGCAGGAAATCAAACCGCAAGCACGCGTCCTCGCTGAAGACCGAGGCATCAGATGTTTGGTCATCGACTACGACGAACTTCGTGGCATCGAGAGCAGCGAACTGAAGCTTTTCTGAGTCTTACCACGCGCTAGCAGCTAGGCGCTGAACTCAACTGAAGGTGCAGACTCCGTTGTCAATAACGGTTCGTTCCTCTGCGGTGTCCTTTTGGGCGATCGTGCGGTAAATCGCACTTCCGCCATCGATCCACATTTGAACTGTCAGAGAATCGCCCGGAAAAACAGGTGAAGAAAATCGAGAGTCCATGCTCCCAAATCGTGCCGGGTCTCCTCCACAAAGCGCTTGTAGGAGCGCCCGGCCCGTAAACCCATACGTGCATAGTCCGTGAAGGATCGGTGTGGGAAATCCTCCGAGCTCGGTAGCGAACCAAGGATCGCTGTGTAAGGGGTTGTAGTCGCCAGAAAGTCTGTAAGTTAGCGCTTGGTCCTGTCGGGTTTGGTACGTAACTTCGTGATCGGGTGAAGCGTCAGGTGCATGTACCTGAGGGGCAGTGTTTCCTTCCTCGCCCCCAAAACCCCCTGATCCGCGGACAACAAGCGAAGCACGCAAGTCAAACAGAGGTTCACCAGTCTCTTTCAGGGTGGCATTGGCTTCAGTATCGATGATTGCGTTCTTTCCTTCCCCCTTGTCCCAAATCCCGCTGACTTTTTCCTCTACGACGACAGTTCCTTGGACCGGGATCGGTTGATGAAGAGTGATTCCTTGAGAACCATGGAGTACTCGACCCCAGTCAATTTCTCCCACCTTTCCGAGCGCTCCACCTGCGCCGAAGCCAATAACTACACCTTGTGTAGGAAAGGTCTGTTGTTCGATTTCCTTTGAGTTGTTGGTGGTGAATTCAAGTTCTGAACCGAAAGGATCTTCGGCGCCCGCCCCGATTCCGACTGCATATAGGAGCGAGTCGCGGTAGCCCCAAGATTGTTCGCTCGGATTGCCTGTAGCACCTACAGCATTTGGGTCGATAGCCATAACAATCTCCTTAGGTTCATTTGGTTGCTAATGCTTAGCTCAGCTAAGCAGCCCTCCGTCATATGGCTGGCCGTCCATACCCGAGTTGAGTTGCGCTTCGGACACAAGCCGGCGAGCCACCTCTGCGATTTGAGTTGGGTCATCTACGGCATCACTAACAGGGCCACGATGCCATCCGTTAGCGACTCCCAAGAACCGGCCCGACGCCTCGAAGACTCTGCCGGTAACGTCAGCTGACTCTGCGCTTTGTAGCCAGGTAACTATGGGAGCGATGTAACGAGGGTGCATCAGAGCTCTGTCTTCTTCTGATGCTTGACCCAAACCAAGATCTTCGGTCATTCGAGTCAACGCTCCTGGAGCGACGGCGTTGACCCTCACGCCATATCGCTGCAATTCACGCGCGGCTATAACCGTGAAGGCCGCAATGCCCATTTTCGCAACTCCGTAGTTGGTTTGGCCCGGGTTGCCGTATAGCCCTGAAACTGAACTTGTGTTGACGATCGATGCGTTCACCGGTTCGCCGGCTTTAGCTTTCTCTCGCCAGTACGATGCCGCCCAACGAGCTGGCGCAAAGGTGCCCTTGAGGTGGACCTGGATCACGGCGTCCCATTCCGCTTCGGTCATATTGACCAACATGCGGTCACGCAGAATGCCTGCGTTGCTGACGATGCCAGTCAGGTCACCGAACGTCTCAATGGCTTGATTGACCATCCTCTGCGCTCCTTCCCAATCCGACACGTCATCTCCGTTGGCGACCGCCTCACCGCCCATTCCTTCGATCTCAGCGACAACCTCATCTGCTGGTCCCTGATCAGATCCCGTTCCGTCGCGGGCACCGCCTAAGTCGTTGACAACAACTTTCGCTCCATGCTCGGCGAGCATCAAACAATGTTCACGTCCTATCCCCCGGGCACCGCCCGTCACGATTACGACCCGACCTTCGCACAGCTTGCTCATCGTTGACCCCTTCGCCAGCCCCTGAAACGGCGCCCAAATAAGTTACTAGCCGATTGGGTGATCATTTTTCGGTGTTTGAAAGCACCCACTCGACCGTCTTGCCTAGCACACCCAGCGTCGATATTCCGAGGAGTTCGACCGCGCGCACTAAGTGGTGTGTTGGCCCTACCATCCATTTACGTGCGCGAGCTACTTCACCTTCCCCGTTGGATCTTGATGGCGGGACTACCGGTATTAGTTGTCGCTTCTGTCTTCGGTGCTTGGGCGATTGATACGGCCATTCACCGCGATCGGGTCGTACGCAACGTAAAAGTTGCTGGCGAGACCGTGGGTGGCTTAAGCGACGTCGCCTTGCGAGCGCGCGTCGATGCGATCGCCGATCGGATAACTAGCACCAGAATCACCATCGAGAGCGAAATCGGTTCTGGGAATTGGGTTGCAAGCGATTTAGGTGTTTCCGTGAATGCAGCAGCAACTTACGACGCCATTATGCGAACGCGCCGCACGGGCACCCTAAGCCGCCCACTTAATTGGCTTTCGGCGCTGACGTCCACTACTTCCGCAGAAATCAAGATAAGCGTTGACAGATCGAAACTTGAAGCGACTCTCAACGATCAACAAGGACTCCGGCGTGAGCCAGTTGAGCCTTCCATGGAAGTGGTGGAAGGTCGTCTTCACGTAGTGCCGAGCGTCGTCGGACAGCTAATTGATATTGAAGATGCGTCACAAATCCTTGGCGACGTAATTCAACAGGGCGGTTCGCCAACGATCCGAGTCGGGACGGTCGAACTCTTACCGAAATTCAGTGATCAGGAGGTTGCCGATCTAGTCGACACTGCTAACAAGATCGTCGACAACCAACTCGAACTACGTCTTAACGATTACCAGACCCTTTTGCCATCACGTCTTGTCGCAAGCTGGTTTGTCTTGGACACTTCAGGCCCAGAGGCAGAACTTGCAATCGACGAGCTACTAGTTCTTCCTTCTCTAGAAGAGTTACTTATGCCCGGCAACACAGGCGCGGGGCAAGCCAAATTCGACATTCGTGACGAGTTAGTGAGCATTATCTCCTCGGATGGAGGCACCGCTTGTTGTGACACGTCGGCCGCCGGCATCGTTTTGACGGCACTTGGAGAGGATCCACTTGGGCGGCCCTATATTTTACCCAACCGTCCTGCGGCACCGCGAGAAGCGGTCAATCGTCTGAAGGCCCTTGGGATAGTTGAAAAAGTATCGTCTTTCACCACCCAGTACGCGTGCTGCGTAGGCCGAGTCACCAATATCCAAAAATTCGCGGAAATCGTCAACGGCAATTGGATCAAGCCGGGTGGACGCCTGTCGCTGAACGAAACGGTCGGTCGCCGCACCGAAGAGAAGGGGTTTGTTATCGGCGGTTTCATATCGAAGGGCCATCTTGTCGAAGACATCGGCGGCGGCGTCTCTCAGTTCGCCACAACGATATTTAATGCCGCGGTTCGAGCCGGCTTGGATTTTGAGTACTACCAAGCGCACTCGATCTATTTCGAGCGATACCCCTACGGTCTCGAAGCAACGATCTCATACCCTCGGCCGGATTTAGTTATAACCAACCCAACTCCTTTCGGTGTCCTTATTTGGAACAGTTGGACCGATGAATCAGTAACAGTCGACATTTACTCGACTTCGAACGTCGAAGTGACACTTCAGGAACCGACCGAAGAACCCTTCGACCTATGTACTCGAGTTAAGACTGAACGCATCCGAACTTGGCAGGATCGCCCCACGGAGTCGGATTATTTCTTCGCCAAGTACCGTCCAGAAGAAGGTCTTAACTGCGATGGAACTCCCTCCGACCCCGACCAAACCACTACGACTATCGCTGAAGGCGAACCCCCCGAAGAGGCTTCCGATCCCGCAACCGACGATGATCCACCGGCACCTCCACCCGTCACGACCACGTCAGTCGTTAATCAAGACTGAGCTGCCGCGTCGACCACATAGATAGCCTCGTCTAGGTGCCTTCTTGCGAAGTTCTGATCGTGGGAGCCGGTCCGGCCGGCTGCGCCGCTGCAATTAGGGGAAAACAGCTTGGACTCGACGTCGTAGTAGTCGACAAGGCCACCTTCCCAAGAGACAAATGCTGCGGAGATGGGCTGACAACTTTGGCCCTGCGCGAACTTGAACGGCTAGGCGTGCACCCAGCGGCAATGCCCAGCTGGTTCGAAATAGGCGACGTTTATCTTCGATCTCCTCAAGGACGAGAAATCCAACTGAACCTTCCCCGAAACCGAGGTCAGTACGCAGCTGTTGTTGAACGTCGCGAGTTAGACGCCGAGTTGGTCCGAATAGCCCTTGGCTCAGGTGTTCAAATCCATCAAGGCGCCGGCTTTGAACAGATCAAACTCGACGACGACGGTGCGGTGGTTCGGCTCCAAGATGGCACGACGATGTCAGCGAAAACCGTGATTGCGGCCGATGGGATGTGGTCTCCTGTTCGCAAAGCGTTGGGATGCACTCCCGTCGGCTATCGGGGCGATTGGCACGCGTTTCGGCAATACCTTCACGCTGACGGTGTCCGGAGTCGAGACCTATGGGTCTGGTTTGAAAAAGATCTATTACCGGGCTATGCGTGGTCGTTCCCGTTAGAGGGTGGTCGCGTCAATGTTGGATTCGGCGTGGTGCGCAACGGGGCCGTCGATGGCGGACGGCTCGCTTCTATTTGGGCCGGACTTCTTGAACGGCCTCATCTGAGACAAGTTCTTGGTGATGTCGGACCAGAAGCGTCGCACAAGGCGTGGCCGATTCCGGCGCGACTTCCACGAGCGCAACTCAGCCTCGGGTCTGTGATGTTTGTCGGGGATGCTGCAACAGCGACTGATCCAATGACCGGTGAGGGTATTGGTCAAGCTCTGGAGACCGGGCGACTCGCAGCTCAAGCCATCTCGGAAGAAGATCAACCGCGTTTGGCAGCGCTCCGCTACGAAAAATCTGTTCGAGTCGCATTGCAGCGCGACCATCGCCTAGCCAGTTGCCTAAGCAGGCTCTTGACTAAACCTGGCTTGGCTGAGACGGCTCTCGGTCTAGTAGGCGCCACTGATTGGACCAGGAGGCACTTCGCTCGTTGGATGTTTGAGGACTATCCGCGTGCGGCGTTACTCACTCCTGGTCGCTGGAAGCGGGGAGTATTTAATGCCCGGGGCGCTTGGGAAAACGTGACCTAACCGCAGAACCAGTTGCGCTCAACCAGCTCAAGGAGACAGTCTTTGGGGGTGTCAGACTGGAGCCCGTCTAGCGAGCATCTCAACTTCACCCGCGCTGAGTGGGCTGCTTTGCGAGATGCGACGCCGCTTACCCTCAGCGAAGATGAGTTAAACGAACTGGCCGGCCGCGTCGAACCAATCACGCTGGCGGGAGTCAGAGATATCTATCTACCTTTGTCTCGCCTACTTAATTTGCGGGTGGAAGCCCAATCTCAACTTCGGGCCAACACCGCAGATTTTTTCGGACGAAGTTCCACAAAGCGTCCCTTTCTAATCGGAGTTGCTGGCAGCGTGTCCGCCGGAAAAAGTACGACTGCGAGAATTCTTCAGGCGATGCTCGCGACATGGCCTCAACATCCAAGAGTAGATCTGATCACCACTGACGGCTTCCTCCAACCAAACTCTGAACTTGAAGAGAAAGGCCTGTTAGGAAGAAAGGGGTTTCCCGAGTCGTACCGCCAGGGAGCACTAGTTGAGTTTCTTCGGCAGGTGGCGAACGGGGCCCCCAACGTGTCGGCACCTATCTATTCGCACGTCACCTACGACATAACGGATGAGCTACAGATGGTGGAACAGCCAGATATTTTGATTGTCGAAGGCTTGAACGTGTTGCAAACTGGGCCGCCTGCGAACACGCCGTTTGTCTCGGATTATTTCGACTTCACGATCTATGTGGACGCCGATCCAGACGATCTTGAAGCCTGGTATGTGGAACGCTTTCAACAGTTGCGCTCAACCGCATTTCGCGAGCAAAGCGCCTATTTCAGCCAGTTTGCTCATCTTCCTGAAGATGCGGCGGAAGCTGTCGCGCGAACAATTTGGAGGTCAATCAACTTGGTGAACCTCCAGGAAAATATTTTGCCGACACGCGCCCGGGCAGATCTCGTACTCAGAAAGAGTGCCAACCACGCGGTCGAAGCGGTCCAACTTCGACGTACGTAACATCCGTACCTTTCGACTCAAACCGCCGTTATCTCGTTACCTCAGCTACTCTCGCCGGTCGTGCCCTGCCTGTTCTGCTCAATAGCCGAGGGTAGCTCCGTGTCAAACATGGTCTACGAAGACCACGACACTTTGGCTTTCATGGACATTCTCCCGATGACACCAGGTCATTGTTTGGTGATACCGAAGCGCCACGTTCGCGACATCTTTGAATTGGGTGATGAAGAAGCGACGCACGTCATCCTTGCTTGCCGCGAAGTAGCGAAGATGCAGCAAGAAAGACTTGCGCCGCTGGGAATAAACCTTCTCAACAACAATGGATCCGCGGCTGACCAGTCCCAGTTCCATTTTCATTTCCACTTAGTCCCCCGATATGGCCGGGACAGGCTATTGCATCCCTGGGAGAGGTCCTATGGAAATCCCGATCAGATTCGGCTTATTGCCGAAGTGTTGCGCGGCGAAAGGGAACTTCCTCGCTCCGATTAAGGAAAGAGAATCATCGATGAGGCTATGTTCTCGACTATGACCCACCGTTATGAAGACTTTTCTGCACTATCGATCACGGGACCTGACGAAGACGGAATTTTAGATATCTGTATCGATACCCCAGGCAAACTCAATGCAGTTGATGAAGCGAAACATTTAGCGCTTGCAGATGTCTGGAAGGCCGTCGACGCGGACCCCGACGCTCGCGTCGTTGTTATCCACGGAGCAAACGGGACATTTTCGGCGGGCGGCGATCTGGAAATGATTGAAAAGATCATGGATGATTTCGATTATCGAACCAACGCGCTTCGCGAGGCACGAGACATCGTCTACAACATGATCAACTGCTCAAAGATAATCATTTCAGCGATCGAAGGAGTCGCCGTCGGTGCCGGGTTGGCAGCCGCGTTTATGGCTGATATTTCGGTAGTGGGACGCAATGCTCGCATCCTCGACGGTCATACAAAGCTAGGAGTGGCCGCAGGTGATCACGCCGCCATTATTTGGCCTCTTTTGTGTGGAATGGCGAAGGCAAAGTATTACTTGCTGACGTGTGATTCCATGTCCGGAGAAGAAGCCGAGGCCATGGGGCTGGCGAGCATCTGCGTTGATGACAGCGAAGTCCTTGACGAGGCCTATGTTGTGGCGCGCAAGCTTGCGAATGGTAGCCAATCAGCTATTCGGTGGACCAAATACAGCCTAAATAACTGGCTGCGCTCGGCGGGACCGGCCTTTGATACATCTGTAGCGCTAGAAATGCTTGGTTTCACTGGGCCCGACGTCAGAGAAGGGCACGCTGCCATCGTTGAGAAACGGAAGCCCGATTTCGCCTGACCGGTCGTACCGTCAAACGCTTTCTAGCCTTCGCTCGAGCGTCTCGAGAGCTGAGACCGGCTGCTTGACTTCGATCGTATGCAACCCGCATGCGATCGCGGCTTCCACATTGGTGCGATTGTCGTCGAGGAATAGGACCCGATCAGCGGAGACGCCCAACTGATCAACAGTATGCATATAGATCCGATGTTCAGGTTTTCGCATACCGACAAAGGCGGAATTCACGACCACGTCAAAAAGTTCATCAAGAGCTAACCCATCGGCCACCACCGGCCAGGCTTCAGCGATGTTATTGGTGAGAAGCCCAGTGGCAAATCCACGTGCGCGCAGTTCTACGATCCGTTCTACGACCTCAGGTACGACCTCGAGTTGTGGAAAGAGAAAAAACGGGCTCGAAGGATCCCAGATCAGCTCGGCACCGGGCAAGTCGTTTCTAGACCAAGCAAGGTACTCGGACAGTATTAACTCACCGCGCTCTAATCTGGCGAAGTGGGATTTTGAGTCCTCTTCGCGGTATTGGTCCTGACGGTCCTTTAACTTCTTCTTGTCTACGCGAGCGTCTCGGTATAGTCGATCGATCACTGGGCTGGGAGGCACAGTAATAACCCCTCCCCAATCAAACACAACGGCATCGATCGGGGATTGACTCGACTTAATCACCGGTCCGCTCAGACCTCAAGAGGACTGTTCGGATCAAGTAACCATTCGCTGAGCGATCCGTCGTATACCGACACATCGCTTCTACCAAGCAGTGCGGTGAGAACAAAGGCGTCCGAGGTCGCAGCGATCCCTCCACCGCAATAGGTGACAATAGGTCCAGAGGTTTGAGTTACTTCCTCAAACATCGCTGCTAGCTGATCGATTGGTAGGTAGCGATGCGACTCACTATCAATCAAATCAATGGCGTAGACGTTGGCGGCACCAGGTAGATGACCACGACGTCCGTAGCTTGAGTCGGTGCCGTCGTGGTTGCTGGCCGACAGCGCATTGATAATGCATGTTCCGTCGTTTAATGCTGCTTTCATTCTCGCCAGGTCAGCGACCAATTCCGGCCTTGGTTTGGCGTGAAATCGAGCCGATGCTCGCGTCGGCGACCGCTCTGCGGAAGTAGCGAACCCGGCCGCGACCCATGACGTCAGACCACCATCAAGTACTGCGCAGTCATCGAATCCGAACGCTCTTAACATCCACCAAACACGAGTCGCCCACATCGTGAATCGCCGGTCATACAGCACGACTTTGGTACCTGTCCCGACCCCAAGGTCTTCCATTGCGCTAGCAAAACGTTCCGCCGTGGGCATAGTGAATCGCAAATCACTCTGAGGATCGCTGAGATCAAAAGTCAGATCAGCGTACGCAGAATTCGGAATGTGTTCATCTTCCCAGTTCTGTCGCATCGAGACTGCTGTATATCCCTTGGGACCCGAACGCAGGTTGACTGAACATTCGAGTATGCGCAGTTGGGGATCGTTGATGTTCTGAGCTAACCATTCGGCGGTCACAAGGGGTTCCAACTTCATCCTCCAAACGGATCAGGGTTGCAGAATAGATTGTGCCTTGGGTGTGCGTCGCTCAAACCGGCATAAGTCAAAGCGAATGTGATTCGGTTTCCACGCCGTGTGGAGTCATGTCCTCAACGACAACCCCCTGAACCCAATCCGGTGGTGGAGGCGGATGTTCGCCCAGAAGCACCGCTAGTGTCCTGACCGCTCGGGGTGCCATAGTGGGCCATGGAGTCCATCCGTCGGTAATTACCACTACAAGATCGGGACGAGGTACTGACAGAATGGCGGCATTTATGCCTACTGTCAGATCGGTCCCGCCACCGCCCACAAGCATGACCTCTGAGGCGCTTCTAACAAGTTGAGCCGGTCCAGGTTCTGCATCGCAAGTAAAGACCCTCACGGCATCAAGTCGAACTCCGCTGGAAACCAGCAAGCCATCAATTTCGGAGAGAGCCTCGGCGAGCAATCTTTCGCTCATAGAAGCGCTGGTGTCGCACACCACCGAGACCAGCGGCACGCGCCGCCGCAAGCTGGGAAGTATCACGTCCGGTGAACACCAGGCCCTCCGACTGGGGCGCCGATAGCTGTAGTCGACCGCTCCTGATATCTCTGCGACTCCCCGACGCAATGTCGCACCTAACTCCCTACGCCAATCCACTCGGGGGTTCAAAAGACCGTTGGCCCAGCGCAACAGGCCCGCGGGACTATCGCCATGGCTTCGCTCATGAGAGAGGATCTCAGATGCAACGCGGCGTCTAATTAGGTCGGCTTCTTCTTTTCGTACACCATCGCTATGGTTTAGCGGCGGGGGCTCTTCCCACCGGCGAGGGTCGCCGTGTGCTGCGCTTCCACAATCCCGCTGTTGCTCTGAGCGACGTTCCCCGTTAACGAAATACTCTTCCGCGAAAAGGGATGATGCGAGTTTGAGGTCGACCGGGAGGGCCGAATTCACGGGTGCAGCGTGGCTCGCCATGAGATCATCGTTGATTTCGGCGTCCACTGCATCGACCCAATGAAAGACATCGTCTTCGACAAGTCCGATTTCTCGCGCACGAAAAGCGTGTCCGCGCAGCAAGTGGCTCACCTGGTGCACCATCTCGACTCCGAGCAACTGGGAAGACCAACCGGAGGTGTATTCGTGGTCGACATAGATACGAAAATGTTCGTCGGCCGCTACGCCTCCAATGTTGTCAGCATCAATGAAGCGAACCGCGAACAGCGCCGATGCCAGGTATGGGTAGTGATACGCAGCCCAGAGACGGGACGAGGTCATTCGCTCCACTTGATTCATTCCAAGAGACCCGCTGCTTTCAGTACCGGCACAAAGATGGCTGCCTCGCGGGGAGCGCTCATACCGCTGGGCCGGACCTGGGCGAGTACTCGCGCCGCCATCGCTCCAACATCGGGAGCGTGCCCCGCAGCTCGCTCTAAGACCCTCCATCCAGCAAGCCATCTTTCAGGCGTGGGGTTCGCCGCAACTGCTCCGGCTACGGCGGACAGAGCTGCGTACAGCCGGTCGCCTCGGTCAGGGAAATCAACGCTTTCTGGGTCTTTCAGGGCCGATTCAGGATCAGGAAGATCAAGTTCCTCAAGCCAAGTGAGGAACTCAAGACCGGCCCCATCTCCAACTGAGCCGATGACGAGGTTTCTCTTAGCTTCCACCGAAGCGTCAACAGCCCTGGCGGCGGCGAGCAGACGGGCCACCATTTCCCATGTTCGGGGACTGGGCCAGGCACGTCCTGCCAAAGCGCGTTCGTCTGGGGGGGCGATGACCAAAGATCTCCGCACCGCTAGGAAGCCTCCGACTAGCGCTGCGGTAACGGGAAGCTGGTCTTGCCACCCCTTTGAAAGCCGAGGAACATCGGGAGTCTTAAATCCCGCGACCAGACCGGTGGCCACCACCGTGGGGTCGACCTGCCAGTCAAGGTGACAAAACCTGTTGGCAAGTGGAGCAGATAGATCCCACCCGTCTGCAGCCTGATCGGGGGGATTGGCTGCTGCGACGATCGCTATGTCCTGAGGCAAGACCAAGTCACCAACTACTCGCTCAAGAACGACGCGCAGCAGCGCGGCCTGGACGGCTGGGGGCGCTGTCGATATTTCGTCAAGAAATAGAACCCCGGTCCCGGCCTCTGCTAATCGGCGAGCCCATCGCGGTGGCGCGAACTTAACGTCGTCACCATCAACGACTGGCAGTCCACCAAAATCACTCGGTTCGCGGATGCTGGCGATCACGACCTCATGAGGAATATCTAGCGCTTCAGACATAGCTGCAACCGCTGAACTCTTGCCTGTTCCCGGCGGGCCCCACAACAAGACGGGAATTCGGGCGGCGACAGCTAACGACAGTGCCTCAAGGATCGAGTCATTCTGGTTGCTCATATGGACAGCCTCCTCCAAGGGCGCCATTGGGAGCTGCCTAGTGGGGTTACGTCGCGCATTCGTACGCGACGTCTACCAACGTCTCGCCTCTGGCGTCGAGCAGCACTGACTTACCCATCTGGTTCATCACGTACCCCATGGACAGACCGATCTGTGGGTCAGCGAATCCGATAGATCCCCCCGCACCTACGTGACCGAAAGCGCCCTCGCGAACGTTGACCGAATCCCGATCACCTCTGCGAGCGTTGCGGTTGTCCATCCTCAACATGAAGCCTTCAGAAAAACGCGTCGGAAGTAAGAGCATTGCGTCACACTCAGTGCCAACAGAGACGCTGGACATTCTGCGAAGCTGCGAACGGCCCACGAATTCACCAGTCGCGCATGTTTTGTAGATCCTTGCCAGGCCACGCGCGTTCGCGATTCCGCCACCTCCACCCAATTCAGCTGACCACACCGCCGGTGAATCTCCCTTGGCGCCGCCTCGATTGCGCCAAGCTCTGCCCTGCAATCCCGATGGGTCAGCCAGGAACGCGTTGGTAAAGGCCGCGAACTTTTCGTTCTTGCCCGGGCGAAACTGTTTCAAAGGTGAGACGCGATGGTGTTCTTCGGGTGGTAAACCGATCCAGAAGTCCGCGGCTGCTGGTTCCGCGACATCTTCGCGAAAGAAAGCCCCCAAACTCCTACCCGACGCTCGCCTGACTAGTTCTCCCGCTACCCACCCAAATGACATCAAGTGGTACCCATTACGGGTACCGGGCTCCCACCATGGTTCCTCTGCCGCCACGCGATCACACATGTAGTCCCAATCGAAAGCCGCTCCCTCAGGTAGATCGTCGCGAAAAGCCGCTACGCCGGTCGTGTGGTTGAGCATCATTCTGGTGGTGACGTCGGCCTTTGCACCGTGTGCAAATTCCGGCCAGATTTCAGACACCGGAGCATCAAAATCGAGAAGGCCTCGATCGGCCAGGAGATGACAAGCAAGAGCTACCCCGCCCTTGGTACAGGAGTTGATTACGGCAACGGTGTCAGCCAACCAAGGGTTGCCCTCGGTATCACGATCACCCGCCCACAAATCAACGACCGTTGCATCTTCATGAGTAACGCATACGGAGGCCCCGAGTTCACCCCGCTGCGCGAAGTTGAACGCAAATTGCTCGTACAAGGGTTCCCAACCTGACGCAACGGTTCCGTGAATTTCGACAGTCATCTCTGCCAGATTGTCATGTAGTCGCCCGCGTGTCTCCTCAAACAGAGCCACCTCAGGTAGCTTCGCCTTCATGGTGAAGCGTAAGAAGCGCCGTCCGGCGATGCGTCAACCCCGACATAATCTCGATCCCGTAACTGCCGGCACGGTATCGGCGACGCGGCCCGTACCTGAACACGTCGCCCGTCCTGATTACGCGACTAATGGCGTACCTATTCTTCAGACACCCGCTGAACTAAGAAAGGATGACGCGACGCTAGAGCGGATGCGCATCGCCGGCTCTGCGGCAAGACGAGTGCTGCGCAATGTTGCGGCAGAAATTGGGCCGGGCGTAACTACAGATCACCTGGACGCGGTGTGCCATGCGGCCTGCATAGCCGAGGGTGGGTACCCTAGCCCTCTTAACTACAACGGCTATCCAAAGTCTCTGTGTACCTCAGTAAACGAGATTATTTGTCACGGCATTCCCGATAGTCGAGCTTTACGCGATGGTGACATCGTCAATTGCGACGTCACGATCTTTTTGAACGGTGTGCATGGCGACCACAGCGAAACTTTCGCGATTGGCCAAATCGATCAACGCTCCCAAGAGTTAATTCAAATAACTCGGGAGTGTCTGTACCTGGGGATTGGCGCGGTCCGCTCCGGCGGCGTCGTAAGCGACATAGGTAAAGCCATTCAAAACCATGCGGAGTCTGCTGGCTTTGGGGTGGTTCGCGAGTTTATTGGTCATGGGGTGGGGGAAGTGTTTCATCATCAACCAAACATTCCTCACTATTACGAGCCCTCCGCTCGCTTCGAATTTGCACCTGGGATGACGTTCACGATCGAGCCGATGATCACCATCGGCTCACCGAAAGCGCAGTTGTGGGAAGACGGATGGACCGCAGCTACGGCCGACTTGAGTCGTACCGCTCAATTCGAACATACGGTCCTCGTGCGAGAGGACGGGGTTGAAATTCTCACTGTCGAAGATGACGAAGCTCAGCCGTTTCTCCTGGACGCAGATAGGCAGAACTGGCCTGCGGCTATCTCGCTAACTGACACTGGCTTCAAGGCCTAGGAATCGTGATCTCAGTGGCCTTGAGATTTCTGTTCGCCATAGCCGCGGCCACATTGGGTTTAGTTGCGTGTGCAAAGGACCCTGTGATCAGACCCAATCCCACCTCGACCCCAGTTCTGACAACGCTTCGCCCCGAACTCACCACCACGACTACTGAAAAGATCATTCAACGAATGGCCTACGTGGTGCAGCCCGGAGACACCCTCGGCAAGATTGCTAAGGGCTTTGGGGTAACAGTGGCTGACCTGATGACAGAAAACGGTAAAGAAGACACGCTCTTGAGAATCGGAGAAACCCTTTTTATCCCCCCGCCGTCAGATGGAACTTCTGAGTGAGGCTGATTCGAAGCTCTGTCGCGCTACCAGTGGCCCCATTAGTTCTCGTCCTCGTTCTGGCTTGCGCTCCCGAGGTGAAACTTGAACCACCAACTGGGAGTTCACCTGCGGTAGCTGTGAGCGAGGTCGAACAAGAGGATGAAGAATTCCGCGACACCTACGAAGTCGTTCGAGGAGACACTCTTATTGCGATCGCCGATCGTTTTGGGGTTGATCTGAATGATCTCGTGCGCGAGAACAACATTGCCGATCCGACGATGATCTATGTGGGTCAGATTCTTCTGATTCCTCCACCGCCAAACAAGGATGATGGTCCGTTGCTGACCATACCCCCGCCTACTGATCCTCAATTGCCGACGCTTGAACCGACGACTTCGGTAGAGAAATCGTAAGACTTCGCGTGGCTGCCTGGCATTGATCGGTTTGGCGTGCAACTGTGACTAGGTGCACATAGGTCGACGTCAATGAACGGCAAAAGTCCGCTGGGCCCAGGCGTTGATCGAATCGATGATCAAGTCGATCAATGGTGGGAGCGTTGGCGAGGCGAACCCTCAGTCGATCGATTGTTTTACATCGCTTCGAACCTGGGTGATTTCAGTCTTATTTGGCACATTGTTGGCGGGTTGCGTGCTCTGCCCCCCGGTAGACGACCGAGAACAGCTGTGGGGTTCAGCGCCCTCATGGGTTTTGAATCGCTTTTGGTGAATCAGGGTGTCAAAAGACTTTTCGGCCGAGTTCGCCCCGCCGAAGCGGCTGACAACCCAACCTCCCACCAACTACGTCAACCGCTCACGTCCAGTTTTCCGTCAGGCCATGCGTCAGCGGCCTTTTGTGCGTCCGCGTTTCTTTCGCGTCGATCCGCGTTAGGTTCGTTCTGGCACTTGATCGCCGGGGTCGTCGCGTGTTCGCGGATACACGTGCGCCTGCACCATGCTTCGGATGTGGCAATAGGCGCTGGAATGGGTTTAATTCTCGGGAAATTAGCGGAACGAATTCTTCCCAAGGACTAAGTCCCTACGTAAATGTATAGGGCACCCTGACCATGGAGTTGACTCAGGCTTGAGCTGGGACTTCTAGCTCTGCTTCGACATCGGAAATGTCTACGGTCACATCGATTTCGGGTCGGTCTATTCGATTAAGCGCAGAGCGGATATCAAGAAGTACATCGGTGACTTCGTTCGCTGAGACCAGTTCACGCTGCATAAAGCTGCCGAGGGCACGATCCACTACGGCAAGGGCCTCGTCGGTATTTGCGACGGCAATGGTCTCCACGTCCGGGGTTTCAGTCACCAGATGCTCCTATCTGCGGGGACGAAAGGTTTCGGCTCGTAATCTCACCCTATCGCTGAAGCCCACCCGATAACGAACTTATTGACCATAAGTGACAAGTCGATTGAGCCGAGTAACTTCGGGATGATGAACGCTAGATCTAGAATTCCCCTCGGTATCACCTACGGAAGTCTTGGAGTTCTCGGACCGTCGGCGGTAACGGAAGTAGCGCTTTCCGCCGAAGCTGCCGGCTACCAATCTTTTTGGACGGTCGAGGCAACTGGGACTGACGCCTTCAGTCTTCTCGGGGCGGTGTCGCACGCTGCTCCGGGACTCGACTTGGCAACGGGCATAATGCCGATCCAGTTTCGCGGTCCTTCGCTCACCGCCATGACAGCCGCAACGCTTCAGGCCCTCAATCCGAAACGCAACGTGTGGATCGGCCTGGGTGTATCAGCCCCCGGCGTTCTCCGCCAGCACGGCATCCCAACTCCCGATCGTCCCATAGCGATGATGCGCGAATACGTTGCGTTGCTGCGTGAGTGCCTCTCAGGAGAGTCAGTGACATTTGAGGGTGACTTCTGGCAGGTTCGGCGTTTCAGACTGGCCGTTCGCTCTGAAGAGCAGATACCCAAGATCGTCATCGCCGCACTCAACCCTCAAATGCTGAAACTCGGCGGAGAAGTCGCTGATGCAGTTCTCTTGAACTACATCCCCGCAGCCCATGTGACCGAAGCTGCCCAACACATCCGATCCGGTGGAAACGCAACAATTATGAGTTACGTTCATGCCGCGGTGGGCGATCTTTCTGAGGTAGCGAGGTCGGCTCGAAAAGACTTGTTCAATTATGCGATGGCTGATGGATACGCCAACATGTTCCGGTCGGCTGGTTTCGAAAGCGAAATCGATGAGTTACGTTCACATCAAGCTGACCGTGACCGCGAAGGCGCTCTCGCCTCGATAACGGACCGAATGATCCAGGCCATTAATTTCATCGGAAACCAAGACGAGGTTGTCAATTTTATTCGGAGCTACGTTGAGGTCGGTGTCGAGTATCCGATCCTCATGCCAATGCCGTGGGGGGACGACCGCAGATTGGTTGCGCAGTTAACTTTGGAGGCCGCTGCTGTCGCCGCTTCCTAACGACGCACTCGACTTTCGGAAGAGGAGGACCACGTGGGTTCCTTCACTGCTTCATGCTGTCCATCGGCAGTCTCCGGAAGGTCACGGAGTCCGGTTACTGTTTCACATTCGGTGGAAGCCGGAGCGGATTGTTGATGTCTTAACCGGCGCCGGATTTTCGATTGGGTTATCAAGCCAAGAGCCAGACTGTATTCGGGTCGCTGCCACAACTATGCGAACCTTGCCGGACACCGTTAACTCGAAGATGCGATTACTGGTTGTCGGGTTGAATCCAAGTTTCCATGCCGCGGACGCCGGGTACGGATTCGCCGGTCCTGGTAACCGGTTCTGGTCCGCTGCACTCGACGCCAAACTTGTCACTAAGGACCGCGACCCGCTCTACGCTTTGCAGGTTGATCGAGTGGGTATGACCGACCTGGTAAAACGGCCGACGTCTCGAGCCTCTGAGTTAACTGATCTCGATTACCGAATCGGAATAGCGAGGATCAGCCGCATGTGTGACTGGTTATCCCCCGAGGTCGTGTGCGTTTTGGGAATTACTGGCTGGCGAGCGGCTTTGGGGGATTCCAAGTTATCCCTGGGCCCGCAGAGCGTCCGGTTAGGGGGTCGACCGGTTTACGTATTGCCGAACCCGAGCGGCTTGAATGCCCACACCAATCACGGAGACTTGGTCAGACGATTCGGTGAGCTGCCGATGTCTGCCTAACGGCTGAGACAGCTATTCGACTGCAGCAATTCCGGTCGGACATGTCACGCCGGTTCTGCCGAGTCCGCAATATCCGTTGGGTACTTTGTGAAGGTATTGCTGATGGTAGTGCTCGGCGTAGTAGAACTCGCCCGCGTGCAATATTTCGGTTGTTATGGCAGAGAATCCGGCGTCGGTGAGCGCTGACTGAAATTGTTGGCGGCTCAACTCGGCAAGCATCCGCTGTTGTTCACTTGAAACATATATTCCGGATCGGTATTGCGTTCCCAGATCGTTTCCTTGCCGCATGCCTTGGGTCGGGTCGTGGTTTTCCCAGAACAGTTGGAGTATCTCGACATAACTAACAATCTTGGGGTCATAGACAACAAGAACTACTTCGTTGTGTCCTGTTAACCCGCTACAAACCTCTTCGTAGGTCGGGTTTTGGGTGAAACCTCCGGCGTAACCGACCGCTGTCGTCAGCACTCCATCGGTCTCCCAGAAGATTCTCTCTGCACCCCAAAAACAGCCCATCCCTACCACAATGTTTTCACTGTCGCTGGGAAATGGTGAGGTTAGAGGTTGGCCTAATACCTCGTGCAGCGGCGGGACAGGCATCGCGGCATCGCGTCCTGGTAGTGCGCTGTCTGCTGACGGCATTTCAAATTTTCTACTCCAAAGTGACATTGCTCCCACCTCCATCCCAGATTAGGTCATCGCGGGCAGACGGGGCACAGCCTCACCTACCCTTACTGCATGTCTAGTTCACTCATTCCGGCTGAATCATTAGCTCGAGTCGGCGAAGTGTTGGCGGGCCCGCTCACCGTACCGATTGACGGTCGCGAGGCTCAGCGTTACGCCTACGCCGTCGGCGATGAAAATCCTATTTATTTCGATGAAAAAGTCGCGCAAGCAGCCGGCTATCGGACAATCACCGTCCCGCCGCTGTTTATCACGCACGCCCTCGTACAACCCAAGCCGTCGAACATGCTTCGCGAAGACGGGCTATACGAGGACACAACAAGCGTTCATCTAGAGGTGTCGAGGATGATGTTCGGGGGGGAAGAATGGGACTTCTTCGAACCTGTTTGCGTTGGAGATGCGATTACAGCGACGACGCGACTGGCAGACCTTGACCAAAAAGAAGGAAGTAAAGGTCCTTTCGTTCGGCTGGTTCGAGAGACGACCTTCGTGAACCAGGAAGAACAGGTCGTCGCGCGGTCGCGACAGATTGGTATTGCTCGATGAACGGATATCCAACCGTGCAGTCCACGAAAGTGGGCGATCGTCTGCCCGAAATGCAAAAAAGTGCTAACGAAGCGGAACTTTTCTTGTACAGCGCTGCGAGTTTCAATCCACATCGCATTCATTACGATCACGCCTACGCCCAGCATGAAGGTCACCAGGACACCGTCGTCCACGGACCGCTTCAAGGCTCGTGGCTTACCCAATTTGTCACCGATTGGGCCGGCCCCAACGCTCGGCTGTTATCGGTTGAATGGCAGAACCGGGCGAGCGCTTTTGTTGACGAAGAGGTTCAATTTTCGGGCACCGTCGTGGCTCTAGATACAACCGAGGGGGTGGTGGAATTGGAAATTGTCGGACAAAAGTCCGATGGAACAATTCTGATGCCGGCCAAGGCTTCGCTCAGATTGGCGGCCGATAAGTGAAAATAGCTGTCGATTTCCCGTCGGTGGCCTACCGGGAGGGTCCAGAGAAAGTTCTCGCCTTAGCCTCAGCTATTGAAGACATCGGCTATGACGAAATTGCGGTGTTCGATCACGTAGTCATGGGCCATCCAGGGGAAGGTCGCCGCACGATTTATTCAGCTGAAATGCCGATCTTGGAAGCGTTGATGTTGCTCTCGAACGTTGCGGCCGTCACCAGCCGGGTATCTCTCTCAACTGAAGTCCTCGTTCTACCTCAACGCCAACCTGTGCTGGTCGCGAAGCAAATCAGCACTTTAGACACACTGTCGAATGGGAGAGTTCGGTTGGGTATCGGCGTCGGCTGGCAAGACAGTGAATATGACGCTCTTGAAGAAGACTTCTCGAATCGCGGCAAACGGATGGATGAAGCGATCGATCTGTTGAGGAGCTACTGGTCCGGCGGACGCATCGAATTTCGCGGGACCTATTACGACTCTCATGACATGGGTATGGAGCCCGTTTCACCTCAAGGGGCAGAACTACCTATCTGGGTGGGAGGAGAAAGTGCCGCGGCCCTAAGGCGAACAGCCAAGAAGGCCGATGGGTGGATGGCATCTGGGGTTACCGACGAACAAGCGTTGTTGTGTGTGGAAAAGATCCGACGTCAGGCTGAGGAACTTGGCCGGAACCCCGACGACATTGGCTTCCAACTTATGTTGCAACCTCCGCCCCGCAGCGATGAGGACAAAGCCTTCTACGCCAACCTCGATGCTGTAGCGGAGCGATCTGCTGTGGTTCGCGCGATGGGCTTTGACTGGACGTCGGTGAACGCGACAGCGCTGTTTCAGGCTGGAGCCCGGTCTGTGGATGCGATGATTGAGCAGCTAGACGTCATCCACAGTCGTATCAGGCGTGAAATTGGTTGATCCGGCCCTTTCCTCCTGTTGAAGCGATTCCACTAGCTCGATGAGGTCGGCCATCTTCTGAATTCGGTGATCGGCAAGATTCACCGCCGCTGGGTGATTTCCAATCGCGACGGTGATAGCGCCCGCAGCTTGCCCAGCCAAAACGTCGTGGACGGAATCACCGACCATCAAATAGCTGCCTTGAGCGGCGCCACATTCTTCTACGGCCGCCAGAACCATACCTGGGCCGGGTTTCGCTCCATGACCGGAGTCATACCCCTTGATCGACGTGAACAGTTGAGTCCATCCAAGGACCCTGACGTGTTCACGAGCTACCGCCTCTGAATCATTTGTGGCTATCGCCAACTTAACGCCGTTTGCAACCAATGCTTCAAGCGTCACAGCGGCTTCGTGAGTAGGGACGATGTTCAATTTCGAGACTTCGTTAATTGTCCGTTCAAAGGCTGCCGCGTCGATGAAGTCAGCTACAAGCGCCATAGTCGCATCGTTGCTGTCACTGATGAACGGGGAGTCTGCTAAGACTCGTCGCAAGGTGAGGTCGTAACCGAACATCAACGCCGAGGTCTCGCGAGCGTCACTATCGGCAATCTGATCGAAAGCCACGCCAATCGCTTCGTTCCAAGTTGCGTCGAAATCAAGCAGGGTGCCGTCTTTGTCAAAGACGATTGCTTTAATCACCGGGTTGAGCGACTAGGACTTCACAACCAGTTCCATCTATCAATTGCCTCACGGATTCTTGGTCATCGGGAGAAAGGTTGGCGAACGCTTCGCGGAGCCAGGTAAAGCATTTGCTCTGATAGCGAAACGGGGCTTGCTGATAGTTGGCCCCTCGGATCGAACAAACAACCTTTTCAGCGCCCGACGCCAGAGCATCGTGGTTGGCGACCATGAAGGGAGCGTAGGTCTGTCCTATCTCGTGGAGAAGATCACTTAGCGTCGCCGGCAGGTCTTCCCGCGTAAACCATCCCTGGTTCCCCGCAACGTCAAGTGATGACAGATCATCGACTTGATAAACCCACATGATGCTCCGCGGGCTTCGTCGGGCGGCTATTTGTGCCGAATCGGGCTCCCAAAAGCACAGTTGGGTGAACTGTCCGAAAATGCCAAAGTCACCGCGCCCCGGACGATCTCCGAGAAGAAACTGGTGATGGGTCAAATGGTTTTCCATGACCGTCAATAGTCGAAGAAAGCTTTCTTCGATTACCGGGCGATTCTCCTCGGTTGATCCCACCAAAGCTGTACGACTCGTCTGTCTTCGGGTGATGAAATCCTTCATCTGAAGGTGCTGCTCAGGTTCCATCTGGTTGTTGGCCATAAGCGGCAACATGTTGCCCGCTTTTTCGATCGCTTCGGGATATAGATGGTGCCATCGGTAGTGGTACATCATCTTGGTGACCCATTCGTCGCCATAGTCCTCAATTAGGTGATCTAGAAACGCGACTACCGGATCACTCGGCAACAAGCTCCGATCTTGGTACTCGTCTTCTAATCGCATTATCTGCGGAGAGGAGTCGACCATGGCCTCGGAGTACCCACCATCTTCTGTATGAAACGCTAGTACCGGGATAATCGCGACTGAGGGTTGGGGAAGGCCTTGGTCTTGTGCAGAGTTTCGCACTACCCATCTGTACGCGATCCGACGGTATCGGAGTATCGCCCGCATTTTTCTGGAGTATGGCGAGCCATAGGCTCCCACCAGGGTTAAATCAGGGGAGTTCAACTGCTTCCTCCAAACTGTCGATTCTTGGAGTGTTCATTTGTGCCCGCTTTCGCAGTCTTTACCTAAGTCAACAAAGCATGACACGCCAACTCCCGTTGTAGAAGTGATCACCGCTACGGTGGAGCCATGGGTCAACGCGAACTCACCATCAACAACCTTGACGCATGTTGGAACAGCGTCGTGGACTTTTTGAGCAATATCACCGGCCAACAATGGGAGACTCAGTCGTTATGCCCCGCATGGAATATCAAAGGTGTCGCCGCTCACATGGTGTCGGTCGAGCAAGTTTTATCCAACTGGATGCCAACCGGGCTGGACACTCCTCCACCATTTCAGGATGTTGAAGAACATTTCGGCGCAGCGATGAAAATGTCGGAGGGTGATCTAGTCGCTCATATGCAGAGGACATTCGACATTAGACGGGCAAACCTGGCTGAAACTACTGACGAAGACTTCCAGACTGCGAGCATCACTCCGGTCGGCCCATCTACCTATGGTCGCTTTATGGCGGTTCGTGAATTCGATTTCTGGATGCACGAACGCGATTGCCGAACTCCCCTTAGCTTGGAAACCGACAACGGAGGCCCGACGGCGGAGATGGCGTTAAACGAGGTCCATTTGTCAATTGGGTATATAGCGGGCAAGAAAATTGGATTGACGGAAGGACAGTCAATTCACTTCGATATCACCGGGGCGGTAAATCGCGATATCTACGTTGTCGTTGATGGTCGAGCCACAGAAACCCACGCCTTAGATCACCCGACGCTAACGCTTCACTGTGATTCGATGGCGTTCATGAACCAGGCATGTGGGCGGGTCGACCCTGAGATCCCCATAGCGGACGGGCAGATCAGTTGGTCGGGCGATGAAGAACTCGGCGCGCACGCCGCGAGGAACCTACGCTTCACCATGTAGCTCATAGCTTTGGGTTAGTCAGTGAAACTCGATACTAAAGTTGGATTCTCTAGATTCGCGAGTTGTCTGTTGCGGTGATCTACCTCAGCGAGTAACTCGGGATGACTCAGCACCCAAAACCTTTGTTGGTACATGGCATCCACCACCTGCGACGCAACGTTACTGGGGTCCATTCCTTTTTCTAGGGCTGCGGCAATGGCAGCGTTTCGTTGACGAGCTTCGTCGGGGACTTGAGCTTTATCGCTTACCGGTTTGGCTCGCTCACGTTGCAGATGGGTCGGGCGGTTCCTTTGCGCGGTCGCGATGTTCGTTCGGACCACGCCGGGGCAAAGCACGGAAACACCGACGTCGGCCTCTGGGTCACGAGCCATTTCGTGATGCAAGGTTTCCATGATGGCTACAACTCCAAACTTGGCGGCGTTGTAGGGAGCAAGACCTGGGACGGCCATTAGACCCGCGACCGACGCGGTACTCATCACATGACTCTCTTCGGCCTCAATGAGGTGAGGCAGGAAGTGATGGACGCCGTGGATGACTCCCCATAGCGAAACGTCAATGACCCATTTCCAGTCCACTAGTTGTTGATTCTTGACAAGGCCGCCTCCGCCTACTCCCGCGTTGTTGCAAAGAATGTTGACGCCTCCGAATGTCTCAAGCGTCGCGGCGCATAAGGCGGCAACGGAGTCGGAATCGGTGACATCTGTTTTCACCGCAAGGGTAGAAACTTGGAGCGCACTTACTTCTGTTCTTGCCGATTCAAGCGCTTCTTCTTCAACGTCGGCGAGAACGACCTTCGCGCCCTCGCTTGCAAACGCCATCGCTAATGCCTTGCCTATACCTGACGCTGCACCTGTTACTACTGCAACGCGTCCAGTCATCGTCTCCATATGATCCCCTAACCTTCGGTGTCTTTGAACTTAGGCTGGCATGCGTTTCATGAATGACTCAGGTGTTGAGTCGGTCGAAGCGATCCATCACGTCGAGATATTCGGTAATCATGTCCTCGACTACGCGGGTTGCCGAAATTGATTCGTTCATTGATCCCACTATTTGACCAACAAAATAGTTCGCGAGTTCCACCGCCCCTCGATTCTCAGGATTCGTTGCCGCGCGATCCACTCTCCGGCTCGCATGAGCAATCAACATCGGTTGGAGGGGCATAGGCAAGGTGCCCGGCGAAGTGTCTCCCTCCCACTCGTCTGTCCAAGCTGAACGGAGTTGGCGGGCGGGTTTACCGGTCCGTGATCTAGAACGCAAGGTGTCTGAGGAGGTCGCCGTCAAGAATTTCTCTTTGACAACTGGATGAGTTTCGGCTTCCTGGGTGGTGAGCCATACCGAACCGCACCAAACGCCTTGCGCTCCCAAAGCAATGGAAGCCGCCACCTGTCGCCCGCTTCCAATTCCACCAGCCGCAAGCACTGGGGTCGGAGCGACGGCGTCAACGATTTCAGGAACCAAAACCATTGTCCCGATGTCTCCGGTGTGTCCACCTGCTTCATGACCTTGAGCAATAATGATGTCGACACCAGAGGCAACGTGTCGCACAGCGTGCGACTTCTTTCCAGCCAACGCGCCGACTAACACGTCGTTAGCGTGCGCCCGCTCGATCATGTCCGGCGGGGGTGGTCCCAAAGCGTTCACGATGAGCTTGATTGGGTGTGAAAATGCTACGTCCATGAGGGGCACCGCTTGGGCGTAAGTCATGGGCGGTTCTGAGTCAACGGGTAACCCTCCGCGACCTCCTCGACCGTCATCCTTCGGCAGCGGGGGAACCGCATACCGTTCCATCATGTCATCGACGAAATCTCTGTGACCTTGGGGAATCATTTCGTTCAAGTCACTTAGAGATTTTCCACCCTCCGTCGAGCCCTCATATTTCGCGGGAACAATGATGTCGACGCCGAACGGTTTGTCGCCTACCTCTTCACGGATCCATTGCAAATCGATATCAAGTTGCTCTGGGGTGTGCCCCGCGGCGCCAAGCACGCCGAAGCCACCTGCTTTCGTGACAGCAGCGACTACGTCGCGACAGTGAGTAAACGCGAGGATAGGCACATCCACGCCAAGCATTTCGCAGACTGAAGTCTTCATAGCCGAGAACCTAGGCCGTCGACAGCACTCATGGCCACTAGAACGGTCCAACAGATCCCCGATCACTGATTAATGATCTGTTGCAAGCCCTTTCAAATAGGGCGAATCCGGCAACTTAGTAAAAACCGGCTTGGGTATCGGCCTTGCGCGTTGCAAAATACAGTCATGAGCTTTATTGCCACTGGCCACAGCTATGTAGATGTTGAGACAGGGACGCGACTTGATGTGTGGTATCCCGAGGAAAACATCAACCCAACAAGATCCTGCCTGGCCGAACAACTTGGAATTATTCAAGGTGAGCTGACAGAAACAGCGATAGAAGACCTGAGCGCACCAGCGGTCGATCTAGCCGACGCTTACCTACGTCTCCATCTCTTGAGTCGCCGCGAAATCCGCCCACACGGGGCGAATCTCGATGGCATCTTCAGTTTGATGACCAATTGTGCTTGGACCAACGCTGGGCCCGTTCTTCCCGAACGAGTGGACGACCTTCGGACCGGCGCGGCGTCCATGGGCGTCAACATCTCTGTGACTTCTGTGGACAAATTCCCCCGAATGACCGATTACGTGATCCCCTCGGGCGTACGAATCGCTGATGCCGACCGGGTGAGGCTTGGAGCGCATCTAGCCGATGGGACCACAGTGATGCATGAGGGCTTCTGCAACTTCAATGCGGGCACTTTGGGCCCTTCCATGGTCGAAGGTCGGATTAGCGCCGGCGTGGTAGTCGGAGCGAATAGCGACCTTGGCGGAAGCGCGTCCATTATGGGCACTCTGTCGGGAGGCGGTAAGGAAACCATCGTCGTCGGTGAGAACTGCCTGTTGGGGGCAAATTCAGGTATCGGGATATCTCTGGGCGACAACTGCACGGTAGAAGCCGGCTGCTACGTGACAGCTGGTAGCCATGTGACTCTTCCCGACGGCTCTGTCGTCAAAGGCAAAGATCTCTCTGGTAGGTCGGGAATGCTCTTGATTCGCAACAGCACTTCGGGCGCGATTGAAATGCGGGTCTTGGATCCAACCAAATGGGAAGGCATTAACGAAGCACTGCACGACAACTAGCTACCGGCGCGTGGCTATCCGGCACCACTACGCTTCGTGCACTGCATTTGGAGAGGGAGAAATGCCATACGTTGAGGACCGAGTCATCCATGATGCCGACGCCCACACCATGGAGCCACCCGAATGGCTTGACGAATTCGCGTCTTTCGAAGTTCAGAAATTCGTGCACGCAAATTTCTCAATAAGTGAACAAACGCCAATTTTCAAAGAGATCGATGAGTGTCGAACACTTCACACGGACCCTGAGTTTCGGGCGGATGCTGAAGCGGAAATCATGCTTCGTAAGAATTATCGCGCTCATGGGGCGTGGGATCCCATCGATCGCAGTGAGGCGCTGGATTACATGGGCTTCGCTAGCCAACTTGTGTTCCCAACTATGCCGAACACAATCCTTGAGGCCATGGAGCACGAGGCGCCGCCGAGTCTTACTTACGAGACAGCGTCTGCAGCAAACCGAGCACAAATATCCTTCTGCGAAAATGATCCTCGCCTTCTTCCAGTCGCTTATATCCCTTTGCAGGATCTTGATCGAGCGGCCCCGTGCGCCACAGAGGCACTTGAGGCCGGGGCGTCCGCTCTTTTAATACCGAACCGTATGCCCAAAGATCACGCTCACAGCCACACCGCGTTCGACGATGTCTGGGCACAGGCTCAGGAGGCGGGCATACCAGTGGTAATGCATGTCGCGACGCCAGAGCTTGTGATGCCGCCCCAGCACCGCAACAACGGGTTGCCACCCGAACCGGATTTTCACGGCGGTAGCGAAAACTTCCGATCGGTGTCCTATATGGCGATTTCTTCCGCACCAATTCAGGCGTTATCGATGCTGGTGTTCGATGGCGTGCTGGAGCGGTTTCCTGAGCTAAAGCTCGGTGTCATCGAACTCGGTGCGGCGTGGTTACCTTCGTTCATACGCCAACTTGAAGCAGCGTTCGATGCTTTTGAACGACACGAACAACGTTTGCAAACACTCAGTCTTCGGCCTTCCGATTATGTCCGACGACAAGTCAGAGTCACACCTTTTCCCACTGAGCCGACCAAGTGGATCATTGAAAACACGGGCGAGGAGATCTGTATGTTCAGTTCGGATTTCCCACATGTTGAAGGAGGACGAAACCCTATACGCCGTTTCGACACCGAAGTCGGAACTCTTTCAGGCGAAACGCAGGACCGGTTTTTCCGACTCAACTTTGAAGATCTGATGGGTCAGAGCGTGTCGAAACTAGTCAGCGCGCGGGGTTAACATGGGTATACGCCTCAGCAAACCTTGGGAGAGCCTCGATCCTTTAACCGTCGCGGCTCTACCGGCCCAGTTGGGGGTTTATCAGGTCGCCGATGATGACGGGAACGTCCTCTCAGTCGGTTACGCCGGAGCCAAACATCCTTTCGGTTTGCGGAGCGCTCTAGAGCAAGAAATCGAGTTCCACGGGGCCGAAGCGACCCATTTTCGATACGAATTCACTTCTAACTATCGCAGCCGCTGGGACGAACTCTTGATGCTGCACCTTCA
>DASCSY010000006.1:0-32562 GCA_034399415.1 Acidimicrobiales bacterium
TTGGAGGGAGACATCAGCGCCTATCACCTGCACGTGGTGCAGGACGCAGGGGCGTATCCCTCGGCGGGGGCTGGCTTGCCGGCGAACGCTAGAGCGATGCTTACTGGCTGCTACGACATCGCTAGCGTGGGATTCAGTTCGGTTTCTGTGGTTACAAACACCACCCCGACGGGCGCCTATCGCGGAGCGGGCCGTCCGGAGGCTGCTGCAGCTATCGAGCGCGCCGTTGATGTTTTCGCAGCGGAAGTCGGTATGGATCCAACAGAAGTGCGTAGGCGCAATTTTCTTCAGCCCGAAGCTTTTCCTCTGTCAACCAACACCGGTTCAAATTACGACAGCGGCGCGTACGAAGCGAGTTTGGACTCTGCGCTCAAGGCCAGCGGTTATGACGATCTTCGGGCTGAACAAGCTCGTCGCCGTTCGGACGGCGATGACCGTTTTCTCGGCATTGGTGTGGCTACTTACGTTGAGCGCACCGCTGGAGTTGGGCGTTCCGAATACGGAGGTGTTGAACTCTCGAGCGGCGGAAGAATAGTAGCCCGCACCGGTTCATCTCCTTACGGACAGGGGCATCACACGGCTTGGTCGATGCTCATATCGGATGCCACCGGGGTGGACTTCGACGACATAGAGATAGTCCACGGAGATACCGATGAGGTCCCCCAAGGCGGGATTACTGGCGGATCTCGTTCCGTTCAGTTGGCCGGGGCCGCCATGTGGGAGGCCTCCGCGGCACTTGTCGAACAGGCGAAAAAAGTCGCTGCCGAACTATTGGAGGCTTCGGAAGCGGATCTTTCGCTCAACACCGAGAACGGTCAGTTTCATGTGATTGGGACACCCTCTATCAGCGTTTCTTGGGCAGACGTGGCGGATCATTTGGAAGAGCGAGACGACGGGCCACGGCTCTTACACGCTGAAGAGATATTTGAGTCGGAAGGGCCGACGTTCCCGTTCGGGACCCATGTAGCGGTGGTTGAGGTTGACAGCGAAACGGGACAGGTCTCTTTGGAACGATTGATCGCTTGTGACGACGCTGGTGTCATTCTTAACCCTCTTCTGGCAGACGGCCAAGTTCACGGCGGATTGGCCCAAGGGGCAGCACAGGCCCTTCTTGAAGAGTTCCGATATGACGAGGATGGGAACCCACTGACCGGCAACTTGGCTGATTACTCAGTCATTTCCGCATCCGAATTACCGATGTTTGAGCGGGTCGTCCTCGAAACGCCAACTCACATCAACCCTTTGGGCGCGAAAGGTATCGGTGAATCTGGAACCGTCGGCGCTACCCCGGCGATTCACAATGCGGTAATAGATGCGTTGAGTCATTTACGAGTTCGACACTTAGATATGCCGGTTACTAGCGAGAAAGTGTGGCGGTCGATTCAAGCGACTAGGGAGTCATCACCAGTTAGCTAGGGGGTCGATTTGGAGCACGGCGACCATTTCATCGTGCAGTGTCGAAAAGTCCCTCGAACGAGTGCCGTAGCGCCCTTGAGAGGGTGGTTCACCACTCCAATCGACGTTCAACTCAAATTCGGCGAGTAAGTCGTCTATTCGCTTCATCCAGGTGCGTTCCTGATCGGCAAGCGAGGTGTTCAGGACTCCCGAAGTGACAAGTCCAGAATCAGATCCCGCAAAGTACTCTCTGCCCTTTGGAGCTAAGTCAATCAACGTGGACGAAAGACGCAACTGTCCTTCCGGGGTGGAGAGCAGACGTCGCAAGAGTGTCAAGCCGTGCTGGACATGGAATTGTTCCTCCGCTGCAGCGCGGGTCGCAATAGCCGCGAGTTCCACCCAAGTCGAATCAAGCATGGCTGCCCAGCGAACTTCCTCTGCAAGGTCATGCAAGACATGGCGGACAAGCGCGCTGGTCCAATCGTGACAAAGGAGTTCGGCTATATGTGAGGAGCGATATTCCTGGTGCGGGCGCCCATAGGCGATGTGATCTAAGTCGTCAGACAGCAACGAATAGAGAGCTCTAGCGTGTCCCAGTTCATCTTGAGCGATCGAAGTGAACGCCAGGTCTTCTTCTAAGAAGGGACCGACCGCGATCCACCAGGAATGGTTTTGACCTACGCACAACTCGTCGTCGGCAAAAGCGAGGACTAGTTCCTTTGCAGTGTCATCAGGGCTCATTCTCTTTACGTGGCCTTTCCTCGACCGGATCGGCGGAGTTCAGCGACTAGCTGGCCATCATTGTGTTTGTGAACTCGGTCGGCCATCGCTAGATCATCCTCATCGGCAATTAGTAAGTTGGTTCGGTCAACGACCCACATTTGGTCGCCTTCACCTCGTCGCCCGTAGGTATCACGTGCATATAGGAGGGCTAGTTCGCTATCGGGTGCATCGAGCGATCCCGCGTGAGTGAAAGGTTCTTTTCCAGCTTTTTTTAGAAATACTTCGTAGGTGTTCATGCCGGGGTTCTCTGCGGGTCTGGATTCAGCCCAACTGTCAGCAAGTGGTGGACTTCTGAAGCTAGCGACTCGATGTTGAGAGCACCTCCGGAGTTGAACCACCTTGGGGTGCCATTCAAGAGGGACAGAACGAGATTCGCCGCTAGATGCACATCGAGATCTGGTCGAAATTCGCCGCTTTCTCGGCCGCCGCTGAGTACGTCGCGAAACACCTGTTGATAGCTGTCAAACATCGCCACGGCTGTATCTCGCTCGACTTCGGGGAGAAATCGGGTTTCGTTGAGAAAAGTTCGAGCTTGGTTGGGATCTTCGACCAGTATTTGGAGGTGGCCGTGGATGAGTCGAGAGAGTCGTTCAACGGCAGTTCCCGGCATCGTCCGAACTTCATTAGCAAGTGATTGGAAACGGGAAGATGCTTCGCGCACGACGTCGACCAATAGCTCGTCTTTGGAAACGACGTGGCTGTACAGCGACGAACCCACCAAGCCGAGCTTTTTCCCTAGGTCCCGCATGGAAGTTCCGTGAAAGCCCTGTTCGGCGAACATGACGCACGCCGCGCCCACCACATCGGTTCGGTTCTTGCGGCTCATTTCTGTCCCATTTCGCGGGATCGAACTACCTCGACAGGGTTGCGGCAGCTGGAGCACCATTCGACCGATCGGCATGCTGTAGGGCCAACATCACTCCGAGGTTCTAGCGCTGTGCTTCCACATAGGGGGCAGCTTGTCACTCCGTTTCGCGGTCGAATGGCGACTGAGTATTCCCTCGCCAATATCTTGCGGGCATCATCGGTGATCCGGTCAGGCGTCCACGGCGGAGACATACAGAATCGAACCGTCACGTCGTGCCCTGAAGCTTGAGCTGCGGCGACCACATCTTGTTCGATGATGTCTAAGGCTGGGCACCCCATGATGGTGGGCACGAGGTCGACGCGAATAGACGAGCGATCTGCGACCACGTCTTCAAGGATCCCCAATTGTTGAATATTGAGGTCTGGATACTCTGGGTCCGCTACGGAGGCAACGGCGGCTCGGACTGCGTCTATGGCAGCTTTGGCGACCATCACGCTGGCGCCTTCGTCGCGTCATCAAGGGCCGTGCGCACCCATTCGGCGTCATACCAGGCTCGTTTCGCGTCTGAAATTCTTCGCGAGCTGTCCGGGCCGATATTTCTCATCGTGTCCATGAGTGGCTGCCAGTCGATATCGCTGATTTTCCACTTTCCGGTTTCGCTGTCTTGTCGAAGGTCCGGGTCTGGGATGGTAAAGCCTCCGGCGAGCAGCAGCGGTACGAATTTTTGTACGTATCGTTCTCGCAAGTCCTCATTTCGTTCAGATTTAATGTGCCACCGCAACAATTCGTCGTCGGGTTTGGAGTCGGGACCGAATAGTTGAACCGCCGGTAACCACCAGCGGTTGATGGACTCTTGCATCATCTGGTGTTGGACATCGGTTCCGCGGGCCATGAGGAGCATCATCTCTTCACCGTTGCGCATATGGAAACCTTCTTCGACAATCACGCGACGCAGTATTCGTTTATAGGGACCGTAGGAACAGTTTTTGAAAACGGCTTGTTGGCTTGCCAGCGCGGCTGCGTCAACCAGATACGCGACAGCGATTTGGTCAGTCCAGCTATGTACTCGGTAGTGAAAGACATTATGGAAATGGGTGCGGCCTTCGAGCAGGTCAGTGACCATCTCTTCTCGTGTCTTGATCCCAAGGTCGGCCGCGACCATGTAGAGAAGATGAGCGTGACCGATCTCGTCTTGGCTTTTCGCCAACGCGGTCATTTTTCGATGCAAACCCGGGGCCTTTGGTATCCAATCTCGTTCAGTAAGCCCTCCCATGTACTCACTGTTGGCGTGCATCTCAATGAACCGGAATACGGCTTTACGGTATGGGCCTGGGATGTCATCGTTGGGTTCAACGATGCCGCCGTCGTCAAGGAAGTCTTCGAATTCACCAATATTTTGCCAGTTGCGCACAATTCCATTATACAAACGAACGTTCGTTGGTGTTAGTGATCTTGCTGCTCCTCAATGTGTGCATGTTCGATAGCCCATTGCTTCACCAGCAATCCATGTCGAACGGTGCTGTCTTTGTAGCCCCGGACTTCTTCAGGAAGTGTGGCTAACCATCGGATCAGTTCGGCGAGAGCTGTGGGGTGCCGGGCAACCGACGCAATTCGTTGTCGGAGAATTCGAATGGTGAAGACAATGGCGTCGGTTTCTGGGAGCCGACGCAAGGTCTGGTATTCAACCCGCAACCAGACGCGTTCCGCAACATTGGTCGCGGTGATGTCTCGTCGCAGGGGCTCGTGTCTCCGTTTCGGCGCCAGCCGCAAGCCCGGGTCGTCGGTCAAGGTGCGGTTAGCTCTCCACACCGGTCGATCCGCTCGAAGCCGGTCAAAGAAGGTTTCCATTGTTTGGGCGAGGTCGGTGTCATATCGGGGCACCGGTTCATGAATGGAGTCAAGCGTATTTCCGAACTTTGAGGGAACATCCCATTGAGTAGGAATCGCAACAGCACATGCCGTCATGACCCATCCTTCGCTCCGCCGTTCGAGAAGACAGATGTCTTCCTGTACGAGTCGACGTGTCGCTTCGATTAATGGCATGCCCGGTCGTGAATCGAGTTCGACCTTGCTGAGCCCAGGCACTTGTCTGAGGTGTCCGATGACTAAAGTCGCAAGTTCTGCACATGCTGCAGCTGCGGTCGGTTCGCAGTAAACAATTTCGTCGCGGTGGCGGTCGATGATCGCGTTGATTTCCTTGAGGTCGGCGTCGCGGTCAGCGTCAACCAGAAGCCACTGTTCGAGACGTAGAGGTCTGACGCCCATTCGCCATTTGAAGGGCTCTGGGTCGGTCGAAATGAGATCTGCGGCGGTCAGCGACGATCGATTCAACATTCACCCGAGGCTCGCAACTGAACAGAGCGGCTCAAAAGTCTAAAAACCGATTCTTTCGTCGCTTCTAGGGTGTCCCAAACGACTTGCTCTTCTATCGGCCCGTCGGTCATCCCTGCCGCCAGGTTCGACACAACAGCAACAGACGCATAAGGAATGTTTCCTTCTCGGGCAAGTGCGGCTTCCGGGTATCCCGTCATTCCCACCACGTGCGCGCCTAGCTGTTTGTACATTCGGATTTCAGAGGGGGTCTCAAATCTGGGGCCGTCGGTGCACACATAGGTGGCTGTCTCGACGATATCGATGTCTTCCATCTGCGCAGCACGAAGCACCTGTGACCGAAGTTTGGTGTCGTACACCACTGTCATATCCGTATGTTTGAGTTGACCCGGTTGGTCAAAAAAGGTGCAGTCGCGTCCTTGAGTGAACTCGATGAAATCATCAACCAGGAACAAGGATCCTGGCCCCCGTTCGAGAACCATTGATCCGACGACGTTCACAGCGAACACTGCCTCCACTCCCAGTTCGGAAAGTGCGCGGATATTGGCCCGATAGTTGATGGCACTAGGTGGGATCGAGTGGTCGCCGCCGTGGCGGGCCACGAAGGCAACCGGAACGTCATGCCACGTTCCCGTCGACACCGACGCCTGCCCATATTGGTTGGAATACGTTTCGTCTATGCGTCGCCGTAGCCCGGGAAGCTCGTAGTAGCCAGTGCCTGCGATGATGCCGATCATGAAGCCATCGTGACACGCAACTCAATGCCCATGTGCGAACGGAGGCAGCTCTACCAGGTTGACGTCACGTACCTGAGTCGCTCGCTAACCGCAGACCACGAGTTTGGACTTCTGCCATAGCTCGTTCCACATCGACCCTGACGCATTGGCGGTCGGCTACAACTTGTTCGCCCCCAACCCAAACATCGGTGACATGTCGTCCACTACCTGACCACGCCAAGTGCGCTATCAACTCGTCGGTAGATGTGACGGGAACAAACGTTGGGTCATCTAGGTCGACACGAATAAAGTCAGCTCTTTGGCCACTTTCGAGGGTTCCAACATCACGGTTGCCAACCGCGCGCGCTCCTTCGCTAGTGGCCATCCAAAGCGCGTCTCGCGGACTCATTGCAGCAGCGTCCATCGCCACGACTCTTGCTAGTAAGGGCGCGAACTTTATTTCCTGCCACAAGTCAAGATCGTCGTTTGACGCCGGTCCATCGGTTCCCAATCCAACTTCGATTCCTCGCGAACGCATTGCTCTAACGGCGGCGACACCCGACCCGAGTTTCATGTTGCTCACCGGGCAGTGCGCGACGGAGACATCGTGGTGAGCGTACGTTTCGATATCCGCGTCGTTGAGCCAGACGCTGTGAGCAGCAATCACTCGCCCGTCCAGAACACCATTTTCGGCTAACAGTTGAACTGTTGAACGACCATCGTTCGCAGATTCGAGATCCGTGCCTTCCGCCTGCGTTTCGCAGACATGGATATGTAGAAGCGCATCTAGGTCGCGTGCAGCTGCGGCTACTTCCGCGCAAAATTCGAGTGGCAGATCGTACGCGGAATGTGGGCCAAAACCCACAGTGACACCGCGTTCTGGGTCGTGGTAGTGCTTATGGAACTCTGTAATCATGGCGAGGCGACCGTCGGTTGAACCGAAATCATCGGCGTGAAGTGCTGAGATGATTCCAGGTGTCATAACTAGTCGGATACCCGCGTCTGCCGATGCTTCAACCACCGATTCTTCGAAGAGGTACATCTCGCAGGTGCTCGTGACGCCCGCTCGAAGCATTTCGGATGCGCCTAGCCGCATGCCCCAAAGCACATCCTCGGGTGTCATTTGGCCTTCTCGCGGCCACATCACTCGCGTTAGCCATTCCAGGAGAGGGAGCCCATCACCTGCTCCGCGTACCAACGTCATTGGGGTATGGGCGTGACTATTGACGAGGCCTGGCATGACTAAGCCGCCGAGGTCGTGCACTGCGCCCTGATGCGGCGGCGCTTCGGATTGGGGTCCGATTGACGTGATCCGCCCCTCGTTCACGTCGATTGCTGCGTCATGGATAACAGTAAAATTTTGATCACAGGTGATCGCTACGTCGGCGAGATAGCGGTTCGTAGTCACGTCCAACATCCTGGCACGAGGTTTTGTAATCGGTATGACTGATTGGTGGGTGCTTAACACCTTTGAGAGTGACAGACTTCCTGGTGCATGTCGCTGTTCTTACAACGAACCTTTGACTCCCTTGCCAACGGCTCGGCGTACGCCGCGCTCGCGGTCGCCATTTCTATGGTGTTCCGCTCCACCGGGGTTCTCAACCTCGCGCAAGGACAGCTGGCAATGTTTTCTACCTATATCGCTCTGGTTTTCGCTACTGGCCCCAGTCCTTACCTGAAGTTCTCGTCGAACACCGATGTAGTTGGGGCAGCTTGGCCCATATGGGCGGCGATCCTGGGTGCGATAGTCATTTCGATGGTGATCGGTGCCTTTACCGAGAGGGTCATCATTCGTCCCATTAGCGCTGACCCGGTCGCGGCGGTCGGCGCGACGCTAGGTCTTTATTTGCTCCTGGGTGCTTTCGTGCGAAAGCAATGGGGTGGGCGCACCATGTTCTTGGGTTCTCCTTTTCCTCAGACTGTTGACGATCGATGGGATATCGGCGGCGCTCGTCTTTGGCACGACAGCGTGGGGATAACCCTGACCATGATCGGGGTATTGGGCCTTTTGGCCATATTGCAACGTCGGACAAAAGCGGGTCTCGCGTTTCGAGCGGTGACGTCTAATCAAACCGGGTCGGTCATGGTGGGAATCAGGGTTAGTCGAGTGCTCATGCTTGGTTGGGCCTTGGCCGCTGGGATCGGTGCCTTGGCTGGGGGCCTCATTGCCGGAGAGATCAATGTCCGACCCGACATGATGGGCCGGCTACTCGTATTTGGTCTCGCTGCGGCAACTCTAGGCGGTCTTAGAAGCCCAGCCCTAGCGTTTATCGGTGGGTATCTATTTGCTTTCCTTGAGACCATGCTCGGCGGTTATGTGAGCTTTATTGATAGTCAAGTGACGCTGGTTTGGGCCTTGCTTGTGCTCATCATCGTGCTATTTGTGCGTCCCTCGGGGTTGTTACCGAGAACTGAAACGTGGCGGCAGCGATGAGGGCAAACGATGCGACGACTCCTGCTCCTGTTCGAGTTGCTTGGATAGTTGCTTCAGCGGCTCTAGTGGCTCTGTCTTTGCGAGTCGCATACGGCGCGACGCCAAAGATTGTCACCGACTTGTCGAACTCGGTTGCGCTTGCACTGGCGTTCGGTGGTCTGGTGCTGTTGACGCACTATCTGGGACTTTTGTCCCTCGGCCAGGGAGCTCTGGTTGGGGTCGGTGCGTACGCGGCGCTCCACGCAGTGAACGATTTTGGGGTGCCGGTCGTCTGGATGCCCATCGCGGGCCTGTTAGCAGGAACACTCGTGGGGGCGATCGTTGCCATTCCTTCCCTGCGTTTGCCGAAGGCATATCTTGCTCTACTGACCCTTTCCCTAGCAGTTGCCTATCCGATCGTTCTCAAACAGGTTGATGGCAACTTGCCCGTGCTTTTGCATGGTTCGTTTGTTGCGCCGTCCTGGACGGGAATCGCTGAGGAAGACGAACATATATGGGAATTTTTCCTGGTTGCCAGTTATACGGCGGTAACCCTCTTCTTGGTTCAAGGATTGCTCAGAGGACCCATCGGCCGGGCCTTTATAGCTAGCCGCGACGAACCCGAGGCTGCACGGGCTTTCGGGGTTTCGGTCTACCGACTGAGGCTCTACGGGGTCGCTCTAAGCGGAGGTATGGCTGGATTAGCTGGCGGCCTGCTCATGATTCCAACCAATTTCAATGACTTCACCCATTATCCGGAAGAGTTGTCGATCAAGATGTTCGCTCTGGCGATGGCTTTGGGTGGGTCGCGTCTGATTTCGGCGATACCCGGGGCGATGATTCTGATCTTTCTCCCGGTGTGGCTGATTGACCGGAATTGGGTCGTCGAGTACGGATGGGTGGGACTATTCAAGTCCGAAGGATTCATTTACGCTGCGCTGCTTCTAGCTACCGCCTATCTGACCCGAGGCAAGGGCTTCATGCACCTGCTCGACAGTCGCAAACATCGCAAATTACGAAGAGCGCCCCTTCTCAACAGCCGCGCATCGATGGTTGCGGACAGACTTGTAGCGATTGAAGACCGCGTAACTCAAATCGAAGAGTTAGTCGATGAGCCACCAGACATCGGTTCTCGCCAAAATGCAACAGATTGACCTAGCCGTTTGATGGTCCACGGCTAACTCAAAAGCCAATCAGCCGGGGCTAAGTCGCGGTCAGCGTATAGGCGAGCCTGAAAGCGCTGCATTCCGTTTATCCAACGGTCGATGTCACTAGCTTTTCGTTCTCTGTACGTCTGAACCTCAGGATGCGGCAACACGAGAAATCTTTCTTCAGCCATGCACTCGATGACAGTTTCTGCAAGTTGTTCAGCAGTGAGAACACCGTCACCGGCCGCGCTGCCAGGGGTACCAGTTCCCTGATCAAGACGATCTGGGCTGTTCGAAAGAATGTTCGTTTCAACTGCCTGCGGACACAGCATCGACACTCGAATACCCCTTTCACCGTAGGTAATTGAAAGGAATTCACCCAATGAAACTGCTGCTGCTTTGGTGACCGCGTACTGCATGGACCCGAGTTGGGTTAAGAGGCCGGCTGCGGACGCCGTATTCAACAAGTAGCCACCACCGTTAGCGACCATTACCGGCACCGCGGCTCTCGCCGCATAAACGTGAGACATCACATGCACTTCCCACATCCGTTGTATCTCCGCGTTGTCCGTTTCCAGGCCTCCCTGGGTGACATACCCGGCATTCGAAACGAAAATATCGAGCGTTCCGTGGTCGTCAACTGTTTCGGCGACTACATGTGCGATGGCATTTTCGTCAGTGACATCCATCTCAACCGCTTTGCCGCCAGCTTGCTGGGCGACGCGTTCCGCGTTTGCCCCGTCGCGATCTACTACAACCAAACCTCGGGCGCCTTCGGCGCGAAATCTTTCGACCAGCGCTTCCCCGATTCCGCTGCCGCCACCTGTGACGATGGCGACCTTGTCTTTGATTTCCATAACAGCAGCGTAACGACCGGTACAGAACACCGCTTGACGCGCGGTGTCGCCATTCACAAAGCTGCAACTCTCACGCGAAGCAGGGTTCCCCCTGCAATGCTGCTGTGACTGTCCGAGAGTTCACTGCAAGGAGGCAACTAAATGACTGCTCCGCTAGACAACGTAACCGTCATCGAGATTGACAACTGGATGGCCTCACCGAGTGCTGGAGCCATACTTGCCGACCTTGGTGCCGATGTCATCAAGATTGAACCTCTTAGCGGCGATCCGATGCGGGACATGGGTCGGCCGGCGAAAGTTTCCGAAGAAAAAAAGAAGTTCGATTATCAATTCGATGTCTCAAACCGAGGGAAGAGGTCGATCGCTGTAGACCTCGATTCTGAAGCTGGAATGGAGGTCGTGTTTTCGCTGATCGCTCGTGCGGATGTCTTCATGTGCAATCTATTGAGACACCGCCAAGACAAGTTCGGCTTGGACCCTGACAGCATCAAGCAGGCCAATTCAAGAATCGTTCATGCGACACTGACTGGTTATGGAACTCAGGGACCTGAAGCTCACCGGCCGGGATACGACGTGACTGCTTTTTTTGGGCGCTCTGGACTCTATGACGCTATGCGGGAAGGTGAGACCGGAACTGTTCCTATGGCCCGCCCCGCCCAGGGCGACCATACGACAGGACTCGCATTTGTTTCCGCGATCTTGGCTGCACTCCGGCTCGCTGAAAGGACGGGGGAGGCGCAAGTAGTGGAGACCTCTCTCTACGAAACTGCCATCTGGAGCCAGGCAACTGATTATGCAATTACCGCTGTCGATTTAGCGCCTCTCCGACCTCGCTCTAGGGAAAACATGATTCTTCCTACCGCGAATAGATACCCCTGCGGTGATGGGAAGTGGATTGTCCTCAATATGCCCGAAGAGAGTGCTTGGCCGAAGCTATGTCGTGTAATTGAACGAGAAGATTTGCTCGCCGATGAGCGACTCCAAGACATTCGCGGACGTTTCCAACATATGCCTGAGTTGGTCGCGGCGATCGACGAAGCGCTTTCTCATCGAACTCGTGACCAGTGGGGGGAGATATTTGATGCCAACGACATGATCTGGGGGCCAGTACTTGGACTACACGAGGTTGCTTCAGATCCCCAAGCTGACGCATTGGGTGTGTTTCCAACGATTCACAGTCCTGATATCGGCCCGTACCGGACGGTCGCCGCGCCGATGCGATTCGCTGACGCTGAAGTCGGACCGAAGGGACCTGCGCCGAAGCTAGGGCAACACACCAGGGAAATTCTTTCCGAAGCTGGCCATGGGATGGAAGAGATAGAAGCTCTGGTTGAGCAAGGCGCGATCGGCGAATCGGCCTGAATCTCCGGGTCTATTGACCGGAAATTCTCAGTTGCTGTAATAACGGACAAGGTCCGTCTGCCTTGAGGCAGTGCAAGAAGGCGGCCAATCTTGGGCGTTTTCGTGTGGCTCCCTCGGTCAAGCAACGCGTTGGGTTCTTTTCGCTACTCCATTTCCAAATCTATTAGCGTGACCGGAGGGGGTGCCGTGAAGGAGTTGGCCGGAAAGACTGCTGTTGTGACGGGTGCTGCCAGTGGGATCGGTCGAGCCATGGCCGATCGGTGGGCGGCAGCTGGGATGAGCGTCGTTCTGGCCGACATCGATCAGGTGGCGCTCGATGTCGCCGTCGCCGAGGTGTCCGAAGTGGGACCGGCAGCGGGTTTGCCCGTCGATGTCACGGTGGCGTCGGAAGTTGAAGGCTTGCTGGCGTTCACTATCGATCGCTTCGACCGCGCCCACCTTGTCTGCAACAACGCCGGTGTCGCGGGTCCCCCGGGTCACGCACCGCACGAACTGACCGTCGAGGATTGGCAATGGGTGCTCGACGTTGACCTCTGGGGAGTCATTCACGGGGTCCGGACGTTCGTCCCCCACCTCCTTGCGCATGGCGATGGCCACATGGTCAACACCGCGTCACAGTCAGGGCTCACCTCGGGATCCGTCATCAGCGCCGCCTACTACGCGGCCAAACATGCAGTGGTCGCACTCTCCGAGTGTCAGTTTCACGATTTCGCGGCACGAGCCCCCGGCGTCAACGTCTCCGTACTATGTCCCGGCCCGGTCGCCACGAACATTATGAACGACGAGGCCCGCCGACCGGAGCGCTTCCAAACGGTGCCCGCGCCTGTCGCTTCAGAGCACTCCGAAGCCGTCACCGCCGCTATGTGGGATGTCATCGCGTCTGGGCGCCCACCCCACGAGGTGGCCGACATCGTCCACGACGCGGTGATCAACGACGAGTTTTACATCTACACCGATCCCAACCTCATCGAATCGGTCGCAGCCCGACATCGGGCGATTGAACAGCGTGGGTACCCGACCACTGGACGGATGGACGCGGACGTCACCGGCGGTTAATCCAAGCGACTTGGGTGTATCGCCTGGGTTGAGGGAGAAATCTTGGGGTCAGAGTTGAATCTCTTCTGGCGCGACCATCTGACTTTGCAACACCCATCCGATGACACCTGCTTCATCCGCGAGCGTTGTCCGACAACACGCCAGATTTGGTGATGAACGCTCAACCGCCGAATCGAAAAGGATCCACTCAGATATCGGGAGGCGTAGAAGCTGAAGAGTGACGTCGGGGTTGATGAAAGCTTGCTCGTCGTCAGCGTATTCCCAGCCGACGGCCGCTCCTAGGTCAGACAAAGTCGCAACCTGTTGGAACTTTGAGGTTGATTCACCGGCAATCAACTCGTGGTCGAGTCGCGCCCAAATGAGTCCGGGACCGGACTCCTCGGTAGACCCGCTAACGACCCGAAGTTCGACCGCGTCTGCATTGAATCCAGGCCTGGGGTATTCCATGTCGGGATGTGCGCCAGGGTCCGCTCGTTCGAGGGGAATAGCCGGAACCGGCATCTGGTTTGCAGAAGGTTCTGTTGGTCGCGAAAGCCATTGCGAAGTAGCGCGGGCGACGACCCTGCCTTGGTGAGAAATTGAGGCTTCCACGACGGCAGTTCGTTTCCCATCTTTCACGACATTGGCGGAGATCCCCAAACTGTCGACTGGTACGCCCGAGAGGATTTCCACGGTGTAGCGCGAACACATCAGGTCTTCTCGAGCTAGTTCGCGTTCTATTCCCCAGCTCATCAACCCACAAATAGGTCCTCCATGCATAACCCCGTGACTCCAGGGGCCTCGCGTCAGTTCCGTCGCCTCTACTCCTTCTTGCGAGGTCAGGAAAAGCGCCGGCGGGTATTCATCTGGGGCGGGGGTGGGCATCGAACCACGTTAGGGTGCGCAAATGCATCCGTTCCGGTTCGGAGTCCAATTTTCAAAGTCAGCGTCGGGCGCTGACTATAGAGATTCTGTCAGCCGAATCGAAGATTTGGGTTACAGCACTGTGTTCTGCCCCGATCATTTCGACGATCAGTGGGCTCCTACGGTGGCGCTCACAGTGGCGGCGGAAGCGACAACGGATTTGCGCGTCGCAACGCTTGTCTACGACGTTGACTATCGCCACCCGGTCGTACTCGCTAAGGAAATCGCCACTCTCGATCTTGTCTCAGGCGGACGCGTGGAGTTCGGCATTGGCGCTGGTTGGATGTCGAATGATTACCACACAGCCGGAATTTCCTTCGATAAGGCAGGAACTCGTATCGATCGGATGATCGAAGCCATCGACGTCATCCGCGGTTTGTGGTCAGGCACGCCCGTAGATTTTCGTGGTGAGCACTACGTAGTCCGCGACATTACGGGGACACCGAATCCTCATCAGCCTGGAGGGCCACCCATCATTGTTGGTGGAGGCGGCAAAAGAGTGCTGACGGAAGCTGCCCAAAGAGCAGACATCGTTGGGCTCAACGCTTCTCTTCACAGTGGGACCGTTGGTCCAGAGACCGCTTTGTCTGCACTCGGGGACAGATTTCTAGAGCGAAGGCAGTGGGTCGAAGATGCCGCCGGAGATCGGTTCCCCGGTATCGAACTACAAATGAACACCTTCATGACTGCTGTCACCAAAACAACCGGAGAAGCAGATGAGATGTTTGAAGGAATGGCACCGATGTTCGGTCTCACCGTGGACCAAGCCCGGACAATCCCCATGGTCCTCGCAGGCACTGTTGAGGATGTCTGCGACCAACTGCACCGCTATCGCGAGTTGTACGGAACAAGTTATTGGGTAATCCATGAAGGAGAGGTCGAGGCGATGGCCCCCGTCGTTGCCCAGGTCGCTGGCACCTAGCTTTGCCGTATAGAGACATGACGGCTTAGGGTCTCGCCCCGGTTCTAATCTCAGTGCTGTGATTGATGTGCGAGCAGTCGGATTCGGTCGGACCGCGCCAGAACAACTTTCTCGATTGATTCGCGAATCGAAGCAAGACGACGTTTTCGCGCCTGTCAGCGTCATAGTTCCCACCAATTACGCGGCGGTTAATCTGCGCAGAGATTTAGCAGGCGGGGAATTCGGGGCAACTTCTGAGGTAGGGCGCGGTCTAGTCGGCACGAGCTTCTTTTCTTTCTATCGTCTGGCTGAAGCACTGAGCGCCGATGACTTCGCCATTGAAGGGCGCCGACCGTTGAGTACCAATGTTGTCGAGGCAGCGGTCAGGCAGGTTCTTTCTTCCGAGCCCGGAATCTTTAGTTCGATCGCGCACCACGGCGCAACTGAGCGAGCCCTAGTCCAGGTCCATCGCGAACTCCGCGACCTAGACGACGACGAACTAGATGTCTTGGCCGCCGTGAGTGAACGATCTGGCGAAGTCGTCCGTGTATACCGCTCTACTGTCGAACTGCTTGGGGAACGTTGGTTCGATGAGTTCGACCTATTTCGGTCAGCTGCGCCGTCAGCCAGCAAAGTGTCCGAACTCGGGACGGCAGTTCTCTTTCTTCCACAACAACTGACCAACACGGCAGCCAGGTTTTTCCTCGGCTTGTCCGAGATGACTCCAACGGTCGCGTTAGTCGGAGTAACCGGGGTATACGCGGCCGATGAGGACGCTCGGCGAACTGCCAGTCTTCTTGGCAGCGACTTACCTGCTGTGTCGCTGCAGGCGGCGCCGGCAAGTCAGATTCTTTCCGTCAGCGACCCCGATGACGAAGTGCGATCCGTTATCCGTTCGGTCGTCGGTTTGCTTGATCAAGGAGTGACGCCCGATCAGATCGCCGTTTTGTACCCTCACCGAAATCCGTACACGCGGCTGCTAGAGGAACAGCTCGATGCAGCAGGCGTGTGTTTCAACGGTGAGTCCGCTCGGACTCTGGCTGATTCAATGCTCGGTCGTTTCATCATTAGCGTTCTGGGGTTACCAGATAAAGACCTACGAGTGAACGAAGTTCTCGCCTTTCTCGCGAGTGCTCCGATACGCCAGTTTCCCGACGACCCCCTTCACGCCCCAGCGGTGGCTTGGAGCAGAAGGGCCGCGGTGGCTGGCGTCAGCACAGGTTTGGAGGATTGGGTTGAAAAACTAGGGCGGCACAGAGAGCAGTTGTTGGAGACAGCTATAAGAGAGCGGCTTCGCACAGCTGACGAAACGCGGGTCGCTCGCTACGAAAAGAGCGCGACGGAAGCCCAAGATCTTCTCGCGTTCGTAAGCGACCTGAGTGAAAAAATGAATCCGGATGCTTTGCCTCAAGATTGGCTTGGCCTGTGTTCATGGTTGAGCGAGGTAATCGATCGCTACCTAGGTCCAAGTTCTGAACTCGGCGCGTCGAACTCAACGATTGTTCCAATTGAGGCGATTCTCGATCAACTTGGGAGCCTGAATCGAGTAGAGGGAAGCGTCAATTTCTCGGTTTTTCGCCGCACCTTAGAGATGCAACTCAACGACAGTGTCGAACGCATAGGAAAACTGGGACACGGTATTTTCGTTGGCCGAATTCGTCAAGCTTGGGGTCTCAACTTCCAACATGTTCTTGTTCTGGGGCTCGCTGAGGGAATTTTCCCGCTCCCGCGACGCGAGGATGGCTTACTAACTGACGAGGATCGCTTACATCTCAAGGGGTCGTTGGGATTATCGCGGGAGGAGCCAAACCACGACCATCGTCGATTCCTTTCGACGTTGTCGTCATGTAGCAACAGCGTGCTGTTCTTCCCTCGGGGTGATTTACGTCAGCACAGTGAGCGTTATCCCACAAGATGGCTTGAGCAAATTGCGGTTCGTGAGGGCGTTGCTTCGCTGGACGACGCGTTAAGAAGTCCGGAGCACGATTGGGCTCAACTTCAAGCCTCGTTCGTATCTGGTCTTCGAAGGTCCAGTTTTCCCTCTACCAAAACCGAATTCGACCTCGCGGGGCTACTTGATCGACGAGACCAGAGTCGAGATCTAGGTGACGCTCCGTTAATTGACGCTTCAGCTTTCGATCTTGGTCGCCAGCTCATCGAACACCGCTCTAGTGATCAGTTCACGAGGTTCGATGGAAACCTCTCTGGATCGGTGAATTCGGTAGCGACTCAAATCGACGCTCTTTCGGCGACACGGCTCAAGCACTGGGCTGACTGTCCACATAGCTACTTCATGCGTTACGTGTTAGGAGTCGAAGAGCCAGAGTTTTCAGGCGACGGATTTCGTATATCGCCCCTGGAACGGGGATCGTTGCTTCACGAAGCGGCCGATCGATTCTTCCGTGACCAGCTCGCCGATGGGTCTCCACCCGGACCAGAACGGCCGTACAGCGCTTCCGATATCTCGTCAATCAGACAGTTTGGACTCGAAGTCGCGATGGAATTGGAATCTCAAGGACTGGTCGGACGTCCACTGTTTTGGAGTCGAGACAGGGAAAAGTTGTTGAACGACCTGTCAGGTATTCTGAGATTCGACCACCAAAGAGAAGTTAGAGGCACAGTAGTCGCCACGGAATTTAGGTTCGGTCTTCCCGGTAGCGACGTTCCCCCGGTTCGACGAATACTTCCGTCAGGGAAGGTGGTGCACTTTGGAGGCAGCGTCGATCGAGTCGAACGAACCGATGACGGCAACCTGGTAGTAGTTGATTACAAGACAGGCAAACTCGATAGTTATAAGAAACTTGGCCCGAAGGATCCCGTTCTCGGGGGTTCGCAGCTTCAGTTGCCGGTCTACGCTCTCGCTGCACACGCCAGCCTCGGGAGCGGCAGCGAACCGGTCCATGCGAGCTACTGGTTCACCAGTAGCGACCAGCGTTGGAAAACGATGGGCTACGCAGTTACTTCTGAAGTGCTCGCGAGCTTCGACAAAGCAGTTGACATTATCGTTACCGGAATCGAGGAAGGACTCTTCCCCGCGAACCCAGATTTGTCATCGCCGTCTTGGGGTGGTTCGCCAAGATGCCTTTTCTGCGATCCGGATGAGCTCGGGACACGACACTTGGAAGCAAAGTGGGAGTCCCTTGCCTCAGTCGAGTCGCTCGCTCCCTATAGGGAACTACGTGGCGAAGTCGTTGAAGCCGAGAGGGGGCATGACTCAAGTGACTAGCAGCGGTGTGCCCCAGGATCAGTCAGCTCGAGATGACATCGCCTCGCGTCTTGATGAAACGCTGTTCGTCGAGGCGGGTGCCGGCTCAGGTAAGACCCAGGCGTTGGTGGAGCGCGTTGTTAATCTCGTCTGCTCACCCGGTCAAACATGTTTGCGAGATCTAGCAGTTATCACCTTTACGCATAAGGCCGCTGCTGAACTACGCCACCGCATTAGGGCCCGTTTTGAAGAGCTTCTAGGCGATTGTTCGGAACCTGCATTACGCGAAACTCTCACCACTGCTCTGGAGCAACTGGACGAGGCCGCAATTTCGACTTTGCATGGTTTCGCTCGACGACTTCTATCTGAGCATTCCCTCGAAGCGGGCCTACCGCCGAGCTTTGAGGTTCTTGATGAAATTTCAAGCGAGGTCGTTTTTCTGGAGCGATTCGATAGGTTTTTGGACTCACTCTTCGCCGATCCGAACTGGTCAGCAACACTTTTGCTTGCTGACGCGCTTCACATCGACCCATCCCGAGATTTGCTGCCTCTAACAAAGGAGCTACGGAAGGACTGGGATCTGCTAGAACCAGTAACTCCTCCGGAGCTAACTCATGTCGAGTTGTCGGGTCTTGTTGATCAGGCTCGCGCTTTGACTCGAAGGAGAAGCGAGTATTCCGGTTCAGACGACAGCGACGGAATGATCGCTTGTCTCGAGGGAATTGACCAGTTTGTCGGACATTTGGACGCGGCTTTTGACGAGGTTCAGAAAGTCGCCATACTTTCCGACTTTTCGTTACCTAAGGGAACGAGAAAGGGTCGGAAGGACAATTGGGGAGACATTGAGAGTCTTAGATCGGATTATGAGGAGTACCGCCAAGAGATCGAATCAACGAGGGCTCGCCTTACCGATCGGGTGCTTCGTCGAATCGCTTCGTGCCTCATCAACTTCATTCTGGAGGGAATTAGCGAGGAGCGAAATCGAGGTCGGCTTGAATATCACGACCTCTTAGTTTCAACCCGCGAAGCTCTCACTCACCCAGTTCACGGTCCGTCTGTCAGAGCTAAGATCCACCACCGATATCGACATCTGTTAGTTGACGAGTTCCAAGATACCGACCCAATTCAGATAGAAATCGCGACCTTGATTGCTGCTGATCCGGAGATCAAGATCGAGCCTTCCTGGAGCGACATCGCCACTACCCAGGGACACCTTTTCTTCGTTGGGGATCCAAAACAATCGATTTACAGATTCCGAAGAGCCGACATAAGTCTGTACTTGGCAACCCAAGAAAAGTACAACGCCGGTCAGGTTCGACTGTCCACAAACTTTCGCAGCACGCCACAAATTGTTTCATGGGTAAACGAGGTTTTCAGCAAACTGATTCAACCCCGTGGTGCCAGCCAACCGGAATATTCGCCGTTGGTTTCGATACGTGACTCTGCACCATCAGGAGAGGCTGTGATCGTATTGGGGGCAACGGCTCATCCGAAGTCAACGACCAAAGACCCCGACGGTTTGGACGCTAACGGTGTGCGACACGCCGAAGCGCACGACATAACTCAAACCATCATTCGTGCAGTCACAGAAGGCTGGTCGGTCAAACAGAACGACGGGTGGAGGGCCGCGAAATTCAGTGACATCGCTGTACTGGTACCAACGCGATCTGCAATGTTCGCCTTGCAAGAAAGCTTCGAGAGAGCAGGCGTTCCCTTCCGCGTCGCGTCCTCAAGCAATGTTTGGCGCAGTGAAGAGGTGAGAGACCTCATGATGTGTCTGCGAGCTGTCGATGACCCTTCGGACGCCTTGGCGACGGTATCGGTTCTACGTTCCTCAATTTACGGCTGCGGCGATGACGACTTGTACCGATTCAGAACGTCTCAGACTGATTCTTGGGACTGGAACAAGACCGGTCTGGCGGAGCATCAGGAGCGAGCACGAAGCGGAGACCCCGTCGCCGTTGGCTTAGCCCATTTGGCGCGGCTCCACGAACTACGTTCAGTTGTAGCTCCATCGGAGCTCATCGGTCGCATCATCAAAGACCGTCAGCTGGAAGAACAGTGTGCTGCCCGCGATCAACCACGTGAGTCGCTGCGCCGCCTCAGACATGTTCTCGACCAGGCCCGAAACTGGTCCGATACGACCGCTGGAAACTTACACAGTTTCCTTTTGTGGGTTGGTCAACAAACCGCCGAAGGTGCGCGACCAATCGAAACGATTCTTCCTGAAGACGACGATGACTCTGTGCAAATCATGACGATCCATGCTGCAAAGGGACTCGAATTTCCTATCGCTGTAGTCGCAGGACTGCCTCTCAGATCTCGTCAAGACCGAGGCGTCAAGGTCGGACACGACCCGAATACGGATTTGCCAGAAATAAAGATCCGAAAAGACGTTGAGACTTCTGGGTTTAGCGAATGGTCCCAAGCCGAAGCAGTCCTCGATGACGACGAGTCGATACGAGCGTTGTATGTAGCTTGCACCCGAGCATGCGACCATTTGGTGGTCTCGTTACATCGTCAGCAAACAACTAAAAAAGACAGCGACGCTAGCCGTCTGACGTCGGTGGAACTCTTATCAACGGCCTGTGGTGATGCTGATCACACCGAACTTGATTTATCGAATGACGCCGCGGTTTGGAGGGTCGAATCTCAAGTTCGCTTCGCTTCGCTTCGTCCCTCCCTTCCTGAATGGCAACGACGTCACAGCGTTGCTATTGGTCGAAGCACCCGGCAGCGCTTTATGAGCGCGACCCTGATCGCTCAATCCGCTGCCTCCGTCGACGTCGACTACGAGCCGGGCGACGTACACGATGCGGGTCTGATGAAAGATTCCGACGAAACGGATGGCTCGTTGCATCGACGGGGGCGATATGGCACAGCAGTCGGTCGAGCCGTCCACGCTGTGCTTCAAACAGTCGACTTCGCTACGGGGAACGGCCTGACGGCTCTGGCTGAAGTTCATGCGGAAGCCGAAGGAATAGCTGAAAGGTCAGACGAGGTGGCCGCTTTGGCGGCGTCCGCTCTGGAGTGCGACGAACTTCGGGATGCTGTGAACCACCGTTATTGGCGAGAAATTCACGTTGCGTGTCCGGTGGGCGACACCGTCATCGAAGGCTATGTCGATCTTGTTTATGAGACAGATGACGGACTGGTGGTAGTTGATTACAAGACGGATCAAATTGATCTTTCCGAGTTGCAGGAAAAAGTGGACCGCTACCGGCTTCAGGGCGCTACGTACGCGATTGCTCTTAGGGAAACCACGCAACGACCAGTGACTCGCGTTGCGTTTGCTTTCCTCTCAACACATTCACCGGCGTTGGTAGTCCCAGTAGACGACCTTGACGAAGCATGTGCTGAGGTTCGGTTGGTTATAGAGCGCGAGGCGGCGGCTGGTAACCGCCCATAAGCATCCCTATGTGCGACGCAAGAGCAATGGTCGTTCTGTCGTTTCCGTATCCGCCCACCACTTGACAGCCGATCGGTACCCCTGAAGTTCCCAATCCGGTCGGAGGCACTGTGGATGGCAGGTATGCCATTCCCACCATGGTCGTCCACTTGACGACGTCAAGGTAGTCGCGTTGTTCTCCATTGCAGAGCAAGGTTCGACTTCTGAAGTCCCCTTCTTGTTGATGAAGAAACGGTGGCACAAAACAGACGGGCATGATTACGGCGTCGTACCTGTTAAAGAATTCAGCCCATCTCAAACGAATTTGTTCCCGTTTGACATGGTTATCAAGCCAAATGCGGTGACCTGGTCCGTCGTTTTGGGTGCTTTGTGAAGTTGCTCGTTGCACCAACCAGAGCCCCAACATCGCTGCTTCGTCTGGGTCTAAGTCAGGCCTGGCACGCCGATCGACGGTTACTCCATCTTTCTCTAGTTCTTGGACCACGGTTTCTAGGTGTTGGAGCACCTCGTCGTCAATGGGGCAAAAGTCGTCATTGAGCCACGCGGCAATACGCAAGTCACCAATATTTGTGGGGGTGTTTCCGAGTTGGGCAACCCAAGGGGGCGAGTTCCGCTTCATTATGTCCAAGAGCAGGGCAAGGTCATTCGAGCTTCTGGTCAATGGACCGAAAACATTGATATCGGCTTCGTTGAGGCCACCTTGGACGTAGTCGAGGTACCCATTAGTGGGGATAAGACCGAAACTCGGCTTGTGTCCCCAGATGCCGTTGAACGCTGCCGGAAATCTGACCGAACCGCCGATATCGGTGCCGATCTCAAAGGAGGTGAACCCCATCGCTACCGCTGCGGCTGCTCCTCCCGACGACCCGCCCGGGCCCCGAGACAAATCCCACGGGTTATTAGTGGTTCCGAAGATTTCGTTGTACGACTGGATGTCCCCTGACCATCGCGGAAGGTTCGTTTTCCCAATCACGATGGCGCCCTCTCGGCGTACCGAAGCAACGACTTCAGCGTCGCTTTCGGGAACGTTGTCGCGAAGTTCAACCGCCCCACCGGTTGACCTCAAATCTTTGGTCTTCAACGCATCCTTGACAGTAATCGGTACTCCATGAAGGCGTCCGAGAGCCTCCCCCCGATGTTGCGTCGCGTCGGCAGCGTCAGCGGTAGCGAGAGCGGTTTCAAAATCTCGGGTGACGACTGCGTTCACGTCACCATCGCGACGTTCTATTCGAGCAATGAAGTGCTCAGTTAATTCACGGCTCGATATTTCACCGCGTCTAATCAGGTCCACCTGTTCGATCGTGGACAGAAGTGCTACATCGTTCACCGGGTTCCCCCTCTTTCCCTAATTTCATCAGTTTCGGACAAATAACGCCGGCCCTTGTGACGTATCGATGACCATTGTTATCCCTGAAGCGACCCGTCCTAGTCTGCCCGAGACTGACGGCGAATCAGTCAACTCGTCCATACGGTGATCTTCTCCTGAATCGCGAACCCAAATCCGGTTGTCTCGTTCAAAGATCAGAGAAATCCCTGAAGAACTCGCTAACGCGTCAATGAGTCGTTGCGCGGCTGGAGGAATCACTTCGTTCCGTTCTAGACGTTGCCCATCATGCACGGTGTGTTCTGAATCTTCCGACACGACGAGGCCGTCTACGACCCCTAGTTCGGTTACCCGTTGCCCACTTCCCAGAGTCGTAGTCCATTGCCCACCATCAACAGACCGCGTGATCAGTGAGCGTTGTCTCGGTCCAGTGTCAATGAATTCTTGCGCTTCGAATGGGCCGAGCTTCTCGAGAGAGTAAACAACTCGGCCTGCTTTTCGGTCGGTCGCATAGATGAAGTCGTCAACGATCTCCGCATCTACCGCGTCGATACCGCGGCTTTGCAGTAGACAGACCGGGTCAAGGGCAAGTTCTTCGAGTCGGGAAAGAACTAATTCGTGATCCGTAACTCTCAGTCTCGCCTGGGAGACTGTGCTTATGAGCCCAGGCGCGAGGTCGTTTTGTAGTTCATGCTGGCGCCAAGTAGTTCCGTCCCGTACTTGAATGACCAGGTTCTTTGTACAAGGGTCATCTCCCAACCACCCTGCGACCCGCATGGCTTCTTCACCGGCACCTACATCGATCGCTATGGCTGAAAGTCCTTGAGGTAGTGCGAGTTCACGCCAGGAGGACTCATCTCTGACAAACCATTGTGACCCCACTTGAGCGAGAACCATGCCGCCCGAATACATATATTCAGTTGTTGCGCCTGACACCGGGCTCTCGATTTTGGCCCATCGCGACTCGGACGATTCACGCGTCAGCGTCGAAGTGATTTCTGTGTCCTCGTCTTCTGCGGTCGCATTCGACTCATAGGTGGGACTGGTGGAGGCTAACGAGGCTGGTGAGTCTCCTTCCACCAGCTCTCCTGCCGACGTCATTTCGGGAGCTTGACTGTCATCTGTTAGAGAAGCGGCGGCGAAAGGAGTGGGGTCTTCGTCGCCTTGTCGTAATATCACCGCAACCGATCCCCCTATGGCGGTCAGAGCAATGAGCGATCCGAGCCCGCGTAGGATGAACCGGCGACGACGCATTCGACTGGCCGCGCGAATTCGCACTGCGTCAACCATTCCAGGTGTGAGAGCAACTTGTTCTCCGGTGTCGCGCAGATGACGTCGAACTTCATCATCAAGGTTCATGATGAATGTCCTCTCGAGTTATCACTGATCTGAAGACCGGGGTCTCTTGGAGTTCATCAGCGAGTTGATCTAATGCCCGGCTCAGACGACTCTTGACTGTTCCGGGGCGAATCCCGAGCGCGTCAGCTGTTTCTTCAACTGACCAATCCATAAAGAACCTCGCGACCACGACCGTCCGATGAGCAGGTGACAGCCCTTCGAGCGCCCTCTCAAGGTCCACATCTAGCACTTGGTCTTCCGCTACTTCGGATTTCACTAGCAACGGGCGTTTTTCCAGTTCTCTCCGCGCCCGACGTAACCACGATCTAGCCCAGTTCATCGCGACTCGGTAAACCCAACCTTGGGGATTTGCGTAGGTGGAGACTTCAGCCCACCTCTGACACGCTCTCACGAATGCTTCGTCGGCGGCCTCAGCACCGAGGTCAGAGTTTCTTAGGCTAAGGCTTAACGCGCGGGCGATCTGATCGCGATTTTGAACGTAAAAACGGTCAAACTCAACGGCGGGGTCATTGGCACCCTCGGGTCTTCGCCGAACAGCGGCGACGTCATGACTTGGGTCGTCGCCCACTCGGTTCCCTTCGGTTTCGATAAACATGTGTGCGGTCCGCTGATTCCCGGGGACTAAATGATCCAAAGACTGAGACGTTCATGCCCATCGACCGTTTCCGTCCTCTTGCAACGCTACCGTCGAACTTCTGCTACCGGCCTTCGGGTCTATAGAGCTTGATCGGACCTTGGCCGGTCATCAGTTCACTTTGCCGATGCCATGGCCGCCCGGCGTTCGCTCCACCGTCGACGACCATCGCTGTACCGGTGATAAATGTGGAGTCATCTGAAGCCAAAAAGAGCGCTGCGTTGGCTATGTCGGCGGGTTCACCTACACGGCCAATGGGTTGGTATCGACCGAAGCGGTCTCGAAATTTCTTTCGGCGATCCTCGTCCAATGGGCCGTGGGCTAACGGTGTTGCGACAACCCCTGGACATATCGCGTTCACTCTTATCCCTTGTTGGCCGAGTTCGAGTGCCACCGATTTAGTGAGGTGAATAACCGCTGCTTTGGTGGCGGTGTAGAGGTGCGGCGATTCGCCGGCCTGTAGGCCAGCTACTGACGCTGTGGAGATAATCGAACCGGATTCTTGGGCTTTCATTATCGGGGCGGCGTGCTTCATTCCAAAAAAGACGCCCTTGAGTAAGACGTCTACTGTGATGTCGAAATCGTCTTCGCTGATCGATTCCACAGGACCTCGGGCACCGCCAAAGCCAGCGTTGTTGAACATGACATCAAGCTGTCCCCAATGCGAAGTCGCTCTCGATACGGCCTCGGCGATATCTGTTTCACGCGACACGTCCACGTGGAGGAAGTCGCCGAAATCTCCCAGTTCGTCGGCGACAGCGTGGCCTTTCTCGTCGTTCATGTCAGTGACTAGTACGCGGGCACCTTCAGAAACAAAAAGTTGGGCTGTTGCCGCGCCCATGCCGCTTCCTGCACCCGTGATAATGGCTACTTTCCCTTCAAGTCTGCCCATCGGTTCTCTCCTCTGGTGGATTCTCTTCCAGTAGGACGCCAGCTTCTAGTAGGGCATTGACTTCGTGGCGGCTGACGCCCAACCAATCGTTCAAAACTTCAGAATTGTGTTCGCCTCTGTAGGGTGCGACTGCGTTCGACGACAGACCTGACTCACTCTTCGAAAACCGATATGGGGTTTGGGCGACGCGTCGAGTGGAGCCGTCGCGAGCGTTGACAGCCACAGACGAACCTCGAAACTGGGCAGTCGGCGATTCGTAAGCTTCAGCAGTGGTTTTTATGTCGCCCCACGCGAGGTTGCAGGCGTCGAGGGCCTCATACATCTCGGCTCTTGAAGCGAATGAACTCAGAAAGTTGTTTATTGCTTGCTCCCGATATGCACGCTTAGTGGGTATATCGCTATTTGGCGGAGCGTTGTCTTCCAGTCCGTGAACCTGGTGGAGTTGTTTCCAGATCCACCTGAAGTCACCCGCCGTTAGGACTGGACCGTCCACGCCTTTCCACACCAGACCCCCAGCAGCGGTGTAGCGCAGCTCATCGAGACCCACGTGACTGGCGTCATCGGTTGCGAGAAAAGCGTCGAGCATGCACATATCGATGTGTTGACCTTCCCCAGTTTGTTCAGCTACGCGGAGTGCCGCCAAAAGACCGATCGTTCCGTGCAGCGATGCGTTGGTGTCTGCTGCGGAAAGGTTCAGGTCGATGACGGGGTGGTTATTCCACTCGGCGCTGCGTTGAAGCCACCCTGATTCTCCATGAAGAATCGGAGCATATGCGGCGCGAGTCGATTCTGGACCTTCCTGCCCGAATCCTGAGATTGACAGCATCACGAGCTTCTCGTTGACTTCTCGCAAATTTTCGTATGTAAGGCCGTACCTTTTCATTACCCCCGGTCGAAAGTTTTCGATCAGCACGTCGGCTTGGGCAGCTAGCCGAAGAACTAGTTCAGAGCCGCCCTCAGTTCGCAGGTCGACGCATACGTTGCGCTTACCAATATTTTGTTGCGTGTAATAGCCCGCTAACCCCGCACGTACCTTTCCCCAATTGCGAGTCACGTCACCTTCTGGTGGTTCGATCTTTACTACCTGAGCTCCGAGATCGCTAAGGATGCGACCCGCGAAAGGTCCAGCCAGAACTCTGCTCATGTCGAGCACTTTGATTCCCTCGAGCGGCCGCACAGCGCCCTCCTTGACCTAAATGTCGGAGTTGGATGTATTGGGCAGTCTCGCGCGCTCAGATCAATCGATCTACCGAGGCCACCCGAACCGAGCTTCGCGACGGCGAGTCGTCACTCCGAATTTCGCGGACCCCCAACTGTGGTTCAGCGAACTAGACCGGCTTGTCGCCCTCTATGGTCACCCGGTGCATCCATCGCCTCTGTCCGTGATAGTCATTCAGGGCGTAGTGCTGCACAATGCGGTTGTCCCACATCGTGACGGTCCCTACCTCCCATTTGATTCTGCAGGTGAAACGTTCTTCTTCGCAGTGGTCGTATAGGAATGTGAGTAGAGCTTGACTCTCGCTGTGCCGCATCCCTTTGATCCTTTCGGTAAACGGGCGGTTCACGTAAAGAGCTCGTAGACCCGATTCAGGATGAGTACGCACGACGGGGTGTTCAACCAACTGGTGGGCCTGTTCGGAAACCTTCAGCATCATGGATTCACGTTCGTTTTTGCGTTTGTCGGAATCGCCTCCTGAGCCGTATTGGCTCGCAGCAGAGTGGACGCCTGTGAGTCCATCCAAAATTGATTTCATTGGGTCGGACAAAGCCATGTAGGCGGCATGTTGGTTAGAGAAAACGGTGTCGCCACCGTATTCAGGAACTTCCAGCGCGTAGAGAACTGAGCCGAGCGGAGGAGCGGGTAGGAATGACATGTCACTGTGCCATCCACCACCGAAATTAATGGTCTCGTTCGGTTCCTTGATGATCGCGACGACCTCGGGATGATCATCGAGTCCGGTGATGTAGGGGTGCGTCTCAAGGTAACCGAAATGCTGTGCGAAACGTTTCTGTTCGATTGGCGACAGTTCTTGTTCTCTGAACACGAGAACGTGATAACGGTTAAATGCTTCGCTTATGGCGTCGATCAAGCTGTCGCTCGGATTCGCCAGATTCACATCATCGATTTCCGCTCCGAGCGCGCCAGCTATCGGCCGAATGGAAAGGTTTAAGTCGGAACTCTTGTTCACGTCCCTAAGGCTAGTCAGCCATACGGCGAAGCCTGTCGCCAACCTCACCGATTGCTTCGATTCCAGCTTCGGCGCTCGTTGCGACTGGAGTGAGATTGAAGTGTCGACATCCAGCTTCGAGATACGGCGCCAAGAAGTCAACGATGTCGTCAATTGTTCCGTGGGGTGTATATCGAGCAAATTTGTCGAAGGGGACCCTATAGAAGCCCTCCATAGCTGGCCCAACGAACGCTGCTGCTTCGGTTTGGTCTACCCCGACCCCAACCCAGAGTTGAATGCCGTGATCTGCTTGGATTTTTCTCCCTGCCTGTTCCGTCGCACGATCGAACACCGTCAGCGCTTCCGCGTACCGTTGGCTGGAGCACCACATACCTAGCCAACCATTGGCGTACCGGCCAGCGCGTCGAAGCGCGGCGTCGGAGCGCCCTCCTACATAAAACGGGATCGGAGGGGTCGGTGTTGGAACAATTCGCGCTTGTTCGAAGCTAAAGAATTCGCCTTGGTGGTCCACTGTTGCGCCCAGTAGGAGCTGCTGGAGAACATCGAGGGATTCATCGGTTCGCTTTCCACGGGTTCGGGGATCAACCCCGCATACTTCGACTTCATGGCGGTCGTCGCCGCCCACACCGATACCGAAGCTAATCCGACCCGGAGCCATCTCCGCGAGGTTGGCAAGTTGGCGAGCTACGGGTACTGGGTGTCGAAGGGCGAGGAGATACACCCCTAGATAAATCCCCAGGGTGGGATGCAAATTGGCGAGGGCAGCGCCGATCACCATGCCGTCGTGTCCGCGTCCTATTCGAAAACTCACGTGGTCGGCAAAGAACATGTGATCGATACCGGCGTCGGCAACAAGATTCACTACTTTGCATCGCTCTTCCCATGGGCGGGTCCAAAGATCGATGCCGGGCGTAACTCCTACTCGGACCGGTAAGTTCACGATTTGGGTGCCATGATCAGGCAGGTCCCTTGGGCGACGGCGGCGAGGCGGTCACCGTTGGCGATATCGATTCTGACCACCGCAGTGGTGCGAGTCATCGAAATGACTTCCGCGGTGGCGGTACAGGTTCCGCCGCTGACCGGTTTTAGAAGGTTTATCTTGAACTCGGTCGTGGCGGCCCATGAACCTTCTGGCATGACGGGATACAGCACCACCCCCAATACATGGTCACAAAAGGCCGACAGGCAGCCACCATGCATGTTTCCAATCATTGTGATCATCTCGTCGCTGACTTCGAAGGAAGCTACGAGCCGACCGGGGGCCACGTCATCAATTCGGATTCCGAGGAACCCGTCGATCCCTTTAGTGGGAACGAATTTCTTGAAACGCTCTGCCGTCTCGGGGTTCCAGTGTTCAAACGTCAATGCCATGTGCGCACCGTAGCGCCCCAAGCGCTTCTCGGTCCGAAGTTCAACTTTCTATGGTTTCGATGAGCCAGCAACGCAGATCATCGAGAAATCGTTGAGTCTCTGCTGTTTCAAAGTGCCCGAAGCCGTGTGGTACGTCGGCATAGTGTTTGAGGGTAAAAATGCCTCCCGCTTGTCGATACGTTCGAGCAAGTTCGTCAACCATTTCTGGGGGCACATTTTCATCGTTTCCCGCCCGAGCAAACCAAACGGTGGGTAGTTGAGTTGAGTGTTCTTTGGTGAGGATGCGCGAGATAGAGGCATCAGCCATCGTTTCCTCGCTGCCGAAATACGCCTCCGTGTTTGTAACGAGGCGTATGCCTAAGTCGGTTGTTAGAGATTGTGCGTACTTGTAGCGCGTGAACGGATCGACGGGAGCCCACAAGGCTGCTACCCCGCTGACGCGCCCATCGATTGACTCTGGTTTTTCCCACTTTCCGTCGACACATATTTCGACGCTGTGACCGTCGATGACGTGGGTCGTCAGTGCCGCTAACAACGCTAGGTGGCCACCACTCGAACTTCCGACGGAGATAATTCGGTCACTGTCGCCAGTTAGTTGCTCTGCGCGAAGACGAGCCCAGTGGGCTGCAACGTTGACATCAACTGACGCGGCAGGGTGCTGGTAGTCGGGACCGCAGCGAAAATCGATCGCTACTACCGAGAACCCGGCGGCGGCCAGTGCAGCATCGTAGTGAGATCCGGCACGCCGATCTCGATCGCACCATGCTCCACCGTGCACGTCGAGTACCACACCACGAACAGTCGTTCCCTTCGGAGGGTCCCATATTCGAGCCAGGAACTCTGTATTTCCTCGCTGCAGATACGGAACATCGACGTAGTCAGCGGTCATACGTTGTCCCATTTCACCGGCAAATGTTTCGGGCCGTTTTGAAAATTAGAAACCAGGTGTTCCGGTTGTCCGTTGAGCGTGATATTCGGCAGACGCCACAAGGCCTGCTCAAAGATGGTCAGCATTTGGCGTCGGGCAAGGTGGGCTCCCAGACAAAAGTGAGGGCCAGCGCCGAAAGTGACGTGGTCGTTTGGAGATCGTTCTATATCGAATCGCTCCGGGTTTGAGAAGACTTGAGGATCTCGATTCGCGGCGACGTGATACACGACGATTTTGTCATTTCGTTTAACTTTCACTCCACCGAGGTCCACGGCGCGTGTGGCGGTACGTCGGAAATGCACAACCGGGGGGGCGTATCGCAACATTTCTTCAATGGCGTTCGGCAGTAATTCAGGCTGCGCTATCAACTTGCTCATCTCAGACGGGTGCTCAAGTAGCGCGAGCATTCCTCCCGGGATGGCGTTCCGGAGTGTTTCGTTACCTGCAACCGCGAACAGGAAGAACATCGTCTCGAATTCTTCAGTGGTGATCGCCCCCTGCTCATCTTCGGTGGCGAGGAGAATGGACACCACGTCGCTGCCAGGGTATTCGCGTCTATGCGTCGCTAGTTCCGACGCGTAGAAGTACATATCGGCGAGCCCTTCGCGAGAACGAGGGTCGGGCATTCGCCCGTCGGCATCGGGTTTGATTTCGTCTCTCACTTTGCGGGCTTTTCGCGCCATATCAGTGCCGGTCGATGGGTCGAATCGGTCAGAAATCGCGTATTCGCTGTCTTGATAGCCAATGACTCTGTTGCTCCAATCAAAGAGCAACATACGATCTTCTTCTGGAACGCCCATGATGGCGGCGAGGGTCATCAGCGGTAACTCGACTGCGATGTCGCTCGCGAAATCCGCTCTACCACTGGGAGCGACCCTGTCGATTATGGATTTGGCTCGACTGGAGATGTCATCTTCGAGTGCCGTGACAGCCCGTGGAGTAAACGATTTTGTCAGGAGACGGCGAAGGCGAGTATGACTGGGCGGGTCCTGGTTCAACATCATGCGTTGCACGAAAGCCAACATCTCGGCTGTACCGGGATCACGGATCTGGGTCGCGCCTTGATGAGATGAGAACGTCGAGGGGTCACGCAACACTTGGTTCACCAGTTCGTGGGTCAATACCGCCCAATAACCGGGGCCCTCGTCCCAACCCATTACGGAAGGCTCGTCTACCCAATGAACGGGTGCCCCTTCTCTCATTTCCGCAATGAGGTCGTACGGCACGCCTTCGACGTAGGTCGCGGGGTCGAACAATCGAGTGCGATCCATCCACCGTTACTAGCACGATTGGAGTCATCTTCGACTCGTGTTCAGTGGAGATAGTTGGTCGATCCCTCTATGGCTGGCAACCTTGGTTCAATGACGAGTCCCCGGCGCGACGGTCGCGACACCCCTCAGCGTCCTGGGATCTGGCGGTTACTGCGCCAGTTCACTTCTAATGTGTCCGAGCATCACACTCTGTTAGCGGCCGCCGGGGTGGCTTATTACTTCGCTCTGGCGTTAGTCCCCGCAGTGGTGGCGATCATTTCGATTTATGGATTGATTGCTGAACCCGATGAAGTCGCAGACCAACTTGAGCCGTTAACCGACGCTCTTCCCAGTGAAGCGGCTCAACTTGTAGTTACCCAGCTTCGGGGAGTTACTTCGATCGGTGACGGTCGAGTAGGAATCAGTTTGGCTATAGGCCTTTTCGGTTTGCTGTGGCTAGTTTCCAATGCCTTTAACTCGTCAGTGATGGCCATCAGAATCGCTCATGCTCGGCGAAGTCCTCACAACTGGGTGCAGGGAAGAATATTTGCGTTGAAGCTCAGCGCTGTTGCCATGATGGTGACGACCGTGGTGATTTGGGGAGTGATCGCATTTCCGAACACTCTGGAGGCTGCAGGTCTTACCGATGGCGCTCGCCCCTGGCTCGAGGTGATCCGCTGGCCATTGGTCCTCGTGCTCGCCTCCATGTCGCTGGGGTGGATCTATCGGATGGTGGTGGGACCATCAGCGCGCATCCGAGCGCGCGTAGTGGCTGTGGGAATCGGTGGTGTGATTTGGATTGGCGGCACTTTCGGTATGAGTGTCGCCGCAGGCTCCGCGGACCGGTTGCAAGCCACGTTTGGATCTCTGGGCGCGGTAGCCGTATTGCTTATTTGGTTGTATCTCTCAGCTTCGTCGATGCTGCTGGCCGCGGAGGCAGAGTCAGTGCTAGCCGATGCGTGGCAACCTCGCCCGAACGGGCGGAGCAGGCGGGGTCGCCAACACAAAGAAAACCATGCCAAAAGCAGCGAGAGCGGCCAAGACCAGGAACCCGGCTCGGTAGGTTCCGGTGATGTCAGCGAGCACTCCGGCGATGATGGGCCCAAAAACGGTCCCTAACATGACGATCAGCGAACTCAACCCCATAATGAAACCGAAAGACGACGCCCCGAAATAGTCTGCGCGGAGAGCCTGCATGATCGGTCCTCTAGCACCCCACGCCAATCCGTGTAGGACGACGAAGGCTCCAATCGTCCAGGCCTGCTGGGCGAAAGCCAGGACAAGTATCCCGCCGGCATGACCCAGCATTGCGAGGGACGCGATAAGGC
>DASCSY010000007.1:0-29899 GCA_034399415.1 Acidimicrobiales bacterium
CCTCGAATTCCTGGAAATTACTTTCATCGTCGTGCCAATCTTCGTCCCGGCAATGGAGGCGATGGCTTTCACGCCAGAGGAAAAGGTCTGGTTTGCCGTGCTTATGGCGGTGAACCTCAACATGGCATTTATTTCACCACCAGTGGGGTTCTCGCTCTTCTACCTACAGAGTGTGAAACCCCCCGAAGTCAGCACGGCCGATATTCATAAGGGAGCAATCCCCTTCATGGTTATACAGTCCATCGCCATCGTGCTTTTCGCAGCTTTCCCGGGCATCACAGAGTTTTCTTACAGGGTGTTCAGCGGCGCTTGAGTCTCTAATTTGAATTGAGGCAGCCCGCCGTTTGCGCGTGTCACAATTTCTGTGTCACAATCCCTGTGTCACAATCGGTGACTAGACGTCTTCTTGGTGCTTAGCGCGAACGAAGCCGTCGCTATAAAACCATAGGAAGAGTAATAGGGGAGTTCACCAAATGACCGAGGTGCAAGAAGTCGATGAAGTAGAGGCTGGTGTCGACCGCCGAAAATTCCTTACCCAGGCCGGATTCGCGATTGGTGGTTTAGCCGCCGGTGGTGCGATCCTCGCTGCTTGCGGTGGAGACGACGATGGAGGAACTGGAACCGCAGCGGCTACTACTGTAAAGCCAGTTGAGCTCAGCTCGGATTTGCCCGACATTGAATGGGAAATGGGTACTAGCTGGCCGACCGCCCTGGTAACCATCTTCGGTTCAGCTCAAGTCTTTTCGGATGCGGTGTCACGCCTTACCGGAGGCAAGTTCAAGATCAATCCCCGCCCGGCTGGTGAAATTGTTGCCGGTGGGCAGGTGCTACCCACAGTGCGCGATAAGGGCATGGAGATGGGTCATACAGCGTCCTATTACTACGTGGGGATCAGCAAGGTGCAGCAGTTCGGTACCGCAGTGCCTTTCGGTTTGAACCAGCGCCAGCAGAATGCTTGGCTCTATCAAGGCGGAGGGATCGAGTTGCTCCAGGAGTTCTACGCTGAAGAGCACAACATGATTTTCTTCCCGGCGGGCGGCACAGGCTGTCAAATGGGCGGATGGTTCTCCAAGGAGATCAATACGGTTGCCGATCTGCAAGGGCTTACTATGCGTATTCCCGGTATCGGTGGCGCCGTGCTCAACAACCTCGGAGGCGAGCAGGTTTCGATTCCCGGCGGAGAGATTCTTACCGCTATCCAGACTGGTGCGATTGACGCCGCTGAGTTCGTCGGCCCGACCGACGACCTCATCTTGGGTCTCGACCAGCTCGGTGGTGATTTGTTCTACTACCACCCTGGTTGGTGGGAGCCCGGCACCGCACTTGAGGTTGAGATTCATCTCGACAACTGGAACTCGCTACCCGAGGAGTATCAGGCGGCCATTGAAATCGCAGCGGCATACGCCAACATGAACTGCATGGCTACTTACGACACGCTGAACCAGCGGGACCTTCAGAAGATCAAAGAGTTCGCCACAATTCGCGAGTTCTCTCCCGAACTCATGTCGGCCTTCAAAGAGGAGACCGAGAACGAGTTGGACCGCATCGCTGGTGAGGATCCAAACTTCAAGGCGATTCTTGAGCCCTGGCGCAAGTTCCGCGACGGAGTCGTTGAATGGCATGGCCTAGCTGAAAAGTCCTACCTCAATCAGCAGACCGAACTCTAATCAGAAGTCCCTCCTTAGAACATATTCGGCTTGCTGGGACACGGCCCCACGGTTTCGACCGTGGGGCCGTGTCCTCGTTTTCCGACGCCCTCATTGGGTTGTTGGGACGCTCCTACCTCGGAGGTTTACCGGTGACAGGCAGCTTCCATGGCTTGGCCGAAATTTCTGGGTACCGTGTATCGGACTTTGGCGAGCATCCACTCAGAGGTCACCATTGTGGTTCCCAGCCTGGTAATCGTTACGTCGTCGGGTAATCGCTCAATGATCCCGGTGGCCACCTGGCGGATCCGTCCTGCCCGGCACAAGACCAGAGAGCGTGTGGTGTGGGCTAGCACTCGGTACTGGGTGGTCGAGACAGCAGCTAGTGTCGCACCGACCGCTCCCAAGCCTAGGCGTACCGACCATTCAGCGATTCCCGCCGCCCCTGTTACGGTTACCAGGCCAACGAAGGCGCAACCGGCAAATGGCATCATCCACGGATGTCGGCTCCACATGAATACGACGCCCACCAGGTTCTCGTCGGGATCGAGGAGTCTCTCCACCGATCGGAGAAGGAAGCCACGACGCATTGCAAAGCATGGTAGCAGTGGGCACGCGATCGTTATCAGCGTGGGTAGCCCTGTCGAAGAGGCTTGGTAGATGGCGAGTGACTACTGTGCGCTCGGTTCGGCCCGTTTAGCTCGAACACCGTCGATCTTGGGTTCGGTGATCGGCCGGCTCCCTGTAGTTCTTTGCATGGCAACGGCGGTTCTCTTAGGGGCATGTGGACTGGTAGATGAGGCCGCTTCCCCCAACGAACGGAGCGTGTCTATCCAAACCACCGGATGTGGCCACGTCTCTAAGACGAAGGGATCAGGAGTGGCCGTGGGGGGCGACATAGTGGTGACCGTAGCCCACTTGGTGATCGGGGCCTCAACGGTCCGCGTCACCATCAGGGATGCCGGGGAGCATCCAGGCGCCATAGTGGCTCTGGATACCAGCACGGATCTAGCGTTGATCTTGGTCCCAGGCCTAGATGTTCCACCAGTTGACATGGCCGACCGTTGGGGCGGAGGCCGGGTCCTGATTGTCGGTGGTCTCCGTTCAGGGATGGTAGAGGCCCATATCCGACGCCAGGTTCCGGTGGTAATAGAAGAGATCGGAGGGCAAAACAGATACCAACGAGATGGTTACGAGGTCGATGCCGCTACTGGCAGAGGTGATAGCGGTGCGGGGCTGTATGAGGACAATTCGCTCCTAGGTGTGGTATTCGCCACGTCCACTGATGAGGATCGGACCACCTGGGTTACTTCCAGTGCCGAGATAACAAAGCTTCTAGCTGGTGGCTGGGAGTCGGAATACCTCTGTGACAAGGAAGCATCGAGAGTTGTCAGGTCCGACTGAGCAGCCAGCGAGCGTATCGAAGGTAACTGGTCACCTTGGACAATTCGGTGCAGACAACATTGGTTACGTGTAGGTCAACGCGTCGTCATCACCGGTGGCGGTGTGGTTCGTGACCTGACGGCCGGCGGCTAATTGGTGTGTGATGAGGGTCTAGGCGCCCCGAAACTTGCCGTTGCAGCGCGCTGTGAGGACGCTCTCCTCAATTTATGTCGCAACGGTAAAAGGCTTGTGGTGACCCGATCCGGAGACGGTCTGGTGCCGCGTTGAGGTCCAGACACGAACCGGCTGCGACGGCTGACCGCCCCTAACGATGTTGTGTAGTCAGCGCCAGCCGGTCAGCATTAGTGGGCCGCTCTACGCGGACCGCGGAGTAGCTGCCCGGGGTGCAGGCCGGTGGCCTCTCCCTCACGGAAAATCACCTCGCCGCTCTTGATGGTCGCGATGTAGCCGTCGGCTCGTTGAACCAATCGGCGTCCACCCGCGGGTAAATCATGAACCATTTCCGGTGGTCGGAGTTTCAGCCGATCGAAATCAATGACGTTGACGTCGGCGATCATTCCGCGCTCGAGGGTACCCCGGTCTTCGAGTCCGACTTGGCGGGCGGTGTCACGACACTGGCGCTGCACCAGATACTCGAGCGGTAGCTGTTCACCCCGGTCCCTATCGCGAGCCCAATGCGTGAGCATGTAGGTCGGGAAACTGGCATCGCAAATCACGCCACAGTGCGCGCCACCGTCGCTTAAGCCTGGCAACGTGCCCTCGGCGAGGTTCATCTCGCGAAGAGCATCATGGTTGCCGTCAGAGAAATTGGCTAAAGGAAAGAGCATGAGTTCCTTGCCGTCGCGGCTGAGGAGTGTGTCATATGCCAATTCCACCGGTTCGACTCCGGCTTCTAGGGAGCGACCGAGGACGCTGGTCTCAGGTTGTGGCTCGTAGTCGGGTGGGTCGCCAAGCGGAAACATTTTATGGAAGGACTGGGCGATCATCCCGGACATGCCGCGAGTTCGATCAGCATGCTCAGCAATGAGGGTCGCCCGCATTTCGGGGTCCCGCATTCGCTCAACCCGTTCATCCAGATCAAGATCTGCTAACTCCCGGCGGTACGTCGGGCAGGTGATAAACGGGTGCATAGAACTTTGTAAACCCAAGAGCAGAGTGATCGGACGCGCCGCTATCTGCGCGGTGATGTCTTGACCTTCCGCCCGTGCGTTGTTGATTCGATCAAGAACCTCGCGCCACTTCTCAGGTGCCCGATCGTCTTGGGATAACAACACCGACAATCGTGATCCCGCAGCTTCGGTCATTCCTTCGAAGATCTCGAACTCGACGTCAAGGTCCCGAAAATCGGAGACGATCTCCATGTGGCCAGCCTCATGGTCGGTTAGCGCCTGGCTGATGCCCCATAATTCTGCGGGCGCGCTAGTGAGTGTCGGAATCTGGTTGCCATCGCGATCTCGATGGTTGATCGTTCGCGAGGTAGTGAAACCCAGTGCGCCTGCGTCGAGGGCTTCACGAGTCAGACGTCGCATTTCGGCGATCTCTTCCTCTGTCGCAACCTCATCGTGATCGCGGCCTCGATCACCCATGACATATACCCGAAGTGCCGAATGCGGCATTTGCGCTCCGATGTCAATGGCGTGCGGGAGAGCTTCTACAGCGTCGAGGTATTCAGGGAAGGTCTCCCAGTCGAAGCTGACACCTTCGCTCAGCGCGGCGCCTGGAATATCTTCGACTCCTTCCATGACGCTAATGAGGAATTCGTGGCGGTCGGGGCGAACGGGCGCGAAACCGACACCGCAGTTACCCATGACGATTGTGGTGACCCCATGCCAACTCGATGGGCTGATATCGGGATCCCAGATGACCTGACCGTCATAGTGGGTGTGAATATCGACGAACCCTGGGGCCACGAGGGCCCCCGCGGCATCGATCTCCTCCCGGCCAGACGCCTGTACCTCACCGACTTCAGTGATGATTCCATTGTCTATGGCTATGTCGGCTTGATGTGCGGGCGTGCCGGTGCCATCAATAACCTGACCGCCTCGTATAACGAGATCGTGCATAACTCTGCCCCTTTAACTTGTTTCCAGGCTAGGCGACGAGCTAGTCGGCTTCTTTTACTTTCGTTTGGATAGGTCCTATTTGTAGACCAGGGCACCGTCATCTAACTCAGCTAGGGGCAACTCGTCTTTGTCTTTCCAGTAGTCCTGTGTGTGTCGCCATGGGTCCACGGTGCCTTGTTTTGGCATGAGATGTATCGAGCGCATCAAATAGCCGGGGTTGAAGTTTTCAGGGGCCACCCACGGAAGTAGTTCCATATCTCGATCTTCGGCGCGCAGTGTAGGCGCAACCATTTGGACGCCTTGCTTGTCCATGTGCTGCAGGAGCCGGCACACATATCCAGCAATAAGGTCAGCCCGAAGAGTCCAACTCGCACGGAAATAACCGAAAACCCAAATCATGTTCGGTATGCCCGTAAACATCATCCCCCGATACCCGACGGTGTCGGAAAAATTGAGAGGTTCTTCGTCGATCGTGAATGAAATGTCGCCGAGGATGTTGAGATCGAAACCTGTAGCAGTAACGATGATGTCCGCTTCGAGAAGGTCACCCCTAGCTGTTTCAATTCCGGTTTCAGTGAAGGTCGCTATTTCATCAGTGACAACTGACGCGTCCCCTGAAGCAATCGAATGGAAGAGATCACCGTCTGGGATGAGCGCAATGCGTTGTTGCCAAGGCCGGTACGCGGGCTCGAAGTGTTCGGAGACGTCGTAGTCTTCGCCCAAGATTTCCCGGATGCCGTTGTAAAGCTCCTCTCGGACCAGGTCGGGGTATTTGAAAGACATCTCGACGACTTGTTGTTGATCGAAAAGGATTTTCTTTCGAACTATCTCGTGAGTCCATTCGTCTGGGATATCTAGCTGGCGCAAGGTATCAGCGAGTTCGTTGCTATTTGGGCGAGCTACAAAAAATGTTGGCGACCTCTGCAACATCGTCACATGTTCAGTTTTGTCCGCCACGGCTGGGATGAGTGTCGCCGCTGTGGCCCCGGAACCTATGACAACCACTTTCTTGTTGGTGTAATCAAGATCATCAGGCCATGTTTGAGGATGGACGATCGCGCCTTGGAATCGGTCCATGCCAGGCCAGTCGGGTGTGTAGGGATCTGTGTGGCTGTAGTAGCCCTGACACATCCACAGAAATCCACACGTGAAGGTCAGTTGTTCTTCGCTGTCTTTATGTCTGACCTTCAATGTCCAAAACTTGTCGTCGGTTGACCATTCCGCGGTCTTGATGGTGTGTTCGTATCGGATGTGGCGTGAGATGTCGTTATCTTCAATAACCTCAGCCATGTAGCTCAAAATTTCGTCTGCGCTGGCGATTGGCGGTCCCGTCCAAGGTTTGAATCCATAACCGAAGGTATAGAGGTCGCTGTCCGATCTGATGCCGGGGTAGGTGTGGGTTTTCCAGGTACCACCAAAGCCGTCCATGGTTTCAAGAATTACGAAACTCTTGTCGGGGCATTCGTTTTGCAGGTGGTACGCGCCGCCGATTCCTGAAATTCCTGCACCAACGATCAGCACGTCAAAGTGCTCACTGGTCGACTGATTCATATCTCTAGAGTCGCCGATAACGGGCCCCGGTAACAAGTTGAGATATCTCTTTGGGTGAAAACAGTTGGAGCTCGCGGTGCAGCTGGCGGCTCGTGCATGGTTTCACAGGTGGTCGGCGCGTCGTAGTACAAGGAACCACGATAGAACCGCTGACGCACACACGAGTACTAGGGCCATGATGCCCGCTTCGGCCACGAAGGCTTCTTCGAAGGATCCGAATATTCGTGTGGTCAACGTCGGGAAACCGATTGGGGCCACTATGAGGCTGATGGGCAGTTCTTTCATCGTGGACAGCACGACTAGACCGCCGGCTGCGAGTAGTCCAGGTCGCATGGTTGGTAGGTCGACACTGCGAAAGCTCCGCCATTTATCTGCCCCGAGGGTTGCTGCAGCGTCATGGAGACGGTTGGGGACAGCCTTCACTGATACCACCGCGATGCCCATTGCCAATGAACCGAAGCGAAGGACATAGGCGAAAATTAGGAGGGGCATTGAGTCGTACAAGAGGTCCCCAACAAAGCCGGATCGGAGAGTCCAAAATCGCAAGGACAACGCAATCAGAATTCCTGGAACCGCGAAAGTCGCGATTACGACCGAATGAGTAAAACGCCCAATGCGGTCGCGGTACCGGCCGGCCAAGATTGCGATCGGAATAATCGCGATGAGAGCGACGACTCCCGTGGCAACACTGGAGGAGAGAGTGTTGGCTGTCGCTTCAAAGACCTTGGAAGGGTTGATGGTGAGGGGGCGCCCGCCTCGTTGGGTTCTGAGTAGACCGTCCGAGGCCCAATCTAATAGGGCTGTAATGGGCGCTAAAGTGCTGAGCGCGAAAGTTGCTCCCACTAATAAAATAGCGGGACTTTTCCAACCGCCTAGTTCATATCTTGCTGCCTCGTGGGCGCGATGGGTTGTGACCTCAGGTAAGCGTCGATTTATTCTTCGCTCCACTGCCACTACGAAGCCCGCGAAAGCGAGCAGTATCAAACTCAATGCAAACGCCATTGGAGGTCGAGCTAGGTAGTTGGATTCGATGGCTCTGGTCAGAGTGTCGTATCGCATTAGCTGCACTGCGCCGAAGTCACTGATGGTGTAGAGGAACACTAAAAGTGTTCCGGCGGTTAGCGATCCCGAAATCTGGCGTAATACCACGCGGCGAAATAGCTGTGGGATGGAGTCGCCGAGTAGTCGCGCGGTTTGTTCGAACGATCCAGGAAGCTGACGGAGACGAGCTGCGACGGGCAAATAGACGTAGGGGTAACAGAACAATGTCAGAACAAGCCATGCTCCGAAAAGTCCGTGAAGTTCTGGGGTTTGGTTAACCCCGATGGATCCGAACAAGTCATTGGCAAGTCCACCGGGATTGAGCGTTCGGATGAAGGCAGCTGCGCCGATAAAGGTAGGGAACACCAGTGGGATAGGCAGTACTACCCGCCATAGTCTCCGAAAGGGAAGGTCGGTTCTTGTTGTCAACCAGGCCAGCGCAGTTCCTAAACACGCCGCGGAAATTGAGACCAAAATCGCGAGACGGAGGGTGCGCCAAAGGGGTTGCAAGGTCTGATTTGCAAATAGCAAACCCAGTGGATCGGCCCGCGACGTAAAGTTCCGCCAAATGAGGTAGAGCCCTGGAAAGGCGAACGGCAGGGCGCAAACAAGACCGATGGCGTGAAGCTGCCTAGGCGCCCGTGTCTGAGTCATTGGTTTTGTATGCCACTCGCTTCGATAATTCGAGCTGTTTCGTCAAACCCGCCTCCCAATGCGTCAAAGTCCACTGAACCAATCTCTAATGCTGTTAGGGGAGGAAGTGCAGCATTCGGTTTAACGCCGGCAGCGAGCGGATATTCGAGAGTCTGGTTCGTGAAATAGTTCTGCACGGCAGCACTCAACAAGTAGGCCAGTAGTTCATGTGCTTCCGTCTGGTTCTTCGCCGAAGCTAAGACGGTGGCTGCGGTGATGATCAGAAGAGAACCGATGTCGTTGTCATCGAGGTCATGGTTCTTCGCTCTGTGGGCATCTCCCGCCGCAGCAACCTCTTGATAGTTGTAGTAGTGGTTAACAAGGCCCATCTCGATTTCACCACGGCCTGCAGCTTCTACGATCGAGCGGTTGTTCGGGTAATAGCGAGCGTCGTTTTCAACCATGTCGTTCAGCCACTTGGTGGCTACATCTGTGCCGTACTGGTCTCGAAACACAGTGAACCAATCGACGAACGAGCCGTTTGTTCCAGGGATGGCAACCTTGCCCCTCCACTTTTCGTCCGTTAGCTCGAAGACTGAAGTTGGGAGTTCATCGTCAGTGACAAGATCGATGTTGTGAACGAGCACCCTCTTTCTTCCTGAGAATCCGATCCAGCTGCCCTTAGTAGATCGGTTCTCTTCTGATACGAGGCTGAGGAGTTCAGCACTTATTGTTCCCAAGAGGTCTTTTGACTCGAGGAATCCAACGGGTCCCGGAGACTGACTTAGAAAAATGTCTGCTGCACTTCGGTTGGCTTCTTCGTCGATCAGGAGAGCCAACTGGGTTGAGCTTCCCCAGCGGACCTCCGTGTCGATACCCGTCGCGCATGTGAACGCTTCGAGCACAGGTTCGATGAGGTTCTCTTTACGGCCCGAATAAATGGTGACGGTACGGTCCGTGGTTTCCGCGCATTCACCAGGATTTATCTCTGCTGCTAATCCTTCAATTTGCAGTCGGTCGGAGCTGCCGCAAGCAGTAACGATGAGGGTAAATGCCACGAGAACGGAGATTAGGTGCTTATACATGGACGGTAGAATATACATACCTGAGAGAAAATGTAAAGCGAGCCTTATATTATCGGACGTGATATGTGAACTCTCCTATGCGTGTGGACACCCACTGCTCCCTGAGCAGCGATCGGAATCAAAATGACTGTGCGAAACCTTGGCCAGTTTTCGCCCCCAAAGCCGGCACGCGATGCCTTTGGGGGTGTTAGGGGAGTGAGGCTGGTTAGGTTCCAGTCAAGTAATCTCGAAGGCCGATGCCGTCTGCCCGGTGAACGTCACTCGGACTCGATCCCCAACGGCAAATCGTGCTGAAGGCCCGCATTGAACTCGTAGTTGCTCTTCCCCAAGGGCGACAAAAACCATTGCGTCGTGACCGTAGTATTCGACAAGTTGCACTGTGGCTTGGTCCCCGGGCTCTAGGGACAGCTGTTCGGGGCGAAGTACCACGTCTACCGGCCCTCGGACATCGGAATTCACGGGTATAGAACCAAGCGAGCATCTTGCTGTTCCGCCGAGCGCGTCGGCAGCCAATACTGACATTTTCCCCACGAATTCGGCGGTCCAGCGGTCGATTGGCTGGTGGTAGAGAACTCTAGGAGTGTCGGTTTGAACGATGCGGCCTTGGCGCATTACCGCGACGCGATCTCCGACGATGAACGCTTCATCTTGATCATGAGTGACGAATATTGAAGTAATGCCTAGGCTCGTCAATAGTCGGTGAACCTCCGTCCGAACCTCTATTCGCAAGTTTGTGTCGAGATTCGAGAATGGTTCGTCAAGAAGGAGCACACTCGGGCGAGGGGCAAGGGCTCTCGCGAGTGCGACTCTCTGTTGCTGGCCGCCGGAGAGCGTTGCCGGCATACGGTCCCCGAGATCGGCGATATCCATCATGTCTAGCGTCGCTGCCACTTCTCGAACTCGATCGGGTGATTTCTTGATTCCGTAGGCGACGTTGGCCGCTACTGAAAGGTGGGGGAACAGAGCCCAATCCTGAAACACCATTCCAACGTTTCGGCGTTCGGGCGGAACCCACGCGCTACCTGCAACTACTTCGTCACCGATGCAGACCGTTCCGCCCGAAGGCTTTTCGAGTCCCGCGATGAGCCGCAGCAACGTTGTCTTTCCGCAACCGCTAGGACCCAGCAAAGCCATTGACTCGCCGGGTTCAACGTCGAGGCAGACCCGGTGCAAAACAGGGTCTTGATCATAAGAATGTTCGAGGTCCTCAATGGTGACAGCGCGGGCAGCGGCTGCGGTCATGTTGCCGGGGTTACGACAATGAGGTCTGCAGTCGGTCCACCAACCCCGAATGGACCGTCGTCCACTTCCAGGGTTGCTGTTCCATCCGGGGCCAAGGACAACACAACACCGGATCGGCCTGGCATGAGTCCACTGTTCTCAAGGAATTCGAGTTGACCTGCTTGCCACTCCAACTCTTCACGGATGCGAACAACGGTAAAGGCATCTCCGGCATCAATTTCGGAAAGGACCACTGCCCCTTGGGGTGCCTCATATCCACTGCCGGGGATCGGATTTCCGTGAGGGCAGGTTTGGGGCTGTCCCAACGTTCTTAACATCGCCGTTTCAACGAGAGGTGAGATCACGTGTTCCCACCGCCCGGCCTCGTTGTGAGCGTCAGTCCAGTTCAGCCCAAGCATGTCGGTAAGAAAGCATTCGGCGAGGCGGTGCCGTCGGACGATAGTCGTAGCTAAATCTTTGCCTTCGTTGGTGAGAGTGATCTCGCCGTCATCGCCGACGTTGACAAGGGTTTCACTTTCCATCCGTCGAATCATTTCACTTACCGCTGGTCGAGAAACCTCAAGCCGCTCGGAGATCCTGGCTTGGATGACAGGCACGCCATCTTCGGCTAGCTCAAAGATCGCTTCGCTGTATTCCTCGAAAGCGGGGTGATGTTCGGTTGGTTCGTACGCCACACAATGACCCTACCAGCCTGCCCGGACGAATCGGACAGCAGAATGTTAGGCATACTTAATACAAATGAAAGGGCGATTATTGACTGCCCCGCTGAGGCAGATGACGGCGAGAGCAGCTACGGTCGGCGCCTGATGCCACGACGAGTCCGCAATCTTCTTGGACGAATATTCCAAGTTCGAACATTCGGAAGACAATTAGCGGGCATTCGTCTGACCGAAAATCAGACGTTCGCCCTCATGGCTGTTGTCATTGGATTGATCGGGGGGTTAGCGGCAGTCGCCTTTCACTATTTAATCGACTTCCTCAGTGAAGAGGTCTTCGGTCGACTGGCTGCCTGGTCGGACATCCTTGGACCATTCCGGTATCTACCCGGAATCGTTATCGGAGGGCTTCTCGTCGGGCCGCTAGTAACCCGCGCAGCCCCAGAAGCCAAAGGCCACGGTGTTCCCGAAGTCATGGAGGCCGTAAATCGTCGAGGGGGACGAATCAGAACTCGAGTTGCCTACGTTAAAGCGGTCGCTTCAGCCCTCACCATTGGGTCAGGAGGCTCAGCTGGTCGAGAGGGCCCGATTGTCCAAATTGGCTCAGCATTGGGTTCGACGCTGGCACGGCTATTTCGAATGTCAGACCGGCGACGCTCTACGTTCGTCGCGGCTGGAGCCGCTGCGGGAATCGCCGCAGTTTTCAATGCCCCGCTCGCAGGGGTCTTCTTCGCCTTGGAAGTGGTGCTCCGATCATTTACCGCTCGAGGCTTTTCAACGGTGGTCATTTCCGCAGTTGCAGCTAACGCCGTGTGGCGAGTTCTCGTAGGTGACGAATCGGTACTAACTGCAGAAGTGCATCATCTGGTGCATCCCACCGAACTGGGTTTTTATGCATTGCTGGGAGTTGTGGCGGCGGTCGTCGCAGTTGGTTTCGTCCGTCTGCTGTACTTCGTAGAGGACCGATTCGATGCGCTTCCCGTCCTAGCGGACTTTCGACCCGCGATAGGTGTTTTGGCGGTAGGGACATTGGGCGCCATTTCGTTTGATCTACTTGGATCAGGGTTATCGGCCATAGACAAAGCTCTCGCCGGAGAGTTCGCCTTTCGGTTCTTGCTGCTTTTGTTAGTGGGAAAGATGCTCGCAACGGCATTGACCCTCGGCTCAGGAGGATCGGGAGGAATTTTTTCTCCCGCATTATTTATCGGCGCTCTCCTCGGCTCGGCCTACGGTCAGATAGTCCACGATCTCTTTCCGGAGTCGACCGCTACTGCTGGCGCCTATGCGGTAGTCGGAATGGCCGCGGTGTTTGCTGCCGCTGCTCAGGCGCCTATGTCGAGTATTTTCATTGTGTTCGAAATGACGAACGACTTCGGGTTGATTATGCCGCTGATGGCCGCTTGCGCGGCGGCGACAGTGGCCTATTCAGCGATAAAGAAAGATTCCATTTACGAGGTCAAACTGCGACGCAAAGACGCACTGGGACCAGATCGCTCCCGCGACGACCACCTCATGAGCCAAGTGGCGTTAGTGGGAGCCGCCGAAGCAAAATACGCTGCGACCCTCAGAACAGCGTCGCTCCAACAAGCGGTCCAGATCATGAAGCGGGGCCGCGAGGAGATGCTCCTGGTTGTGACTGCCGATCGTGCTCTCGAGGGAGTGGCCTACCTACGTGACGCCGAAGCGAAACTCGAGGAATCCCCCAATGCCAAGGTCCTCGAAATTGTGCGTGAAGACCACCCTGTCGCTCACCCCGGTTCCACTCTCGAACAGGGCATGCAAATGCTCGAAAACGCCAACACCGACCTCCTCCCCGTGCTCGACTGGAATGACCGAGTCCTCGGAGTAGCGAACAGAGTGTCAATGGTCAAGGCTTACGAGAATGCCGCACCTCAACTGTCGAGCGACTCCTAGCTGAGGCCGGCCGCCCGAGCTAGTAGAGCAAGGTGCTCATCAAAGTCTTTCGTCGGAATTGCAGGGGCGAGAACCAATTCGTTGACTTGAAGCGACGCCGCAATCTCGATCTTAGATTCGATCTCAGCCGGATCAATCCTCGACAACGGGAGTCCGAGCTTAAAGTCAAAGTCATCATCGGCTAGATCGCGGTCGTGGTCATTCAAAATCTGACCAAGCTTGGTCAGATGAGCATGAATATCGGGCTGAGCCCACCAGCCATACCAACCATCACCCAAGCGCGCCGCACGCCTCATGGCAGCAGCTGAGTCTCCGCCGATGATTATGGGAGGTCCACCCGGCGTGACGGGCTTCGGATTCATCACCGCGTTTTCGAAAGAAACAAACTCACCTTGGTAGGTAGCACGCTCTTCGGTCCAGGTAACACGCAGCGCCTCTATGTATTCGTCGAGGCGTTTACCTCGGCGAGCAAAGTCAACCCCAAGAGCTGCGTACTCCTCCCAGGACCAACCTGACCCGACTCCAAGTTCGAACCTGCCATTAGTGAAGTGATCCAGGGTGAGCACTTCTTTAGCTGTCAGCAGCGCCGGTCGTTGCGTCAAAATCAGTACGCCAGTGATGAAACGCAACGTGGTTGTCGCATGCGCCGCGGCCTGTGCGCAAAACAGCGGGTCGAAAATTCCAGTATCTGGACCCCAGTTAGGTTCTCCGTCCTCTGTATAGGGGTAATCAGACTCATAACTTGTGAAAAACACCACATGTTCGGGTAAGGCGAGACTTCGAAAGCCCAAACCCTCAACCGACTGAGCAAAATCCCGGAGGAAAAACAAATCTCGACGAGGTGAATTGCCGAAAAACCCGGCAACGCTGATTTCCATATTGGTTCCCCCTCAAACAAGCAACAATCCGACCGTTCCATACGCCCGCTGTTGAAATTCAAACCACAGCCTCATATAGAGCCGAGAATGACGCAAATTTCATTCCGCGAATCGCTAGCTTCTTCGAATGTGCCTGACGATTTCGCCGCCAACGCGGACCAACTGATCCTTCACAACCAACATTTCGCCAAAAGGTTCGAAGACGGCGACCTTGCAGTCGCTCCAACCATGCGCCTAGCAGTGGTTGCCTGCATGGACTCTCGAATGGATATCTTCAAGATCCTGGGTCTAGAAAACGGTGAAGCCCACATCGTCCGCAACGCCGGCGGCGTGATTACCGACGACGTCATACGATCCCTGTGTCTCTCTCAAAGATTCTTAGGAACCCAAGAAATCATTCTGTTGCATCACACCGATTGCGGCCTACAGATGGTCAGCGAGGATGACTTCAAAGCCGAACTCGAAGCAGAGCTCGGGGTTAAACCCCGCTGGTCTCTGGAGCCCTTCGCGGACCCATACGCTGACACCCGCCAGTCGATGCAACGGCTCTTGCTGACTCCATTCGTTGACGCCCAACATCTGCGAGGCTTCGTCTACGACGTTACCGACGGACTGCTACACGAGGTGTCACAAGCAGAATAGGTATCACACCGCTACCGTCTCGGCGAGATGGCTCACCCTGATACCTCCGAAAACCGTCCGAAAGAGCGACGCCGGCTTCTGCCGCTTTACCTGTGCGGGATTCTTGGACCGTTCGGCGGGTCTGTCTTATCACCAATGATTCCCGAGTTGAGAGAGGCCTTCAACACGACCACCGCGACTGTCGCCTGGGGCTTTGGTGCCTACTTCTTTCCGTACGCGGCCCTTCTTTTGGTTTCAGGAACGCTTGGAGAGAAATGGGGTCGGACACGAACCATCAGGATTGCAGTTTTTCTTTACGCGTTGGCATCATTGAGTTGCGCCACCGGTTCCTCGTTGTGGTTGTTTTTTGGAGGTAGAGCAGCCCAAGGAGCGGTCAACGCATTTATGACCCCATTGCTCATAGCAACCCTTGCCGAGCTCACCCCAAGAGATCGGGTAGGTCGTGCTGTTGGAACTTACGCAGCGTTTCAAGCGATCGGTGGAGTTCTGGGCATGCTGGTTGGAGGTATCGCCGCTGATGTTGGCTGGAGATCGGCCTTTGTAGCGATTGCTGCGGTGGCGGCCATCCTAAGTTGGATGCTTCCGAAGGCTCACACGTTGGAACGACCGACCGTGGTGGGGATGCGTTCGGTGCTGAACCGGCGGATGCTCATGTTGGGATTAGTTGCATTCACACAGGCCGTCGGTCCCGGTGGAGTGCAGCTTCTGGTAGCGCTTGTCAGTCGAGATGTGCTCAGTTTGTCAGGATCTGCGACAGGAGCGTTACTGATCACTGGTTCATTGACTGCAGTGGTGCTAACACCGAGATGGGGTGCCATCATTGATCGAACCGGTGCCAAGCGCGCCACAGTTCTAGCGCTCCTCTTATCGATGGCTGGTGCAGTTGTATTGTCACAAGCCAAAACCACCCTGGCTTTGGTCATGGTGTGGGCGGTGGTTGGCGGGTTAGTGCAATGCATTGGGACTGGATTTCAGACACTCGCGGCTACCGGCGTACCCGGGAATAGGGGAGGGGGTGTGTCGTTTGTCCTTTCACACCGTTTCCTAGGGCACGCTATTGGACCACTGATTTGGGTACCAGTGTTCGAGCGAAACGTGTCGCTCTCCTATCTGGGCGCGGCGCTAGTGGGAGTCCTATCGATTGTGTTTGTCTACGCGGCCCAACACGACACTCTCACCCCAGATAAACACCGTTGAACTACCGAGCCGGCAGCCAGTCAGCTATAGCGTCCCCGATTTCATGAGGGCTGTCTTCTTGAACGAAGTGGCTGCCGCTCACGGTGACTTCGGTTTGGTTGGGCCAAGAGCGCACAAATTCGCGTTGCGGCCCGGTGAGGATCGATCCCGGGTCCGCGTTGATGAACAACTTCGGCACGTCTGAAGTGCTTAACCACCGACCGTAATCCTCAACGATTGCAACGACATCAGCTGGTTCGCCCTCAATAGGAATTTCGCGAGGCCACGTCAAGGTGGGGCGACGATGCTGCGGGTCAAGAAACGGCCTGCGGTATTCAGTCATTTCTTCCTCGGTCAGGTCGCGCAACACAGCGCTAGGAAGAACGCGTTCAACGAAAATGTTTTTCTCGATCACCATTTCCTCACCCGCGGGTGAACGAAACCCTTGAAACACACGCCGACCACCCTCATCAAAGTTTTCCCACAAGATGTTAGAAACGACTGCCTCCATGTATGCGAGTCCGGCGACCCTATCTCGATGACGGTTGGCCCAATCGAAACCTAATGCGGATCCCCAATCGTGAATTACGAACGTCACATGGTCTCCAAGGTCCAGTTCGTTCAGCAGCTCATCTAAGTATTCTCGATGATCCACAAATCGATACGTGCCGGGGCTTACATCATCAAGCTTGTCGGAATCTCCCTGCCCGATGAGATCGGGGGCAATACACCTCGCTTTGCTTGATAGGTGAGGAATGATGTTGCGCCACAGGTATGACGACGTCGGATTCCCATGCAAAAAGACGACCGGGTCACCTTCTCCGACTTCGTGGTAGGCCATTTTCTTACCCAAGACGGTTTTGTGTTGCTTGGAAAGCGGTTCGGCAGACAAGGGTGCGTCGGACATGTTCACTCCTCTTCGACTGATGCGTTCACCCTTCCTACACCAGTTACATGCGTGATTTCCTAAATCACGGCAACAACAACCGTCCCGACGAAGAACATCACTCTTATGCTCCGACTCACAGCCTGTCGAACGTCGATAGGGCAGTAGCGATATCGGATTCAAAAACGACGTCTGATTCCATCGCAGCCTCCAACCATTCGGGACGTCCGATAGATACGACAGCGACGGCTTTATCCATGTCTGCTAAGGCGGCGACCTGACGGACATGTTCCACCGCGTAATCAGGGGGACGAATATCGGATGCCAACTCCAATAAGGCCCAAGGATCGGGTGTGGTGTCGCCTAGCTGATCCGATGGGACCTCAAGAAGCTTTGACGACGTGGGCCGGGCCCCGCCACCGTCAAATCCTGTACCGTCAGCAATCACCAAACCCTCGATTTCACGAGGCCTAGAGCCAAAAAGAAGTAAGCCGACATAGGCACCGAGGCCATAACCCAACACGACCGAAGGACCTATTTCAGCAAGGGCGGCATCGGCATCGGACATCAACGCCTCACACGTGTAACCACCCCCAGCGGGCAAAGTGGAATCGCCATGTCCAGTGAAATCCAACGCGAACACCGGGCCCGACCAACCTTGGGTAATAGATGGGGCAACGGTGGGGGAGCGTTCTCCTAGCCCATGCAGAATCAATAATGGGTGCCCGCTACCTTCCCGAAGTTCATGAAGCGCCAGTTGTCGGCGCACATGATCAACAAACATGGTTCTCATAAGGTCCGCCCTAAGAAATCAACCACAATTTCCGCAACGTCTTCGGCCCGTTCGATATGAACGAAATGTCCCGTGTTCGCCAATGCATGGAACTCGGCCCCATCAGGCAAGATGGGTAACGCTTCGTCCGGACTGGTTGCCCAACCCATTTCCTCTTCGATCGTGCCGACGATCCCTAAGAACGGAACATGAAGACCACGAAGCCGAGGAATCGCCCACTCGGGCCTCCATGCTCCCGACGGCCCAAACCGCAACGTTGGATCGATCTTCCACCTCCAGCCATCGGTGTCTTCTCGCGCGCCGACAGTCACCAGATACTGCAACCACTCAACAGATAAGCGGGGGTTCATAACACGCCGTCGCTCAGCTAATCCTTGAAGAGTGTCCGCCCGACGAAGCGTGTGCCCGGCGCGTCGTCGATGATCCAGCCAAGCAGCCAATTCCGCATCGAGAGCAGCTACATCGGTTCGGTCGATCTTGTGTCCGAAACCTCGTTCGTTAGGAATGCCGTCAAGGTTGATCACGGCACTGATCCGGTGGGGGAGCACCTCGGCAAGCTGGTTCGTCATTCCGCCACCCTTGCTATGCCCTAACACAGGGACGGGACTAACCGATTCCAGCGAAGCGAGGACCCGAGCCGCATCTCGCACATCGGCCTCCCAGGTGTAAAGCGCTGCCATATCGCTGTCGCCGTGACCTCGCTGATCCCAGGCCACCGCCCGGAAGCCCGCTTCGGCGAGCAACGGCCCCAAAATGTCGAAAGTACCCGCGAAATCGAACCCGCCGTGTGCGAGTAGCACCGGCGGATTTTCCTCGGATCCCCACTCAACAACAGAGACTTCGATGCCGCCCACGTCCACTCGACGGGTCCGGTCAGGGCGCCGAGCTTGAGGCACAGACGCGCGGATGACTTCAATTTCGCTCTGCATAGCTCGGGGTTACTCAGCTAGAACGGCCTGCATGGCAGACACCGTGTCGATGATCGTCTGCCCTTCAGCTTCTGTAAGACACGACCACGCAGTGACGAGTATTTCATCAGTGAGAGTCTCTGCTGCTTGCCAACGGCCTTGGTGATCATCGGTCACCTCTGCGCCCTCAGGCCAGCCGAACATAGCGACGTCATCGGGACGACGAACCCTATGCGCCATTTCCGGAGAAAGGCCGCTAGCAGCAAGAGCCGCCAGATGAACACTTCCGCGCATCTCACGCAGTACTGAGGTCAGCTGCATTGACCGTGCCGCCGGATCAGAGGCCAGAGGTTCGGCAGCAATTCCCGAAAAGAGAGCAAGAGCCCCTGGATCTTGCGCGCTGACGACCTTGGCGGCAGCTTCGGTGTACGCCTCAAGCCCATCAAGACCAGAAAACTTAGCTATCCCAAAATTTTGGGCACAAGCAAGATATTCCCGGCCCGCTTCGCGAGGTTGCAGACGATCACGGGCCGAATCCCAAAGTTTGGTGACCATGCCCGGCTCGAAATATCCCATTGCGCTCTGAACGACTTTGGGTTCCACATCACCTAGGACTCCGCACCTGCCAAGCATGTAGAAGCGGAAGCCGTCTAACCCGAGCTCTTTTCCGCGAGCCAAGGTGGCAGGATCGAAATAGAAGGCACCGCCGATACCGCCGATAATTGGAGACGCGGTCTGAACAAGTTCGATGGGGGTCAAAGTGAGATCTTTCCGTGATGCAGGACCCTTTCAGACTGGCACAATCGCCCAGTGCTCGCCCGATCACGTAGCTTTCTGTAATGACACACGACATCAATATTGGGCTCTTCTCGATCAACACTGACCATCTTGTCGACGGTGAGGCGTTGGCTACCGTCGCGACGGCAGCCGAACAAGCAGGCTTCGAGTCGCTCTGGACTGCTGAACACGTTGTTTTGCCAGACCCACAGATACCCCCGTCCCCTCTCCCACCTGACGCTCGCCTACTGGACCCGACAGTCGCTTTGGGATACGTCGCTGCGGTCACCAATGAGATCAAACTGGGAACAGGGATCATTATCCTCCCCCAACGCAACCCACTTGTGTTGGCAAAGGAACTAGCCAGTGTCGACGTACTGTCGAACGGACGAATGATCTTCGGTATCGGCGTCGGATACCTGCAACCGGAATTCGAAGCCATTGGCGTACCGATGGAGGATCGCGGCGCGCGGGCAACTGAATACATTGAAGCCATGCGTTCCATCTGGAACGACAACGACCCGTCTTACGACGGGAAGTTTGTGTCGTTTTCAGGAGTGAAGTCATACCCGCAACCCATTCAACGCCCAGGCCCTCCGGTGGTCATGGGAGGTCATTCGAAACCCGCATGGCGAAGAGCCGTCACACACTGCGAAGGCTGGTATGGGTTCATGCTGAATCCCGAAGCCACAGGAGAAAATCTTGCGGGCCTCGCCCGTGCTGGGGAACAATATGACCGCCCCGATTGGATGAATGAACTTGAGATCACCGTGACACCCCGCATGCGACCAGGACCAGAAATGATCGACGCCTACAGCGAACTTGGAGTCGATCGACTTGTACTCCTTGCCGGAGCCCAGTCGGTCGACGAATCCCTGGCCTTTATTGAACACATCCACGACACCCTCTTAAGCTAATGAGCCAGCCACCGCTCAACGGAATTCGAGTCATTGAACTTGCCCAAGGAATCGCAGGACCGTGGGCTGGTCGCCTCCTCGCTGGATTCGGCGCAGACGTCATCAAGGTCGAGCCCCCAGAAGGCGACCGCTCTCGAACTCTCGGTCCCTTTCCCGCAGCCGAACCACATCCCGAAACAGGAGCGCTGCACCTGCATTTGAACACCGGCAAACGTTCAATCGTTGGCCGAGTCGGCGATCCACTCGTCGATCGTCTGATCGCTAGCGCTGACGCTGTACTGCAGTCCGATGTTGATGTTGACCCAGACACGGTGGAGGAAGACCATCCCGGTCTCGCCTTGGTGACCGTCACCTCCTTCGGGTTGACAGGAAAATACGCGGGCCGCCGCGGCGAGGAAATCATCCACTACGCGATGGGCGGACCGATGTCCGCGAGCGGCGCGCCCGACCGCGAGCCTCTAAAAATGGGAGGCGATCTGGGTCAGTACCAGTGCGGCACCATTGCTGCTACCGCTGTCCTAGCGTCGCTCGCTGCTGCCCGGCGAAACGGGCGAGGGGTCAGTGTTGACCTCAGCAACATCGATACCCAAATCATGTCGATAGACAGGCGAATGACCTATCTGTTGTATTGCGCCTACCGCGGAGAGAACGTTCCCCGAAGCGGCGGCTACGCCACCTCGATCTTCCCAGGGGGTTGCCGACCAACCCTCGACGGGCACATCCAGGTCTCCACATTGATGAATTGGTTACCGCGAATGGTTGCGGTCATGAACGATCCCGAAATGACTGCCCTCTACGACGACCCGGCTTGGATAATGAACGAGTCGCTTCCCGAAGCAGCGGATAGCCGGCTACTGAGTTGGTCGTTGCAACGCCACAAACAAGAAGCCATGGAGGAAGGGCAGGCAGGAAACTGGCCCGTGACCGCCGTCAACCGCCCAATCGACCTTCTTGCAGATCCCCACTTCGAAGCCAGGAACTTCTTCGCTGAAATCAACCAAACGATCGCGGGGCCAACACTGCAAGCAGGGGCTCCGATTCGGATGACAGATGGGTGGGCGGTGAATCGTCCCGCGCCAACTATTGGTGAACATCAAGCAGAGCTTGAGGAAGCGGAACTGTCGGCTCGAACGATCGGACAGCGCGCTGATGATGAGTTGCCGCTTCAGGGCATACGAGTGCTCGATATGACCGTCATTTGGGCCGGCCCGTACGCGACCCAAATTCTCGGAGACCTTGGTGCTGACATTGTCCGAGTCGATAACCCATGGATTTTTCCGACAGCTACTCGAGGAATCTTTCCGCGACCCACCAAGGAAATGATTGCCGACATCGGCGGTATCGGGGGCGCCTACCCAGATGCTGACCCTGGTGAACGGCCATGGAATCGCTTCGGGTTATTCAACGTACACGCAAGAAATAAACGAAGCGTGACGTTGGATCTTCGAAAAGAACGAGGTCGAGAAGCGTTTCTTCGCTTAGTAGACGTCAGCGACGTGATGATTGAAAACAACTCGGTAGATCTGATGGACAGATTAGGAATCGGGTGGGACGAAATTCACTCGCGAAATCCGCAGTTGATAATGATTCGAATGCCGTCAGTGGGTCTCGACGGACCGTATCGTTCGTTCCTTGGCTTTGGTGTCAACTTCGAAGCGCTTTGTGGACTTGGCGCGATTCGCGGTTACCGAGATGCTGATCTTTCCGAAAATGAGGGCGTCTTTCACATGGATGCAGCTTCAGGATCAGCGGGCGCGTTCGCGGCTCTCACGGCGCTACGACGACGCGAGACAACTGGTATCGGGGAATTAATTGAACTTGCGCAGTGCGAAAACATGTTGAATCACATCGGCGAGCTTTTAATCGATGCGGCCCGAGACGGCGTAGTTCACCAACCTCTCGGAAATCGCCACCGAGTGCATGCCCCTCAAGGCTGTTACCCATGTCGTGGAGACGACCAATGGGTGGCGCTATCAGTCACTAGTGACGAGGAATGGAGCGCACTTGTGGGTCTGATGGGCTCTCCCGATTGGACCGCAGACGCCGAGCTAGCTCACGTCGAAGGTCGCCAAGCTCGGCACGACGAAATTGACGAACATCTAGCTACGTGGACCTCCGCGCACACAGCTCAACAGATTTTCGACTTGTGTCAACAGGCAGATGTGCCCGCTGCGCCGCTCTTACACGAACAAGAAGCGTTAGCTGAGACTCACTTTCGGGAGCGCGGATTGTTCGCCCCGAACGGCAACTCCGAAATCGGTATCCACGATTATCCAACCCACTTGTGGCGTTGGAGCGGACCCGACATGCGCTTTGAACCTCTCCCTGTGCTCGGAGGTGATAACGAGACCATCTTCAAAGAGTTGCTCGCTATGACCGACGACGAATACGACGTGCTCGTGGAAGAGGGCCACATCTCACTTGACTACCTCCAGCCGGACGGCACCCCTTACTAGCTCCAGCGAAGATTCAGTCCGGTCGGTCCAACCGCAACTGGTCACGGGTTGTCGCGTAATCCATTCCGGCAAGACGCCCAAGAGCGTCGAGCCGAACCGGGTCAACTCGAGTCCCGTCAAGCATTTCTTCATCTACGTGAAAGGCGACGACTTCGCCGAAGGTAACGACATGATGGAGTTCATCTGGGTTGCCAAATTCAACCTCCCGAACTGCCAAACACTCGATCACTGCCTTCGCCTCTTGCACCCCTGGTGCATCGACGTGACCGAAATTAGCGGCAGTCAAACCGGCAACAGCGAATTCGTCAATGTCGTGATCCAGCGTTGCTGACGTATCGTTCATCGCCACCGCAAGATCATGGTCAACGAGATTGGCGGTAAAAACACCTGTCTCTCGAATATTGCGAAGTGAATCCTTAATTACGCCATCAAAAACGCCAGTAGAAAACACCAGAACAGGTGGATTGGTTGCCACCGCGTTGAAGAACGAGTACGGCGCAAGATTATGGACCCCAGAATTGCTGCGGGTCCCGATCCACCCAATTGGGCGAGGCACGATCAACCCGGTGGTGAGCTTGTAAAGATTCGTGGCGTCAAGTTCGTTGACGAGGAACGAAGTTCGATTCATATCGCCTTAACCTTCGATGGGTCGAAACCTGAGAAGAGGAGAGCCCGGTTCACCATCGCGGTGCACCGCTTCCTCAAACACAGCCTCCACCGGATCCCCAATCGAGACGGACTCGGGGTCGCATTCAACAATGTTGGTCATCACGCGCGGTCCCTCTTCAAGTTCGACATAGGCCAGAACGAACGGCGTTACCTTGCTCCAACTTCCCGGAATTTGCCTGGTAACGGTGCAACTGTAAATAGTTCCTCTGCCAGAGGCATTGAACCACGCAACCTCCTGTGAGCCGCACTCTGGGCAGATTTCCCTCGGAAACCAAATAACGAAATCGCAGACACTGCACCTAGGAAGAACAAGGTGACCGTTTTCTGTGCCTTCAAAGAATGGAGCGTTTTCGGAATTTGAATGAGCAGCTTTAGCTGGCAATCTCATAGCGACCTTCCCAAGATCATCGTCGAACTTGCTGAACGTGTCGCCAAACTGCCTCCAGTTCCATGGGCTAGAGCTAGCTCACAGTCATCAACTTGCACCGGAGCGTTCGCTTCGCCACGGAGTTGCCGAACAGCCTCGATGACCTTGGTCATTCCCCCCCGATTCGCTGGGTGGTTGTTACACAACCCCCCGCCGTCAGTGTTAAACGGGAGACCGCCATGTGGTGCCTGAAGATTGCCATCGGAAACGAATTGGCCGCCGCTTCCGCGTTCACAAAAACCCAAATCTTCAAGTGTGATCAATACCGTGATCGTAAAGCTGTCGTAGATAGACACGTAGTCAATATCGCTCGGCGAAACGCACGCTTCGGCGAATGCCAAAGGACCTGATTTCACTGCCCCGGTATGGGTGAGATCAATGCGGCCGGATTGGGAAGATTTGACGTACGATCCCGTTCCCAAAATAGGAATGGAGTGACGCTCCAAACTGTTGGCGACCGCTTCGCTGACGATCACCATCGCCCCTCCACCGTCAGTGATGACACAGCAATCGAGTCGATGTAACGGATCAGAAATCATTGGTGATTCGAGCACCTCTGCCACCGTCACCCGATCTTGAAGTAACGCATGCGGATTGTGGTGCGCATGGGTTGACGCTGCCACCTTGATTTCTGCCAACTGTTCAGACGTTGTCCCGAATTCGTGCATGTGCCGTTGCGCTGCCAGGGCGTATCCGCCGGGCACGGACATACCCCACTGACTCTCAAACGGTGCTTCAGGTGCCGCCCCGATTCGCCCACTTCCCCCGGGACCCGCTCCACCCGTTCGAGGCTTGCCAGCCAACGTGATCAACGCGACATCGATGTGACCCGCAGCGATTGCAGTAGCCGCATGTTGGGCGTGCACGAGATAGGAAGAACCACCGGTTTCGGTGTTGTTCAGGTAACGGCATTCAAGTCCTAGATAATCGATCATGGACAAGACACCGAATCCCGGAGCGTCTCCAGCCGAATAGTAAGCATCAACGTCTGAGGTAGAAAGCCCCGCATCAGCCAACGCTGCGAGTCCCACATCAGCGTGAATTTGTGGAAGAGTTCGATCCGGCAAATGCCGTTCAGGGTGCTCGTAAATTCCGGCGATGAAAGCTTTGCCTTTTATGCTCACCTACTGGAAGCTACCGGGGATATCAGTGAAATGCCGTGCTGGAATGGGCGCCGACAAAAACTTGACCATGATTGCTAAAACGTCACCTCATCGTCGTTGGTGGGTGCTTGCCTCGCTATGGACGCTGTACGCCTCCTTTGGTCTTGTAGCTGGATCTCTTGCGCCACTGCTCAGCCACATCCGAAATGACCTCAACATGTCCCACGCAGCTATGGGTGCCGCCCTTGGCGCGTGGCCATTTGTTTACCTCGCCGTGTCGGCGCTTGTTGGCAAGGTGCTCGATCGTGTTGGTGTGCGAGTGGGACTGTCCCTGGGTGCGGTCTTGATTGGAGTATCGGGCTTGCTTCGCGGCGCCGCCCAGTCAGGGACCGGCTTATGGTTTGCCGTAGCGGTGTTTGGTCTTGGTGGTCCGTTTATTTCCATCGGCGCTCCGAAACTAGTGACGCAATGGTTTGCCTCTCACGAACGGGGACTTGCTGTTGGTGTGTACAGCACCGCGCCATCGGTGGGTTCGATTGTTGGACTCGTCGTCGCCGACCCCCTTCGCATCTTCTTCGGAGATTGGCGATGGGTCATGGTGACATTTGCCTGCGTGTCGCTCCTCAGCGGTCTTTTCTGGGTCGGGGTGGGCGACTCAAATCCTGACACTGCGATGCCTCGTTCGCAGAATGAGTCGAACAGTGCATTGTGGGGTGACCCAACAGTCAGGCGGCTCCTGTTTTTAGCGTTCATGATTTTCTTCGTCGGCCATGCTTTGACCGGATGGATGCCCGAAATGCTTCACAGTGGACTGTGGTCAACTCGAGGCGCGGCGTGGCTAACGGCCACTGGGATGACGGTCGGAGTCATTGGATCGTTACTCATACCCGGACGAGTCACCCCTCAGGCACGCCCCAAGGTGCTGGTCGCCATGCTCGGTGCCATGGCGATAGCTGTATGGGCGTTAGCGATAACACCTCAACTAGTTCAGGTGGTCGCCGTTGCAGTGATTGGCATCGTTCGAGTTTCGAGCGTCCCGATGGCGATGCTGCTCTTAATGTCGGCTCCGCGAGTGTCAGAGGCTCGTATGGGTGCCGCTGGTGGCCTGTTTTTTACAGCTGGGGAACTTGGCGGGGTAACTGGGCCGTGGTTCATCGGTATCGCGCGTCAAAACGCTGTTGACTTCGTTCCCGCGGTCACAGTGTTGTCGTTGGTGGCGATGATCGCTGCAGTCGCGTGTTGGCGGTTTACCAAATCCGGATTTTTCGATCATGATTGAAAGCAACCCTCTATGTGTGGAGCAATTGAGTGAGTAGTGATAGCGCTCAGGGTCGCTGGGACGCCATCTACGGCGACCATGACAAACCTGGTGATCCTGATTCGTTCGTCACAGAGTCAGAGTTGTTACCTTCACCTCCGACCACGGTCGCCGATTTCGCCGGAGGTACTGGCGGAACAGCGCTCTGGTTGAGAGGGCAAGGTTTCGATGTCACTTTGATTGACGTCTCCCAGGTAGCGCTTGATATTGCGCAGCAAGAAGCGACACGGAGACGACTTTCGCTTTCGACAGTTCACCATGACCTCGAATCTCCCAACTCACTTACAGGCTCATGGCACATGGCGGTGTGTTGCGATTTTTTTGATCGAACTCTGTACTCAACGTTTCACAGACATGTCGCCCCGCACGGGCTGCTGTTCGTGAGGGTCGCGACCGTCACCAACCAACAACGGCATCCGCGGCCGAGCAAAAAATATTTAGTTGAGCGCGGCGAACTACCAGGCTTGCTGTCGGGTTTCACGGCTCTTGACTATGAGGAAGCGTGGTTCGATAACCGTCATGAAGCACGAATGATCTGCCGACGCATCGTCAACTGACGGGTTAGCGAACAGAAACTAAGTCCACGACGAAGATGAGATGCTCGTTTGGGCCTATCACGCCACCCGCACCGGCACTCCCGTACGCCAAAGCTGGTGGGATTGTGAGTTGGCGTCGACCTCCGACGCGCATTCCAACCACCCCCTGATCCCAACCGGAAATAACTTGGCCACCGCCGAGCTTGAAGCTGAACGTTTGTCCTCGATTCCAGGACGCATCGAACTCGTTACCGGTGTTCCAGGACACGCCCACGTAATGAACTTCTGCAGCGTGACCTGCCGCTGCCTGCTCACCGTCTCCCGCGATCAGGTCAACAATCCCTAGTTGTTTACCGGTTGGCTCACCTTCGGGGACGTTGACTTGGGGCTTTTCGCTCATGTCGGCAGCGTAAACGCAACCCAGGGCAGGGAAAAGTCAGTCGAGATCACCTAAGAAGGCCACCATCGCTGAACTGACTTCTGACGCGCACTCTTGTTGGAGCCAGTGACCGGCGCCCTCAATGATTTCGCAGTGACGTAGATCACCCAAAGCTTGTTGCATGGCGCTGATTGCTTCAGGGGTGTTCCCTGCGATCAAGTCTGTTGAACCACCCATATAGAACGAGGGCTGTTCGATGGTTGCCCCTAGGAAAGGAGCTGTAATCGCTGGCAGCCTGTTGATATTTCGGTACCAGTTAAGGCCACCTCGGAAACCCGTTCGAGTTATCTCCTCAACGTAGAAATGCAGATCTTCCTGAGTGAGCCACGGAGGCAACTCGTCGGGTGATACGAGTTGGTCAGTCATAGCTTCACCAGCAGGGAAGTGACCATCGAATGGTTCGCTGATGTCGCCGTTGCGGAGTGCATCGCCGCTGATGGCATACAAGAAACCGCGCATTGTTTTATAAATGTCAGCTTCGAGGTCTGCTTCTGCTTTCCCTGGTTCCTGGAAGAACAACCGGTAGTAGTCCCGGTCAGGTCCCGCTGTTTGAGCCATGAGCCCATTCAGGTCCATGCCTTCGGGAAGAGCCCCGATTGGACCTGTGTAGGGCACACTCAAACAAGCCACAGCTCGGAACACGTCGGGACGCATGAGGGCAGCAAACCAGGCGACCGGCGCACCCCAATCATGACCCGCAACGACTACCGGTCCCTGATTCAGGTGATTGGCGACAACAACGACATCTCCAACGAGGTGGTTGATGTCGTAGGCATCTATGGCTTGTGGCGCAGTTGTGTTTCCATAGCCTCGCATTGACATGGCAACGGCCTGATATCCGGCTTCTGCTAGAGCGTCGATTTGGTGACGCCACGAATACCAACTTTCAGGGAAGCCATGGCACATCACTACCGCAGGGCCTTCTCCTTTGGTTACGTAATGAATTTGTATTCCGTTGCCTTCTATGACGTGTTCTTCGAGATCGCTAATCATGGAGAGAGTTTGTCACTGCTTGCGCCCGTAGTCGCAATCTAGGGTGCAGCTATGAGCGAACTGAGATTCGATGGTCGAGTTGCCTTACTGACAGGGGCCGGTGGTGGTTTAGGTCGAGAACACGCAATCCTGCTTGCGTCGCGTGGAGCGGCAGTCATGGTGAACGACTTGGGGTCGCCAACTATGGGAGGTCAAGACCATGATCCAAGTCCAGCTGAGAGTGTTGTCGAAGAAATACAGTCCGCTGGTGGTGTAGCAGCCGCGAACAGTGATTCTGTAGCCACACGGCAGGGAGCAGAGTCGATGGTTGCTGCCACTTTGGAAGAGTTCGGGCAACTCGACATCGTGATCAACAACGCCGGAATTATTCGCAATCGAACGTTCCTCAACATCAACGAATACGAGTTCGAACCAGTCCTGGATGTTCACGTCAAAGGCTGTTTTTTTGTCACCCGCCCCGCATATGAACACATGAAAACGGTGGGTTATGGGCGCGTTGTCAACACCAGTTCAGGTTCTGGATTGTTTGGTTCGTTTGGCCAAAGTGCCTATTCGGCCGCAAAGGCAGCCATCTACGGGTTTACTCGAACCCTTGCAATAGAAGGATCCCGGTACGGGATTCATGTGAACGCGATCGCTCCTGGCGCGTTAACCCGTATGACCGGTGACGTACTTGGTGATGATGGCGCCATGGCCGAAATGACCGGTTTAAGTGGCGAAGATCTGGCCTATCAAATGGGTCCCCACCAGGTCGCTCCCGCAGTGGCGTACCTGGCTCACGAGTCGTGTTTGCTTAACGGTGAAACCCTCTCCGCGTCAGGTGGCCGGGTAGGACGTGCCTTCATGGGAGTGACCAAAGGAATCTACGAAGACGATCTCACCCTCGAAACCGTCGCCGAACGAATCGATGAGATATGCAACGAAGATGACTACCTCGTGCCAGACAACGTCGACCAAGAAATTGAACTGCTCCTCTCCCACCTCAACCAGGAGTAGTTCCCACCGCCGTGCCGGCTCTTGCGACGAATTATTTAGTTAACTCTGCGAGTGCCGACTCGTATTCGCTTTGGTTCAGTCCGTGAGGGTAGACACACACCAGATCAATCCCGGCTTCGGCCCAAGCAGCTAGTTGCTGTCGAGCATGACCAATATCGTCGCTTTGTAAACACGTACCAGCCACAACGTCTTCAGGGCTTGTTAAACCCTGCCGTTGAAAGTGCTGGTGATAGTTCGCCATGGCGTCGTAGTTGACAGCGTCGGTGTGGAGAGCGTCGTAGGGGCTGAGACGCACATACAGCACCGTGTACGGCGTTCGACCGTTCGCGCGCCCAATTTCGTGTGCCAAAGCAACGGTTTCTTGCGCGTGTTGTGGGGTTAACCAGTTCAACACCAGACCATCGGAGCGAGATGCACCCAACTCGACCATCTTTGGACCGAGCGCTCCGACAAGGACCGGGAAACCTTGCCCGAACGTCACACCGAACCGAGCTTGACCCATCAACTCGTCACACGCCACTTCCATCCACCTCAACGGTGAAGTCGGGAAAGGAACGCCCAGTCGTGTAGCGGCTTCTCTATGCGACACTCCAATCCCCAACGAAAACCTGCCATCTGATTGTTCATTCAGAGTTGCTGCGGAAAGAGCCAAATGAGGTAGGGACCGAAATGGAGCAGCAGCTACACCGACCGCCCCCCCGACGTGTTCGGTCGCAGCGAACATGGCGGCAAGACTGATCCAAGGACTGC
>DASCSY010000008.1:0-28625 GCA_034399415.1 Acidimicrobiales bacterium
CTGAACACCTTCTCGCGACCCACGGTCCACCGCTGTCTGGGACTCAAGAGATATCCCGAAGGGTGACCGCCTATCGAGACTCGATCCAATTTCTATGGGATCAAACCGTGCGCTGGACAAATCGCGGAGCAACAGGTTCAGAACTCGCGCATCGGGTCCAGTTACCAGCGATGTATGAACAGGACTGGTTGACACGCCAGCATTACGGCCTCGCGGAACACCACGTCCGCCAAATCCGAGCAGGACTCTTCGGGTTTTTCGATGGCGACCCGGTGGCTCTGCTTCCCCTTGATACCGCCGATGAAGCGGAACGGATGGTTGCTGCAATAGGGGGGGCCGAACAAGTAAGGGCACTTTGCGTTGAAGCACTCACGGGTACACACAACGATCTCCGTTGGGCTCTCTCGCTAGCGGGTCGTCTGGCGCACCGAGATGACGCGGATGAGGAAGATCGGCGACTGCTCGCGGAGGTGCTCCGGACCGCAGCCCGACGCACAACGTCAGCCAATGTTCGTAATTGGTGCCTCACACGCGCGCTCGATCTTGATGGAAGTATCGACGTATCTAGGCTGAGAACTCACCGGTTCAGCCGCCGTCAGGTCGCTCGGTGGTCTGTTGAGACCGCAGTATCGATCCTCCGAGTCCTCGTTGACCCAGACCGTCTCACCGGTGTCGACTTTCATCTTGCTGTAGTGCTCGATGGCGAACGTACGGGTCTCCATTTTCGTAATCACGTTGCCTGCCCGACTGGTGGCGGCGATGCTGAAGCCACTGTTATCGGGAGCAGATCATCGTGGAACGAGATCCTCACCGGTTCGAACGACCTACGTTCTGCCGTGGATTCGGGGCGTTTGTCGATCGAGGGTGATGCGACGCAGGTATTGCGTACTCTGGCAGCGATCGATCATCCGGGGTTCGGATGAGTGAAGGTTTGCCAAGGCCATCAGAGCCCTTCGCTGGGCGAATTGGGCGACTGTTGGGCGACAGCGAACCTCAACGACTCACTCTGCCTGTTGGACCGACCGATGCCCCAAACGTGTTGCTCGTCATGCTGGACGACGTCGGGTTCGGGTCGTTTGCTTCTTTCGGTGGTCCGGTTCAGGCTCCTGCCTTCGAAGGTGTCGCTGACCGGGGGTTGTTGTACAACCAGTTCCACACCACAGCCTTGTGTTCCCCGACCAGAGCTGCCCTGCTCACCGGACGCCAACATCACACCGTTCACATGGGGGGAATCACTGAGATCGCTAACTCATTCCCGGGATATGACTCGGTAATACCGGCTGAAGCTGCGACCGTCGCCCAGATACTCCAAATGTCGGGTTACGCGACTTCGTGCTTCGGGAAGTGGCATTTGACACCTGCATGGGAGCAAGGTCCCGCCGGTCCCTTCAACCGTTGGCCAACGGGGATGGGGTTCGACCGCTTCTACGGAATCATCGGCGCCGAAGCATCCCAGTGGGAACCAGCTGTCTACGATCAAACCACACCAATTTCGCCACATGTCGGCAAACCCAGCTACCACCTCACCGAGGACTTAGCGGACCAGGCCGTCGCGTGGATCGAACGCCATCGGGTGTCTGCACCCAACCGTCCATGGTTCTGTTACTTCTCCACTCCAGCGGTGCATGCCCCGCATCACGTGCCTCGGGACTGGATCGAACAGTTCAGGGGGAAATTTGACAGTGGGTGGGACGATCTCCGCGACCGAATCCACGCGGAACAACTCCGCTTGGGCGTTATCCCCGCGGACACTGCCCTTACTCCGAGACCTGATGAGATCCCCGCGTGGGCGGACTATCCGGAGCGGTATCGCCCGGTGGCCGCGCGACTCATGGAATGTTTCGCTGGTTTCCTCTCCCATACCGATCACCACATCGGCCGAGTGATTGACGCTGCAAGGCAGGAGGGACGCGAAACCCTGGTCATCTACCTCTCCGGCGACAACGGTGCCTCTGCCGAGGGCACCATCCATGGTGCTTGGAGTGCTCCATCATTCCAGAACGGAGTGCACGAGGATCCTGAATGGTTACTCGAGCACATGGACGATTTCGGTAGCGCCAAGTGCGAGAATCATTTCAACGTTGGTTGGGCGTGGGCTCTCGATTCGCCCTTCCAATGGATGAAACAAGTCGCCTCACACTTTGGAGGAACAAGAAACGGACTCGCCGTCGAGTGGCCGGGCAAGATCGCCGACCAGGGTGGACTGCGATCTCAGTTCCATCACGTGATCGATATCGCTCCGACAATTCTCGAAGCCGCCGGGATTACTGCCCCTGAGACCGTGAACGGGATTAAACAAGTCCCTTTGCATGGAACTCCTATGGGTTACTCATTCGCAGCAGACGGATCCAGCCGTCGTGTCACTCAGTACTTCGAAATCCTCGGAAACCGTGCAATTTACAACGACGGATGGATCGCATCGTGCTTCCACGGTCGCGTGCCGTGGATCAGGATGCAGGCGTTCGACTTCGACGGTCCGCAGGAACGGTGGGAGCTATATGACGTCAAGAACGACTTCTCCTTGTCTGTCGACCTTTCAGATAAACATCCCGAACTGCTCGCAGAGTTAGTGAACCTGTTCGACATCGAGGCCCGCAAATTCGGCGTATACCCGTTACGCGACGCCGGTTCGCCGCGAGGCGGGCAACTAGCGGTACCTCACGCGCTCAGCGGGCTGAACAGCATGACCTACAGCACCGCCCACGTGAGATTGCCTGAAAGCACAGTGGTACGACTGAAGAATTGTTCATGGCGAATTTCCGCCGAGATAGCACTAACGGTCGGGGACCGAGGCGTGATCGCCTGCCAGGGCGGAAACATGTCTGGATGGTCGATGTGGCTAGATGAAGGACAGCCACACTTCACTTACAACTGTTTCGGTCACGAAATAACGACATTGTCTGGCCCGACGCTCGACCCTGGGCTCCATTTAGTTGAGGCCCTGTTTGACTACGACGGAGGTTTCGGTCGAGGTGGGGAGTTGGTGTTGGTCTTAGACCAACGCGCTGTTGCCCACGCACGTCTCGAGCGCACCGTACCGATCATGTTTTCGATGAGTGGTGAAACCTTCGATGTCGGTACCGACACTGGGTCACCGGTAGGGCCGTACCCTCACGATTTCGAATGTTCGGCCAATATCGTGGGCGTTACGCTCTCCCGCCTCGACGAACCCGGCGAAGCGATACAGACGGCAGAACTCGAAGGCCTTTTCCGCGCGGGGCTCAGTAGCCAATAAGTCATCGGCTACGACCCAAGCTTGCTGGCCAGCAGGTATCGAAACTGGGTAACTATTTGATTCGCCATGTCGGCAAAACCGAGTAGTTACGCGGGTTGGTTCAGTTCGATCATGTTGCCAGACGGGTCAAAAAAGAAGGTTTGCCGAGCACTGGTTCCCGGGAGTCCCCGCGGGTCTTTTACTTCGACCCCCATTTCTCGTAGCTCTGCAACCGTCGTGTCAATGTTCTCAACTTGAAAGGCCCAATGTTGGCCTTTGGGAGGTTGCCATCCCTCTACTTCGATGAGATGAACCTCTCCCCCTCCAGTGGTGCGAAGCCAACGGCCGTTAAACGGGAAGTCTGGACGGTCGAGGGTCGTCATTCCCAACACGTCGGTATAAAAGGGCGCAGTGGCCTCAACGTCAGAACAATTGATCGATACGTGGTGCACTGGTCCCAGTTCCATTGTTCCATCCTAGAGCGACCGGGCTGCGAGCTCTCGCGATCGCGTCAAGAGTGACTCCATGCCGTTCGAGACACAGAAGATTTCGAAGCCCGCAGTCGGACCAACCCATCTCAACTGATCGACGTTTTCTGCGATCGGAGCATCGTCGCGGACCGTTGCGATCTGTTTGAAAAGCAGCGCTAGATCGCGTTGTTTCGCCAAAGTCAACGCCAATCGATGGCCGCCTCGTACCGCGACATCCCATTGTTCGAAATCATCGGGAATCATCTCGATCGACCGGTAGCGGCTCAGGACCGTCGCAGCAGATTTAGCACCCCACCCACTTAGACCAGGGAAGCCATCGGCGGCGTCGCCCACTAAAGCCAGGTAATCGGGAATTGATTCGGGAGTTACGCCATACTTTTCGACAACTGCTGCTTCACCGAAAATCAGATCCTTGCGTCGATCCCATTGAACGACTTTGCCTCCAACGCATTGCGCTAGATCTTTATCTGGAGTGCATATCAGCACCCTGTCGACTCTGTCATCTTGACTAGCCATTGCGGCGCCAGCAGCGAGAGCATCATCGGCTTCGAATTCAACCATCGGCCACACTTCAACCCCGAGCGCTACTAGGGCTTCTTCAAGGGGTTCGAATTGTTGGGTTATTTCAGGATCGGTGTCGGAACCATCCTTGTATCCCGGCCACAGATCGTTTCGAAAAGATGGGATGACATGATCGGTAGCAACCGCCAGGTGAGTAACGCCCCGTTCCAATAGACCAATAACATTCCCAAGAACCCCGCGAAGAGCGCCGACTTCTTGTCCATCGGCAGTTCGACGGGATGGGACCGCAAAAAAGTGTCGGAATAACTCATACGTTCCGTCGATTAGGTGAACTTCGATTGGCATTTGAGTCATCTCATTGGACTTGCATCGACCTTACCGGTCTACTGTTGGCCTCAACATCGAGCACTAGACCGAGGGAACACATCATGAAGGTGCCTTTTACGATCTCCGATTTTCTGTATCGAGCCGAGAACGTCTATTCGGACCGAATAGCCCTTGTCGACGAACCTGATACCCCCGGCGGCGGGTTAGGTGAGCTGACCTGGGGCCAGTTCGGAGTAAAAGTACGCGAGCAGGCCGCAAAGCTAGACGACTTGGGTATAGGAGTAGGCGAACGGGTGGCCATGGTGTCCCAAAATAGCGGCCGCCTCATGACTTCTTTTTGGGGTGTTTCAGGGTACGGCCGTGTATTTGTGCCAATCAACTTCCGGCTCAGCCACGACGAGATTTCCTACATCGTTGACCACTGCGGGGCCTCAATGTTGCTCGTAGATCCTTCGCTTGAGGACACCTGCAAGGACATCGAGGTTGACCGCTTTGTAGTAATGGGCACAGACAGCGACGATCAGATGTACTTAGCCGGAGGCGAGCCTCAGGTTTGGACTCCAGATGAGGACGCCACAGCGACGATTAACTACACGTCCGGAACGACCGCCCGACCTAAGGGTGTGCAGCAAACTCATAGGGCATTGTGGGTGAATGCGACCACTTTCGGTTGGCACGCCGGAGTAAGCGATAGAGACAACTATCTTCACACCCTCCCAATGTTCCATTGCAATGGCTGGGGTATGCCCTACGCCGTGACGGGAATGGGCGGCAAGCACGTAGTGCTTCGAGAAGTGCGCGGCGATGAAATTCTTCGCCGCGTCGAAGAACACGACATCACCTACATGTGTGGGGCTCCCGCGGTGGTGGCGGCAGTGTTAGAAGCAGCTCAAGACTGGGAAGGCGAGATTCCGGGAAAAGGCCGAGTGCGAATAGTGGTTGCGGGTGCGCCACCCCCTACTCAAACCATCGCTCGTACCGAAGAGGAACTGGGTTGGGAATTCATCCAAATTTACGGTCTTACCGAAACCTCACCTCTCCTGACAATGAACCGGTGCCGTTCAGAATGGGATGACTTTGGCTCCGAAGAGAAGGCTCGGAAGTTGAGCCGTGCGGGGGCTCCCGCGGTAGGAGTAAAGATCGAGGTCGACCAGCAAGGCGAAATCTTGGCTCGCTCAAATGTGGTGCTTGAGGGGTATTGGGAACAACCCGAAGCGACTGCAGAAGCCATCGTTGACGGCTGGTTTCACACGGGCGACGGTGGAACCATGGATGACGAGCATCACGTCACGATTTCGGACCGGAAAAAGGACGTGATTATTTCGGGCGGCGAAAACGTCTCCTCCATCGAAGTTGAAGACGTGATCTTCAGCCATTCCGCAATATCCGAAGTCGCAGTGATCGGAGTGCCTCATGAAAAGTGGGGAGAAACGGTCAAGGCTCTAGTGGTATTGGGTGAAGATCAATCTGTCACCGAACAGGAGCTGATCGATTATTGCCGAGAGAAAATGGCGCACTACAAGTGCCCGACTTCAGTCGAACTCCGTGAGGAACTAGCACGAACCGCTACCGGAAAGCTTCAAAAATTCAAGCTTCGTGCGCCCTATTGGGAGGGTATGGAGAAGCAAATCAACTAGAGGCTGCCCACAGATAGTAGGAGTAATGACTCTTGGAGTAATTACTCCTAGAATAGGGGTATGCGCGTTGAGCAGTTAGCTGGGGATGCAGAACTGAGCGTTGACACCATCCGCTATTACCAAAAAATTGGTGTATTGCATCCGCCCTCGCGGCAAGGACGGGTCGCCGTCTATGACAAGTCTCACGCTTCTCGGCTCGCCGAGGTTCGGCAACTCTCTCACGACGGATTCAGTTTGGCCCAAATTCAGCGCCTCACCGAATCCGCCTCGCACCCTCTCTTGGATTCTCTCAACAGCGCCAGTGAATCACTCACCTTCGCCGAACTCGTAGAGACCTCCGGAGTCGACGCGGACATTGTCGACCTGGCAATTGATGCAGGCCTCATTCGTCCCACTAGAACAGGTGGCGACACCTTCGGAATCGAAACGCTCTCAATGCTCAAGGCAGGAGTTGGGCTACTTGAGGCCGGCGTACCTTTCGACCGGCTCGTTCAACTCGCGGTGCGTCATGCCGATCATGTCGAGGGCATCGCTAAAGACGCTGTGGCGCTGTTAGCCGATCAACTCGCCGGCAAGGAAGACTTGTCGCAAGCGCAAACCGTTGAGAACATCATCCCCGTCGTAACTGAACTAGTGGCTCAACATTTTCGACAAACGTTGATCGAACAGGCGACTCGCCACCTCCTCACTGAGGACGTTGAGACGTGAACACCTTGGCCGCAACGAAAACCTTGACTCTCGTGCGGAGACGCCTCAATGGTTCTGTCGATCCGTTGGCGCTATGGGCTAATTCAAATCACTTTCAAAAAGCTTATTGGGCTGCACCTGAGGAAGATTTCGAGTTTGCCGCCCTGGGCGCGGCACGAACCTTTAGGGCCGAAGAGCGTCAGGGACGATTCGCATCCGTACGTGAAGCTTTGGACACCCTAAATCTCCAAATCACCGGCGATTCGGGCCCCGAATTTTCCTCCGGAGTGCTCGTTGGAGGCTTCGCGTTTAGTGACCGAGATATTGAACGTCACCCCGACTGGACAGTTTTTGGGGGTGGTGAATTGGTGTTGCCTGAGATATTCGTGGTGCGGTCAAAGGGCTCAACTTGGCTCACTCATGTCGACGGCGTAAACCTCCCAACCTTCACACTGAGCTTCGATAACAGCCTCGGATGGGTAGACGAGGTCAACCACCGAGACGATGCTGAGTACCTGGGCCTGGTCTCACGTGCACTCGCCCTAGTTAACAATCAAGAAATGACGAAAGTGGTGACGGCTCGTTCACTATCGGTTCCGGCTCGGCTCAACCCAGCGGCGGTCTTAGAGCGCTTGAAAGTCAGACACCCTTCCTGCGCAACCTTCGCGATCGCACACGGAACTCAAATTTTTCTCGGCGCCAGCCCCGAGAAACTGGTCAATGCCGATGAGAACCGAGTAGAGACCGCAGCTTTAGCCGGTTCGCGTCCTCGCCACGAGCACCCTGGTGCTGATGCCCGCTTTCGCGCGGAGTTGCTTTCAAGTCCCAAAGAACGCCACGAACACGAGGTCGTCGTGAGCGACATTACTGAGGCACTGACCGCTGCCGGAGTTGCCTTGGACCCTCCTGCCTCAACAGGCGTGATGAAGCTTCGACGTATTCAACATCTACACACGCCGATTGCGGGAACGGTTCCTCACGGCACTCATATTCTCGATCTGGTATGCGCTTTGCACCCAACGCCAGCCGTAGCGGGTTTACCTAGGCAGCGTGCTCAAGATTGGATCGATCAAAACGAATCAATGGACCGAGGTTGGTACGCAGCACCTGTCGGCTGGATGACGCTCCAAGGCCACGGCCAATTCCGAGTTGCCCTCAGATCGGCCCTTCTTGATGAGCACTCCCTCACTCTGTTCGCGGGAGGTGGAATCGTGGACGGTGCCGAACCCCACCACGAACTCGCTGAAACCGCAACAAAATTTGAAGCTGTCCTTGGCGCCCTCGACTTAACCCCTTAAGCCAATGACGACCGACGCGGTGTATGCCGCCTGCGCAGCTTTCGCAACAGAACTGGCGGCCCAAGGCGTTCAGCATTCCGTCATCTCACCCGGTTCAAGATCAACGCCGTTGGCACTTACGCTGGCGGCCACACCCGAGTTACGAAATTGGATTCGCCTTGATGAGCGGTCCGCTGCTTTCTTCGCGTTAGGGCTTGCCAAGTCGTCGGGCAGACCGGTCGCGCTCGTGTGCACTTCGGGCACCGCGGCAGCAAATTACCTGCCAGCGATTATTGAGGCTCATTGGTCGGAGACTCCGTTGATTGTCGTAACAGCTAACCGTCCTCCTGAGCTAAGAGGATGGGGTGCCGGACAAACCATCGACCAAACCAAGATCTATGGCAGCAATGTCCGATGGTTCGCCGAGTTACCCATCGCGAGTGAATCGTCACCGAACTGGTTCCAACGAACCGCAGCGAGAGCCGTTCAAACTTCGACCGGGTTACACCCCGGACCGGTACATCTGGACTGGCCATTCCGAGAACCACTTGAACCTCGCGGCGACGATTCGTGGACGCACCCCCTGAAGCCACTGACGATCGCAACGCCCACACTCACCCTTAATTCCGATGCTGTCGCCCGTCTGGCAGCCAATTTCGAGTCCACACCTCGAGGCGTCGTCGTTGCCGGACCCATGGCGGCTGGGGACCGATGGAAGCACGCCGTCCAAGACTTCTGCAAGAAGACCGGCTTCCCGTTACTCGCGGAACCCCTTTCTCAGTTGCGAGTCAAAGCGGACGACGTTGCCGTGATCAACCATCATGATCATCTTCTTGGCTCTACATGGGCCCACGACACAGTGCCCGAAATAGTTGTCCGATTGGGAGGCCCTCCCACTTGTAAACCTCTCCGTTTGTGGATGGAAAATCATCGAGCTCCCATGATCATGTTTGATCCGTCAAGTAGTTGGACTGACCCCAGTTTCACAATTACAGAGATGATCTCCGCGGGACCCGAGGGGCTTCAAGCGATCTCCGATGTCATTGCCCCGTCGATGTGTGAGCCCGATTGGGGACGGCGATGGACGAGCGCCGATAGAGAAGCGGGCGCTGTCATCGATGAGATTCTTGACAGCGAAGCACTACTGCAGCCTGCCATTGCTCGCGAATTAGGGCGCACGCTGCCTGGTGAACAGTTGCTCTATGTCTCAAATTCGATGCCAGTTCGCGACGTCGACAGCTTCTTCGAATCTCGATCCGATGACCTAGCCATACACGGTAATCGGGGCGCAAGTGGAATTGACGGGATGATCTCAAGTGCGGCAGGAGCAGCAGCATCGGGACGTCCGACGACCCTTCTCATCGGAGATTTGGCCTTTCAGCACGACCTTGGGGGTCTGGTCGCCGCAGCCAGCGACGAAGTTACTTTGACGGTCATCGTGATCGAAAACCAAGGGGGGGCCATCTTTGACTATCTACCCATTTCCGAACTCGTCGATGCCGATCTCTTCAACATGCTCTTTAGGACACCTCAAGGTCTGGATATCGCTGAAGTTGTAGAAGCTCTCGGAGTCGAACACATCCAGGTATCGGACCTGCGAGCGTTGGGTAGTTGCTTAGAAGAACACGACGGTTTGCGTATCATCAGTATCCGCGTTGACCCTGACCTTGATCGAGATCAGCATCGCCGTATTCGCCAAGCCATCGAAACTCGGTTGCGATGAAATGAGGGTGGATTGTGCTGGGGTTGAGTTGGACGTAAGCATCTTCGGCAACGGAGATCCTCTATTGATCCTCCATGGCTTTACGGGTTCGGCTTCAGCGATGGAGCCATTGACGAAACGATTGACCGGTCGGAAAATTGTTCCAGACTTAATTGGTCACGGCCGAAGCGAGTCACCATCGTCGGTGACTCCATATTCACCGGCGAGCGTCTCAAAGCAACTCGCCGCCCTGCTAATCCAACTTGACGTCCCTCAAGTTCGCATCGTTGGTTACTCACTCGGTGGGCGTATAGCTCTCACCTTCGCAGCACATCACCCCACGATGACCAGTTCTCTGGCTCTAATTGGTGCAAGCCCTGGAATCGCGGACGCCGGCGAGCGCCTTCGACGCCTGAACAGCGATCGCGATCTCGCAGATTCGATTCCCCAAGAAGGAATCAGAAGCTTCGTCGATAGCTGGGTGAATCTGCCGATGTGGAGAAGTCTCCGGCAACGGCTGACAGCCGAGCAATGGGCTAGGTCTCTGGCGCAGCGACGTTCTAGTCACCCGCTGGGCCTGGCAAATAGCCTTCGGGGCTCTGGCGCCGGAGCAATGTCGCCACTGCATGACAAGCTCAAGGATCTCGATCTACCAATACTTCTCATCGTTGGAGAAGAGGATCGAAAGTTTCGAAACATCGCTAAAGAAATGGCAGCAGCGTTGCCGCGGGGAACCTGTCAGGTAATTAGCGGATCAGGCCACGCAACTCATCTGGAGCAACCCGACGCAACGGCGGCAGCCATCAGCGAGCATTTCAAATGTTCATAACTCTGCACAAACGGGTCCTGCATCTTAGGAACGCTCTGATCACCGCTCACGGCAACACGACCGAACGGCACGTCATCGAAATATCTGTGACCGAGGGACAATTCTGTGGTTGGGGCGAGGCCGCGCCCCTCCACGGTTTCGGTCTTGAGTCTTTCGAAGAGGCTGAGGTCGCCCTCGAAAGATGGGTTCAGGATCCAGGGAAGTTGCCCGTTTCTCCCACCGCGCTTAGCGGAGCAGCAACTGCTTTGGAATCCCTTGAACTCGCAAAAACAGGCGTTTCTTTGCCTTCCGCTTCCATCGCGGTACAAGCCTTGGTGGGGGCGGCCGCTGTTGGAGACGTCGAAACCCAAGTCATTGAGGCAATCGCATCCGGATACCCAGCGGTAAAGCTGAAGGTCGCGGCAACCGATACCGACAGCGATATCCAAAGAATCCGGATTGCGGCGGCAGTTACCCGTGGGCGGACACTTCTTCGACTAGACGCCAACGGTGGCTGGTCGTCCAAGGAAGCGTTGGATGTGCTCAGTGCCGTTTCCGGAGACGACATCGAGCTCATAGAAGAACCCACTCCCGACCCGACTGACTGGCGGAAAATAGTCACGGACACTGGCGTCGAGGTTGGGGCTGATGAACATCTCAACAGCCCTCGGGAAACGGAACGCATCTTGGAGCTCGGAGCCGCTCAAACATTCGTTCTAAAACCGTCGGTCTTGGGAGGCCCTAAGTCGACTCGCCGACTCGCTTCTCTAGCCAAGGAACACAATGTGCGTGTTCTCATTTCATCGTTCTTGGATGGGCCGATTGCATTGAGAGCGGCTAGAGATCTCGCCCTCGAGGTTGCCCCGCACGAGATTCACGGGCTCGGCACAGCAGCTCTCTTCGTGGAAGAGTTCCCAGAGGACGTCAGGCCAATTAGTGGACGTATTTCCCGTCCTTAGGGAAGCCCCACCGAAGTATCACTCTCACAGACGGTGTCGCTGCAACTTTCCTAGTGATGTTCGCGGGAGCTGGTCTACTAGTTCAACACTGCGGGGGGCGCAATACCCCGGGAGCGACGCCTTCACCTGCTCGCGGAGCTCTTCTAAGGTCGGGGGATTTGCTAAAGGTACGACGACCGCTGTGACAATCTGACCCCATTCAGGGTCTGGTCGTCCGACGACGGCGCACTCTGCGACGCCTGACACGTGTTCAAGTAATCGTTCAACAGCGACCGGCCAAACATTCTCACCTCCCGTGATGATCATGTCGCCTTTGCGTCCATGGACTGTGAGTAGACCATCGCTATCTACGCTCCCCGCATCACCGGAGGGAAACCAACCGTCGTCGGTTCGCGGGTCGGTTCCATCCCTGTAGCACCTAAGGAGCATCGGGCATCGAAGCTGTATTTCTCCCTGTTCGACGCGAAGTTCGACCCCGTCAAGCGGTCGTCGGTCATAGACGACGCCGCTACCGGTTTCGGTCATTCCGTAGGTCGCGACGACATTGGAAGGGCGGACCGAAGGAACAGACGAGCCACCGACCAGGACTTTTCTGAAATCGGCGGTGTCGATCCGATTCATTGCGGTGGGTACGAGCGATACGAGCGTTGCCCCGTTGCGCGCAGCTTGACTTACTTGACCGGCGTCGAATCCGTCATGCACTTCGAGAGCCACATCGGAATGAAGGGCGCGGACGACAACAGAAAATCCTCCCACGTGACTGAGAGGCAGACAGGCCAACCATTTGTCGCTAGCGGACTCGACGCCGAGAAAGGAGTTTGTAGCTTGGGCGTTGGCGGCGAGAGCATCATGGGTAAGCACAACTCCCTTCGGTAACCCCGTACTTCCGCTCGTGGCAACCACCAGGGCATCTCCCGTTTCAACTGGTCGTCCCGCGATCGAAGCTTCGCCGCCGGAGTCGACGATCGCTGACGCCGCCATGTGCTCGATCAGGTCCGCTTGAGATGCCTTGGGGAGTCTTTGATCCACTGGGAACACCGCGTCGCCTTCGTCCCAGATACGCCGAATTACATCCACATAGGACGGTCCTCCTGGCAGGCAAAGAGCGACAAGACGGTTCACAACAAAGACGCTATCGCCCTCTTAGAAGGCTCGAACGAGAAGACTTACCGTGCACACAGCGATGACAGCACTCACCAAGGCTTCAAACCGCGCTGGGTCGAGGCGACGTCCAATGACGATTCCAAAGGGCAGGGCCGTGGCGACCACAGCTGCGGCTAAGGCCGCTCCCCATAGTCGTTGTGTCGACCACTGGCCAGTGACAGACAAGGTCGCTATCTGCGTTAACCCTGTTAACAAGAATATTGAGGTGTTGGAGACGACAAACCGCTGGCGGGACACGCCGAGCCCTTGGAACCAAGCAGCAACAAGAGGGCCGGAGATACCAATTGCTCCTTGGGCCACGCCGCAGGTCAACGCCACGGGCGCCCTCCCCCATCGCTGCACATTTGGCGACCATCTAGGTGACGCAGATGAGAATCTCCATGCGAGAAACGCGCCTAACAACACCGAAAGCGCCAACAGGAGTATGCGTTCATTGATTCGAGGAAGCGCCCACGCTCCCGCGACGGCCCCCACAGCCCCAAGCCCCGCGAACAGCGGTAGGTGTTCAGCAAACCGAAGTTCGCGTCGATGTTCTCGAACCAACATCGCGTTGCTCATCGCTGTGGGCGCGGCCATTATCACTACAGCATCTTCGACGCCGACAAAGAACGCGATCACTGGCACCGCTGTGAGGGGCAAACCGAGGCCGGTCACCCCTTTGACTAAGGCCCCTAGGACCACTGCTAGGCCTACGACCAGTAGTTCGAAACCGTTCACAGTTGAGCTATCTCGACGGCAACCTTCGCCGCAACTTCGGCATTGTTTTCTGCGAGTGCAAGGTTGGCGTCGACGCTCTCGCCGCCAGTTGCTTTCTCTATTTCGGCAAGAACAGCTGGCGTCACCTGAGGTCCTAAAAGTTGTCGACCACCAACTTGGCGTAGGCCTTCTTCGATCGCTTCCGCTATTCGTTGCCCATCAAGTTCCGCATGAGTTGGGATCGGCACAGCAAGGAGTGTGCCACCTTGTCCGAGTTCGCGTCGCGCGACGTGAATGCGCGCCACTGATTTCGCGTCGTCGACACGATAAGGAACGTCTAGCCCCGAACTTTGGGTATAGAAGGCAGGGAAGTGATCCGTACGCCAGCCGATCACCGGGACTGAGCGAGTTTCTAGGTACTCCAATGTGCGGGGCAGATCTAAAAACGCCTTAGCGCCTGCGCTGACAACGGTGACTCCGTGGTGCGCGATCGCATCTAAGTCAGCAGAGATATCTCCCGTGATTTCAGCGTCGCGGTGGACTCCGCCGATGCCGCCGGTAGCGAACACCTCGATACCAACTTGGTCGGCAATGACAACGCTCGCCGACACTGTCGTTACTCCGACAGAGACTCGACGCGCACTCGCTACCCCAAGATCCCGTGCTGCCACCTTGATCGAAGCGTTCAGAACGAGTTCCTGCATTTCATCTGGGAGTCCTGCCCAGATGACGCCATCGACAACAGCTGTGAGAGCGGGAACGGCGCCCGCTTCACGGACAGCCTTGGTGCACCTAGCCAAGGCTTCTGAATTCGCCGGGGCTGGCAGACCCAGAGTCGAAAAGATTGTTGACTCCAAAGCAACGACAGCCTTTTTCACAGATATTGCTGCTCGTACTTCATCGCCGACAACAATCACTAGAGCCTCCTTGGTGGCTACAGCATGTCAGCCGTGAGGCATAACGCCGCGCCTGCTTCTACTGTGGGGCCGTGTTTACTCTCGTAGATCATCCCGTTGTAGCTGCGTGGACTGATCGTCTTCGATCAGATGGAACCGGAACCGAAGAATTTAGGCGACTTCTCGGACAGATCGGCCAATTGCTGGTCGGTCCTGCCACCGCCGAACTTCCAACTCGTCTTGTAACCATCGAGACTCCATTGGTTGAAACAACCGGGCGAGAATTACAAGGTGGTACTCCCGTGGTGGTCTCGGTGCTGCGGGCGGGCAACGGATTACTTGATGGAGTGTTACGGATTTTGTCTGACGCAAATGTGGGGTTCATTGGACTGGTTCGAGACCACGAAACGTTCGAGGCCGCCGAATACCTAGTCAATCTCCCGACTCTGGCTGATCGTCATGTTCTAGTTGTTGATCCCATGTTGGCCACGGGGCACAGTGCAGTCGCGGCCCTCGACCGCGTGGCTGCCGAAGACCCCGAAAGCATCACGTTGATGTGCGTCGTTGCAGCGCCCGAAGGGGTCGAACGTGTCACAAAATATCATCCGAAAGTTCGTGTAGTGGCCGCAGCGCTTGACGAAGGCCTAAACGAACTCGGATACATAACGCCGGGACTTGGAGACGCTGGCGATCGCCTGTACGGAACACTTTCATGAGAAATCTCACACCGCCGCTTGAGTGGGCCGGAGATCACATCCGCATCATTGATCAGACGTTATTACCCGAACAGGTGGACATCATTGAGGTCCGGTCCGCCGCGGCTGCAGTTGACGCGATTAACCGCCTGGCTATTCGTGGCGCGCCCGCACTGGGAGCATTCGGCGCGTTGGCGTTGGTGGTGGGGTTGGATGAACATGCGCCTTCGACCCTGCGAGAGGCCGCTACGGCTCTTGAACAGTTACGGACCTTCATCGGTGACGCCCGCCCGACTGCGGTCAACCTTCGTTGGGCGGTTGATCGGGTGATAGATCACGCTCTGTCTTCGAGTGAAACCCTCGACGATGTGCGATCAGCTCTACTTATGGAAGCTCATAGAGTGGCCGAAGAAGATGCTGCAGCTTGCAGAGAAATTGGGCGTTTGGGTCACGAGCTGTTGCGAAACGCGACCACTATCGGAACTCACTGCAATGCAGGGCGTTTGGCGACAGCGGGAATAGGTACAGCTTTAGCACCGATGTACGCGAAGGCGGAAGCCGGTGAACCACTTCGTGTTCTGGCTTCTGAGACTCGGCCTCTTCTCCAGGGAGCCCGCCTCACCGCCTGGGAACTTCATGACGCCGGTATCGATGTGACTGTTCTTCCGGATGCCGCGATGGCGTCAACGGTGTTGTCGGGTCAAGTTGATGCATACATCGTCGGAGCTGATCGAATTGCAGCAAACGGTGACACTGCCAACAAGATCGGAACGGTCGCTCACGCGTTAGCGGCAAGAGAGGCGGCGATCCCTTTCTATGTGGCTGCGCCTACATCCACGATCGACCCTGCGCTGCCCAGCGGGGTTCAGATAGAAATAGAACAACGCGACGCAATTGAGGTCCATGAGGTTCGGGGAAAGCGAGTGACCCCCGAGGGCGTGGCCATTACCAACCCGGCGTTCGACGTCACGCCTGAACGTCTCATAACGGCAATCATCACCGAGGTCGGTGTCCTGCGAGCCCCTTTCCAAGACTCAATAGCTGACGCCCTTTTACGAGTTGGAGCATCCCAATGAAAAATCGATGGGACGGAAGAGAAGCATCAAAATTTTCGGGGGCCCTCAACGAGTGTGTTTACGGGTCGAGACTGTTGGGGGCCGAAACGGCTCTGGTTTTGCACGGTGGGGGGAACACTTCCGTCAAAACTCAAGGAGTTGACATTCACGGAGACCAACTTGAGATTTTGTATGTGAAAGGCAGCGGCTGGGATCTGGCGACGATTGAACCGGAAGGGTTCGCCCCGCTTCGCCTTGATTCAGTGAAGCGGTTGGCTGACCTGCCATCTTTGTCTGATACCGAGATGGTGAACCAGTTGAGGCTCAACTTGCTTGATGCTTCTGCACCAAATCCCTCCGTTGAGGCGATCTTGCACGCCTCTCTCCCATTTGCAGCAGTGCAACACACACACGCTGACGCGGCTTTGGCTCTCACCAATACGACTAATGGCGAGGAACGAGTCCGCGAATTGTGGGGGGACAACGTTGTGGTGGTGCCTTATGTGATGCCGGGGTTTGATCTGGCAAAGGTCTGTGCTCGCGAGTTCGATCGGCAAGCCAATGATCAAACGACCGCGATGATGCTCATGAACCACGGCGTCTTCACATTTGGGGACACCACTGAACAGGCATACTCGAAGATGATTGAGATAATCACTCAGGCGGAGGAGTATCTGCAGTCGGTTGCCGGAGTGGATATCACGGCTTCAGCGGCGTTTGCCGAACCTCTCACGATGGGTGGCTCGACTATGGATCAGGCGATCCTTCGCAACGAGCTTTCCGCTGTTGCTGGTTCCCCACTGCTTCTAGCCCGAACATCCAACGTCCGTTCTAACGCGTTCGCTGCCAGGAAAGACGCCCAAGAGATCGCTTGTCGCGGGCCCGCCACTCCGGATCACATCATCAGAACTAAGCAGTTTCCGTTAGTTGGTCGAGACGTCTCGAGGTTCGTCGCGGAGTATCACAAGTATTTTGAGCGCAACCGGGTCCGATTTCCCACTGTTCAGGAGCTCGATCCGGCTCCGCGAGTCGTACTCGACCCACAGTTAGGGCTTCTGACCGCGGGTAAGCGGGTTTCTGATTGCAAAATCGCGTCAGATATTTACTTGCACACAATCGATGTGATCGAGGCATCTGAAGGGTTAGGAGGTTTTGTCGCTCTTTCCGAGTCAGAGCTTTTTGAAGTTGAATATTGGGAACTCGAGCAAGCGAAACTGACCAAGTCCGGGTCGAAGCCGTCGATGTCCGGAGAGGTCGCGTTGGTCTCAGGGTCCTCGTCGGGTATTGGTCGCGCTTGCGCGCAGGCGCTGCTTGGTCAAGGAGCCGCTGTCATCGGCATCGACATCAAGCCCTTTGATAGTGACCAAGAAGAGAACTCGTCGTTTTGCGAACTAGTGGCTGATGTCACCGACCCGGCCGCGTTGAGGACTGCCGTGGACGTCGGGGTTCAACGGTTCGGAGGAATCGACATGGTGGTCGCCGCGGCTGGCATCTTCGGGGCGTCTGATCGCATCGCCAACCTCGTCCAAGGCGACTGGGATCAGACGTTGGCGGTAAATCTGACCGGAGTGACTAATTTGCTTCGTGCTACTCATCCCTTCTTGCAGGTCGCGCCTAATGGCGGTCGCGTCTTGTTAGTGGGCTCGAAAAATGTTTTGGCGCCTGGGAAGGGTGCTGCTGCATACAGCACCTCGAAGGCGGCAATGACTCAATTGGGCCGGGTCGCTGCCCTCGAATGGGCCGACGACGGGATCGTCGTAAACACGATTCACCCTGATGGTGTGTTCGACACGGGCCTGTGGTCTGAGGACCTCATTGGGGAAAGAGCAGCAAATTACGGAGTGAGTATCGAGGAGTACAAGCAACGCAACCTTTTGGGGAGAGAAATCACGAGTCGCGACATCGGCGAGTTGGTGGCAACAATGTGCAGTCATTCGTTCAGTCGGATAACTGGTGCCCAAGTCCCCATCGACGGTGGTAGTGACCGCGTAATTTGATCGATACTTGAGCTAGTCGGTGATGCCGGCCATCAGTAGGCCGACCCGCTCGCGATTAGCGACGTTTGCGTCAAGTACATCCATGAGTTTGCCGTCGTATAGGACCGCTATACGATCGGCAAGGCCAAGAATTTCGTCGAGTTCGGCCGATACCAGTAACACCGCTGTGCCTTTGTCGCGTTGTTCGATGATGCGACGGTGAATGAATTCAATCGCACCAATATCGATTCCTCGAGTTGGTTGAGCAGCCACCAATAGCTCAATGTCTTCGCTGAATTCGCGGCCAACGATGAACTTCTGTTTGTTGCCCCCGCTGAGACTTGAAGCGGTCACGGTGGCGTTGGGGGTACGAACATCAAATTCGTCGATCACAGCTTCGGCGTGGTCGTGAATAGCTTCTCGGTGCATGATGCCCCGAGTTGAGAAGGGTTCGCGGTAGTAGCGGTTGAGAACCGAGTTTTCGGCAAGTGAGTAGACAGCGATTATGCCGTGCTTTTCGCGGTCTTCGGGGATGTGTCCGACACCGGTTTGGGCGACCTGTCGCGTCGAACCATTCGCTAGCGATTTGCCGCTTATGGTTATTTCTCCGGTCAACGTGTGCCGTAGGCCGGTTATCGCCTCAACCAATTCTCGTTGACCATTTCCTTCCACCCCGGCTACTCCTAATATCTCACCAGCTCGCACCCTGAGATTTACGCCGTCGACGGCAACGTGGCCTCGATTGTCATTGACCTTCAAGTTGTCGACTTGAAGCACGACATCACCTGGCTGCGCAACTGCTTTTTCAACGCGAAGCACGACGCTGCGCCCAACCATCATTTCAGCGAGTCCGCTTTCGGTGGCCTGGTCTGGTGTCGTGGTTCCAACCACGCGGCCTCCGCGCAACACCACGATGTCGTCAGCTATCGCAAGAACTTCTCGCAGTTTGTGGGTGATGAAGACGATACCCACGCCAGTCTCAGTTAAACCTCGTAGAACACCCAACAAATGGTCTGCCTCTTGTGGAGTCAGAACCCCGGTCGGTTCATCCAGAATCAGAACATCCGCGTTGCGGTAGAGAGCCTTTAGTATCTCGACCCTCTGTTGCATACCGACGGGGAGATCTTCGACCAAGGCATCTGGGTCGATTTCCAGTCCGTACCTTTCCGAAAGTTCGATGACACGGGTTCGAGCTTCGTCAAGGTCAACCAAGCCTCGCCTTGCTGGTTCGGCGCCCAGGACGATGTTCTCCACCACACGCATCGGAGGTACCAACTGAAAGTGCTGGTGTACCATGCCGATGCCCCGGGAAATGGCATCGTCTGGCCCTTGCAAGTCGACGACTTCGTCCTTGATGATGATCTCGCCCCCGTCAGGTCGGTACATCCCGAATAAGATGTTTACAAGGGTGCTCTTGCCTGCTCCGTTTTCGCCCAAGAGAGCCAGGATCCGGCCAGGCCGCAGTTCAACGGATACGTCGTCGTTGGCGAGAACGCCGGGGAACTGTTTGGTTACGTTTCGCGCGGCGAGGAGAAGATCTGTCACGTTCAGCCTTTCTCGTAGGTTTGTCCGAGCGCCGCTGGGTCTCTCATAGACCCCATCAGGCCGCTGAGGGCAACAACAACGATCGTTACGACGAAGGGCAACATGCCAACGAATTGTGGTGGGATATCGAAGGTGCTGTTCAACTGGAACTGATTTTGCAGAGCGGTGGTGAATCCAAAAAAGAGCGCTGCGGCGTAGGCACCGAATGGGGTGCGTCGCCCGAAAATCATCACTGCGAGAGCCAGAAATCCCCGACCTCCTGACATGGCACGGCTGAACGTGCCTACTGCTTCCAGGGCGAGATAGGAACCTCCTAGGCCTGCGAATCCGCCAGCCAAAGTGACATTGAGGTATCGCAGCCGCAACACGTCGATTCCTACAGTGTCCGCCGCTCCGGGGTGTTCTCCGATCGCGCGAGTTCGCATTCCCCACACCGATCGGAACAGCGCTACGTGAACTATTACGAGCAAAGCCATTGTGAGGTAGGTGATCGGTGGTCGGCTAAAGAACACCGTTCCGACGAGTGGCAGGTCCGCAAGCGGTCCAAGATCGATATTTGTGTATTTGCTGACACCGAGTGACCGACTGCGGTCGTAAAAGAACGATGTGAGCCCCAGTGCAGCGATGTTTAACACTGTGCCAGCGATGATTTGGTCCACTTTAAGACCAACGGCCATCGCTGCTAATAGCCATCCCATCGTAAGTCCGGTCGCTATACCCGCGAGGGCTCCCATGAACAGCGACCCAGTGATCGAGGTAACGGTGAATGCGAAGAACGCTGACATGAGGAACTGGCCCTCAATACCGATATTCACTATTCCGGAACGTTCGCCGATCATGCCGCACATCGCACCTAGAGCTAAAAGCGTGGCGGCCCGGACCGTTCCGGCAAGCACCGCTGTGGTTTGCGGGCCATTGGCTGAGTAGAAACCCCAGGCGAGGGCAATGATTACCGCCGCGGCGATCCAGAGCAGTTGTCGTTGGCGGGGTTTCATGTTCTACCCCAACCCGCGCCAAGTCGGAGCTGTTCTGAGTCGCCTTGGCGCATGCGGAGAAGCCATCGAATAATCACCGGTGCGGCGACGAAGAAGAGTATGAGTGCCTGTATGACGTCAATAAGTTCGGGCGCGACTCCTGCTTTGAACTGCATTCGCGCCGCGCCGGCTTCCATCAGTCCCACAAGGAGTGCTGCGGGTATGACGCCGAGAGCGTTCGCTCGAGCCAAGAGGGCTATGGTGATGCCTTCAAAACCGAGGCCGACGTTCACTCCGGCCTCGAATCGACCGTCGACGCCGAGGCTCTCGACGGCGCCACCTAATCCGGCAAGCACGCCTGCGACTGCCATGGTGGAGGCCATGATCCATCCCACCCTGATGCCCGCATAGTGCGCAGCATTTCTGTTGTGTCCAACGCTGCGAACCTCGAATCCGAAGGTGGTTCTTTCGAGGATGAGCCAACAACTTGCAGCGGTGACAACCGCTAAGAGAAAGCCGACGGGTACCGAGCCGAGGGTGGGGATTGTGGCCGAATCTTCTACTAATGGCGTTCGAGCAACGATGTTGCTACCTGAGTTGTCCTTCCACGGATTAGCTGAGAGCCAGTCGGTGAGATTTCCGCCCACGAAGTTGAGCATGATCGTGACGATCACTTCATGGGCGCCAGTGGTTGCCTTGAGTGCCCCCGCAATGCCGCCCCATATGGCGCCAGCAAGCGCCCCAGCAATAAGTGCAGCGGGCAGGTGAATGAACATTGGTAGTCCATCGATCCCGAAACCGACGCCGGCAGCAAACACTGCGCCTACCAGTAGTTGGCCCTGGCCCCCGATGTTGAATAAGCCCGCCTTAAAAGCGAACGCGACAGCAAGCCCTCCGAAAATCAAGGGGGTGGCTTTCTGCAAAGTCCGCAGCAGCGCATCGCCGTCGCCCAACCCACCTTGTAGGAGAGAGGAATATGCGGTGACAGGCGATGCGCCTTGGGAGATGATCAGGACGGCCCCAATCAAGAGACCAAGAACAACTGCAGCCAGTGGAACGGCAACGCTGCGGAGTATGGAACGGCTCATGACGCGACTCGGGGGCACCACCCACAGTGGGTGATGCCCCCATTCAAGTCGATATTCCTATTAAGGCATTGGATTTATCGAACCGTCGTCCAGTCCTGCCATGATCTCCTTCAGGGTGGCTCGCATTTCACTGGTCACGATGCTGTCGAAATCGTGGTGGGGGGCGAGACCAACTTCACCGAAGTAGTTTCCACCTTCCATAGTTCCCGCATGGGCCTGGGCAATGAGTTCCGCTACTCCGACGTCGATGAGCTTCATCGCACTGGTCACCAGGCAAGGATGGGCTTCGGGCACTGTGAACCATTGATCTGAGTCCACACCTACACAAAGAGCCCCAGCTTCGCCGGCTACCTCGATGAGCGCTCCGTTGCCGGTGGCGCCTCCTGCTCCGAAGATGATGTCGGCACCTTGGTCAAGAGCTTGACGGGCTGTGGTGGCACCCCATTCGGGGTCACCAAAGGCCACGTCGAGACCTCCGGGGTGATACGTGGAGATCGTTTGTACGCCTGGGTTGGTGTAACGAGCACCGTTCTCCCAGCCTTCCTTGAAGAACACGACCGGGGGGACCAAGTCGGTTCCGAGGACGGCTCCAACAATGTTGGTTTCAGTCAACATACCCGCGAGCGCCCCAGCCATAAATCCGGCCACGGCCTCAGGGAACATCAACCCCGCAAGGTTGGGTAGGGCCTCGTTCTGCCACTGGTCAACACCGATGAACATCACATCCGGGTTCGCCTTGGCGGCTTCAATGGTCGCTTCACCCAAGCCGAAACCGACGGTCACAATGATCTTCGCTCCGTCATCTACGAAGAGCTGGATATTGTTCGCGTAGTCCTTAGATTCTTCGGTTTCAATGTAGCTGGCAGTAGCAGAGGCAGGAATATTCGCAGCACCCGTCTGGGCGCCTTCCCATGCCGACTGGTTAAAGCTTTTGTCATCGACCTTGCCGGTGTCGGTGACTAACCCAACCGTGTAGCCACCAGAAATTTTGCCTCCGCCCTCACTGCTACATGCTGCAGCAGTCACAAGGCTGAAGACCATCAATAGGGCGAGGAGATGTCGCCACTTCGGAGCCATATTCACATCCTTAGTTCTTAAGGCATCGTCCCCTCCCGAGACGATTACCGTCCCTGACCCTAGTTGCGTTCGGGGGCCTTCTGAGGACCAATGTGAAGTTTCGTGATCAGATCGCGTGTTGGCGGATCCAGGAATGCATCGCTATTCCCGAGGCAACTCCTGCGTTGATTGATCGGGTGGAGCCGAATTGGGTGATGGAGAGCACCAGTTCAGCGGTTTCGCGTACTTCGGGGGAAAGCCCAGGCCCCTCTTGGCCGAACACCAATACGCACTTTCGCGGGAGGGCGGTGGTTTCGATCGGTTGTGCCCCGGGGAGGTTGTCGACGCCTACGACCGCGATCTCTCGCTCGCTCATCGATGCGACGAAGTCTTCCACCGTTTGGTGGTGCTCAAGGTGTTGGTAGCGGTCGGTGACCATCGCTCCGCGGCGATTCCACTTGCGCTGACCAACGATGTGAACGGCCGAAGCTAAGAAAGCGTTCGCGTTGCGGACGACGGTTCCGATGTTGAGGTCGTGTTGCCAGTTCTCAATAGCCACATGAAATGGGTGCCGTCTTGAATCAAGGTCGGCGACGATAGCTTCACGATGCCAATACCGGTATCTGTCCAAGACGTTGCGCCGATCGCCGTCACGTAAGAGTTCGGGGTCGTAGTGGTCACCTTCGGGCCATGGAAGAGGGTGTGGGCCGACTCCGATTTCGTGGTCGAGGTGATCGGCCATTTCATTCAGTCCGTAGGTTCTATTCCTCAACCAGTTCGATCAAGGTGCCAAAGCTGCCTTTGGGATGGATGAAGGCGACGGTCGTGCCTCGCGATCCTGGGCGGGGGGCTTGGTCTATGGGTCTCGCTCCTGCGGCAATCATTGCTTCCATTGCAGCTTGGCAGTCGTCTACTCGGTATCCAATGTGGTGAAGTCCTTCACCTCTTTTTTCGAGGTGTTTTGCGATGGGTGAATCGGGACGGGTGGCAGCCGTAAGTTGGATATAGCTGTCGGCGACTTTTAGTAAAGCCTCTTCTACACCGTCGCTATCGACAGTTTCACGGTGATGTACTTGTGCACCGAAAGCTTGTTCGTAATATGCGATGGCAGCTTCGAGATCGTGGACGGCAATTGCAACGTGATCGATCTCGGTAAGAATCATGGTCAGCCCTCGGGTGTGTTCTCAAGTGATGCGGCGTGGCGTTGGAACAACGTGATTTTGTTCTCACCAATAGCTTCGCGCTTTTCGGGGTTGGTTATTCCGAGGCCAGATTCTGGCGCCAGGCATAGCACTCCTAGCTTGCCCTCGTGCTGGTTGTGGTGCACCTGATACGCGGCTTCGCCCGTACCGACTAGGTCAAAAGTCTTGGAGAGGATCGGTTGAATTCGTCCCTTACTAATGAGCTGGTTCATTTCCCATGCCTCGGCGTAGTTGGCGAAGTGACTTGAAACGATTTGCTTGAGACGCATCCACAGATGTCGATTGTCGTATTCGATCATGTACCCGGTGGTTGCGGCGCAGGTGACGATCTTGCCGCCTCTTTTTGTAACGAAGACGGAGGCACCCATTGTCGAACGGCCGGGGTGTTCGAACACGATGTCTGGGTCGTCTCCAATGAAGTTGCGTACCTGCTTGCCTAAACGTCGCCACTCTCGTTCATCTTGGGTGTGTTCGTCCGCCCAGAATTCATACGCTTCTTCGCGACGGTCGATCACGTGTTCCACCCCGAGTTGGTGTAGCAGATCCACCTTGTCTGACGAACTCACGACGCCCACCGGTGTGCCGCCACCGTTCAGGACGAGTTGGCATGCGTAACCGCCAAGCCCACCTGACGCTCCCCAAACCAGGACGTTGTCGCCTTGTTTCATTCTGGCGGCGTTGTCGCCGACGAGCATTCGGTAAGAGGTTGACGCACAAAGAGCATTGACAGCTGATTCTTCCCACGTCAGATGATCCGGTTTGGGCATTAACTGATTTGCTTTCACGATTGAGAGGTCGGCGAGGCCTCCAAAGTTGCTCTCAAAGCCCCAGATTCGCTGGTTCGAGGCGAGCATTGAGTCTTCATGGGCAGCCGGGTCTTGGTCGTCGACGTAGTTGCAGTGGACTGCGACCCGGTCGCCTGGCTTCCAGTTGCGCACAGCGGATCCGGCTTTCAGAACCACGCCGGAGGCGTCTGAACCTATGACGTGATGGTCGAGTGCGTGACGTGCTCCCCAACTGCTTTCGCGGCCAAGGCGATCTAAGAAGCCGAATGTGGGGAGGGGCTCAAAGATCGAGGTCCATACTGTGTTGAAATTGATTGAGCTGGCCATGACTGCGAGATACACCTCGTCGGGTGCCAGTTCGGGGGTAGGTACCTCACCGATATGTATTGATTCGCGCGGATCTTTTTCGGTGGATTCGCGGCCCTCAAACATTTCTTGTTCGTCGCGTCTCACGAACGCAGCTCTGTAGCTCTCTGGGATTTCGAGTGCGGCGATCTCGTCGCCGGACGCTTCGGCTTGTATGGCCTCAAGGATGTGCTGCATGGACGACAAGTTACTCTCCGGTAATACAGGGTTAGTCACTTTGCGCGAGGGCTGGTTGATTCAGCCAAGCACTCACAGGCCACGAAATCTACACTCACGGGATTAGAAGTCGAAAGCACTGACGAAAAGGGAGATCATGCCAGGCTCAGTAATTGTTGCGGGAGCACGCACACCCATTGGTCGTTTCAACGGGGGCCTAGCAAGTTTGACCGGCGCCGAATTAGGGAGTCACGCCATCTCAGCGGCGTTGGATCGAGCTGGGTTGGTGGGAGAACAAGTCGATCACGTGGTCATGGGACAGGTGCTTCAGGCCGGTCAAGGTCAAATCACGGCTAGGCAAGCTGCCGTAGGGGCTGGGATACCTATGGATGTTCCCGCTCTGACGATCAACAAAGTTTGTTTGTCTGGACTGAACGCTGTGTACCTGGCCGATCAGATGATCGCTGCCGGAGATGCCGACGTGGTCGTCGCTGGGGGGATGGAGTCAATGACCAACGCCCCGTATCTGCTCGCCGAAGGGCGCGGTGGTTTCAGAATGGGCCATGGAGAAGTCCGTGATGCAATGATTCACGACGGGTTGTGGTGCGCTTTTGATGACGGCCACATGGGTGATGGCACCGAAAGAGACGCTGCGGCGGCTTCAATCATGCGTTCGGCCATGGATGAGTTTTCAGCTCGATCACATGAGCGGGCGGCGGCGGCTCAAAAAGAGGGTCGTCTGGAGGTCGAGATATCGCCTGTCTCGGTGCCCCAAAGAGGCCAAGAGCCGCTCTTAGTTGATCTTGACGAGGGAATACGTCCTGGAACGTCTCTGTCGAACTTGGCAAACCTTCGCCCTGCGTTCGCAGCCGAGGGTGCGGTGACCGCGGGTAACGCTTCCCAAATTTCGGACGGCGGATGTGCGTTGGTAATGGTGTCCGCGACGAAAGCTGAAGAACTCGAACTCGAGGTACTGGCTCGCGTGGTGAGTTACGGCATGGTGTCGGGACCGGGTACTTCGTTGTTGACGCAGCCATCTAGGGCTATTCGTCAGGCGCTTTCCAAAACAGAGTTCGAGGTCGGCGATGTATCTCTCTTTGAGCTCAACGAGGCATTCGCAGCAGTGGGGTTGGCAGCGACCGAAGATCTTGGGGTAAGCGACGAGGTCGTGAACGTGAACGGTGGTGCCATTGCTCTTGGTCACCCCATTGGCATGTCGGGAAGCCGATTGGCTCTCACCTTGCTAAATGAACTCCGCAGGCGAGGAGGGGGGTTGGGTGCTGCAGCTCTGTGCGGGGGTGGAGGCCAAGGGGACGCTTTGTTGATTGAGGTTGCTTAGTCGCCGTTCCCACAAGTGATTTGTAACCAACTCGAAATGTTTGTAACATAATTGCAAAGAGTCCCCACTCTTCCGGATGTCGGAGTTGGAAGCTAATGGGTTGGTCTAGGTCGTGCCCGCGACACACCATGCCGAGTAGCTCCCCACTCCGACATCCGCCCTCCCATCGAAGTTGGGGATCAAGTCTGAAGCTCGCGCCGGCCCTCCAAGGCTCGACCCAAGGTCAGTTCATCGGCGTATTCGAGATCCCCGCCTACCGGTAATCCGCTAGCGATACGGGTGACTTTGAGGCCGAGTGGCTGTAACTGTCTTGCCAAGTACATCGCTGTTGCTTCACCTTCGATATTCGGGTTGGTGCACAGAATCAGCTCATCAACATCTTCATCGGCGATACGAGCCACCAACTCACGTATCCGAAGCTGTTCAGGTCCAATGCCTTCCATCGGGTTCAACGCGCCTTGTAGAACGTGATATCGGCCCCGAAATCCTGCTCTCTCAAGAGCGACAACGTCTTTAGGTTCCTCCACAACGCACAGCGTCCCGTTTTGTCGCCCTGGATCGCCACACGTAATACACAGTTGATTTTCGGAGATGTTCCAACATCGTTCGCAAAATCCGATCCGTTCCTTGGCTTCGACGATTGCCGTCGCCAATTCCTGGGCCTCTGTTTTAGGTAACTTCAAAAGATAGAACGCTATGCGCTGTGCGGACTTTGGACCAATACCAGGCAATCTGCCAAGTTCGTCAATAAGATCTTGAACTGGGCCGTCGTACACCGGTTTCTAGCCTCCCTGGCCTGGCAACGTCAGTGGGTTGAGTCGAGCAATTGCTACAGCTTGAGTGTTGCCGCACTCTTTCAACGCATCGCGAAACGCGGCGGCAACTAGATCTTCGAGCAGCCCAACCTCACCGCTGTTGACCGCATCGGCGTCGATAGCCACCCCGAGCACCGTCCCGTCGGCCCGCACGGAGACTTTGATCGCCCCACCTCCCGCCAATCCTTCAACTGGCGTCGCAGAAATTGCTTGTCGTTGTTCTATGAGCTGGTCTTGTAGGTCTTGCATCTGTAAGAGCCGTTGTTCGTTGGCCAAGTTCTCACTCATCGGTCACTCACCCTCACATGGTGCCATCATCATCGGACGCAACCGCGCCGGGGAAAGCTTCGAGCACCCTGTCAACGTTTGACGGCCCACTTTCGTTACTTGTGCTGAAGTCAGCCGGGTCAACTACTTCTTCAGGCTGTTCCACCAGGTTTTCTGTGTTATTGGCCGACTCGCCGGATGAAACCAAGAACTCAATCCGGACTTTGGCGTTGACCAAGTCACTGAGGGTCTTTTCGATGTCAATCTTGAGCTGTTCGAACCGGTCTCGGAGCGTTTCGTTTGTTATCTCAAATTGCACGATATTGTCTGCCGCGTCCACCAAGGTGGCGTCTCTGAATAACGCTCGGGCTACAGGGCCAAGTTCGGGAAGAACATGTTGCTGCCATAACTCAGATATTTTGCTAGTGGACAGTTGTACCGATTCAAGACCTGAATCGAGTTGATCCGCAGTGCCGTGATCACTAGAGGAGGCTTGCGGGATCTCTTCCCCAGCATCTGGAGATGTCGGTGGTGCCGGCGGCGCGGCAGCTTGTACCTCCAGCTTCTCCGGAGACTCCTGTTCTTGGCTCGCGGCCAGTGCTGCTCGAGCAGCCGCCGCAGGCTTCTCTGTCGACGTAGCGGGGGCAGGCCGCGCGGTTGTGGTGAGAGGCCGCGAGATTGTGGAGGCAGGTTGCTCTTCTTGGGGCCCAGCAAAGAGCCGAACTAACGCCAAATCGAGGACCAGTCGCGGATCTGGCGCCTGTCGCATAACGACGAGAGCATCACCTAAGACTTCCAACGCGCGAACATTGGTAGCCCGACCCATCTCGTCGGCTTTGTCGGCCAGTTGAGACAACTCTGCGGAGCTTGCTTGGCCCGAGTTGACTCCAGCACCAGCCAAGAAAATGTCCCGCAGCTTTCGGGTC
>DASCSY010000009.1:0-27266 GCA_034399415.1 Acidimicrobiales bacterium
GAAACAAAAGACGCTGACAATCATCAACAGCTGCAAGGCGGGCAGTTGGGCTTTGACATCGGTATACGTGGCGCCGTTGACAAAACCGCGGCCCGAAAGTGTGAGCTCGTAGCGATCTAGGTAGTAGCCGACTCCTTTTGCGAGAGCCAGAAGTCCCAATAGCAGCGATAGGTGCGCCTTAACCTGCGGGGTGACCCGCGATCCGGCTTGACCCTGGATCCGAATGCCTCCATTTAGATAATGCTGGATCGTTGTTACGACAAAGATGACGAGGATTGCCGCAAACGCCCAACTGACAACGAATGTCAGGAACGGAAGCTGAAAAACGTAGAAGCCAACGTCAAGCCCAAATTGTTGGTCAACAATTCCAAAGTCGACACGATTAGTGAAGAACAACCAACTTTGCCATTGCGACGAAACGCCTGCACCTACTAGCAGAGCGAAAAGCAGAGAGACCAGACTTCGTACCAGGATCGCTCGCCTTCCCATGAACTGTTGCCATCTGCGGCTGAGTTCATCTTCAGGTCCGGGTGGTCGAAGCTTTGGGGCCAGTCGGTCAGCTATGAATAGGTTCACCCACAGAGTCACAAAAAATACGACGGTGAACAACAGCCCTAACCCGATCTTGGCCCACAGCACCGAAGTCCAAACCGAAGACAATCCGAGGCTGTCAAACCAGAGATAATCGGTCCAAAACCGTGCAAGACCGCGAACCGATGTGATGAGCAAAAATAGGGCGAGGCCGCCAAAACCAAGCAGTACTCGTCCGCGTCTAATGCGTCTACGGCGTGACTTCATTTCCTCAGGTGGTCGCATATATACCGAATGCTACTGGCCCTCAGGCACGACCAGACTGCGACATCCAGGAGCTAGCGGTGGTAACCGGTGACCCGAAGGAAATTCTTCGCCCTTGCGGCGAGTGCCAGCTAATGCGTTGTCGTGGCAACTGGTCCCACAACAGCCCTCTGCAGGGGTCTGCCATCTCACCCGAACATCAGGGGGAATGGTGGCGTAGAGACCAAGAGCAAACGCTGCTGCTATCACGTCTGTGGTCATGAGGTCTACCGCTGTCTTCTTCCATTCTCGGTACACAGCTCGGAGTCGGACTTCAATGGCCACTTCGTCGTCGAGATGTGCGGCAAGGCGCTCTCGTAACCAGTCACCCGCCGATCGGGCCATCTGTTCGGGTAAGCCCTCGATATTTACCTTTGTGCCCCCTGCTCCGTATTTCGCGGCAGCCGCAATAAATGGTGCCAACCCTTCTACGAGTTCGTTGTCCATGGCACTGGGTACAAGTTGTGGCATCTCGAACTTGTTTGTTGATGCACGTTTCAGTTCCGGAAGAAGCATCTCTAGTCGTGCGGCCAGGTTTTGTTTCAACTGGATCACGGCGGGACGCACTAATTCACTCACGGTACTTCGTAGACGATCGTGATGATCGTCAATGGTTTCGGCTTCGCCATGGAGCGACGAATACGGTGACTGCGGAATCACGGGAATTTCCCCGGTCCGAATGAGGACCTCCCTCGCCCATTCCACATCGTCAGGTTGCGGTTCTCCTAGTTGAGCAAATAATTCGTCAATGACCGCTCGACGTCGCGGCAATCTCGGAGGTTGGAAGGGAACTACATCTTCGCTGTCAAAATTTTCGGAGAAAGTGTGGTGGCGTTCAGCCGTTCGGCGAGCGTCGATTTGATCTCCGAGCGGAAGTTCAGGATCTTTTTCGCTTCCCGGATCATCTCTTTCGAGGGTAAGTCTGTGGGATTGGAGATCGATGACCGTTCCGGGGCGAACCTCCGTCGACGTATCGCTATGTGGGTCGGTGACCGTAGCGAAAGAAGATGTGTTGTTGGTCGACATCGCTTCTTGGACGGAACGAGCGGCGGACAACTCGCTTCTGAGGCGGTGGAGTTCTTCGCCAACGTGTCTGAGGAACTGTCGCACTTCGTCAATCGAATAGCCGCGGAAGACGTGGCTGAATTCAGCTTTGGTGACCGAATCTGGATCAATCTCTGACGCCCCTTGGGCGTGCTGAACCATGATGATCGAGGGTACCGATCGCGACTCGTGGGACGGGGATGGTACGACTCAAAAAAACTTCGGTTCCTTAGCGGGTTTCCAAACGTATCCCTGATAGATCTCCCCCAAATGAGTGCAGTGTCCGCAGGGCGTCGTCCAGCGTGTCTACTGAGACCACGTCAACCATTTCTCCCAAGATCGCTTTCGTTTCTTCAACCTGGGTAGAGGGAACGAGAAATAGTTCGGCTCCGCTGCGCATCACCGCGTGACTCTTTTGCTCTATTCCGCCTACCGGACCAACATTCCCCAGTGGGTCGACGGTCCCAGTCGCGACTACTCGCAGCCCAGCCAATAAATCTCCTGGAAGCATCGCCTCCAACAAGGCGAGGGTCAGGCCAAGTCCTGCAGACGGTCCTCCTACCCGCTCCACCGTAAAGTTGATTTCAAAGGGCAAGTCGTCCAGTTCGACATAGGTGCTGATAGCAACACCGAGGAATGCGCTGCCGTCCTTGTTAGCAAGGAGCACCGTTTCATCCCGAGTTGTCCCATCTAGTTGAAGTACTGAAAACGAAAAACTGTCGCCTGGTGATCGACTCCGAACGATCTCGCCTAGGTCTCTGGCATTTCGGACTTGTGTATTTTCGGCTTCGATAACGACGTCGCCCAGTTCGAGAACATCTGATGCTGGAGTACCAGGAGCAATCTGCATTATGAGAGCTCCTGCCTCGGAGATAACTTCGTATCCGAGGCGTTCAAGAGCAACCCGGGCAGCGATATCGAGGCTTTGTGCCATTTGTTCTCGCCCCAGCGTTCGGTTCTGCTCGATCGTGCGATCTCCGAGTATTTCGTGGCGGTCCGATATTTCTATGGAATCATCGAGCCATCCTCCGAGTATTTCGAGGAGGGATGGCTCAAGATTTGCTTTGACCGTGACCATGCGAATCTCACCTTTAGATCTGTAGGTCATGGCGTCATCTAGGACCAACATCGGTGTTATGTCGCGTGTGCTGCCTGGACTCGTGAGCACCTTTGAAGTGATGTTCACCTGATCTAGCGCAAATACCCCCACCAGGCCTAGTAAGACAACGGTCACTACGAGGAAAGCCCAGATGGGCATCCGGCGCGGGGTGACGGATCCGACGGGCGGCGTCGAAGTATTCTCCGTCGGTGGTGGCTCGGACATCGGTTATAAGCGTGCCACGCTGGACCCCAACGCCCCCGCGCGGCTTGGATGAATTTAATGAACCACCCCGAAGACGAGTCAGACTCCACAGCACGTCTCGAACCACTCCCCCGTCAGCGAATTTCTTCTGACGTTCACTTACAAGGGCCCCAAGAATCTCAGGGGAGACCAGGTCGTGGGCTCAAACGCAGATTGAACGATCCGCGCCGAATTCTGCCTACGCGGCCGTATCGGGGAACCTCGCTGTGGCGCAAATTCGTCGCGTTGCTTGGTTTAGGCGCCTTCTCCATCTTGGGTGGGGTCGCGATCACTCTCATTGTGGGTGTAATGACAATTGTGGCGGCACTAATTCTGCAGGCTGCGATCAGTTGAGCAACGATGACGTCCACGATCGTCGAATCAACGCTGCTTTGGCAGGCCACCGGGGCCAAGTATCGCTCGCGAGGACGTTATTGAGTGATCCCGACGCAACTACACGATCGATAGCGCTGGGTGCTCTTGGTCGTCTCGATAGGTTGACGGCATCGGAGTTGGAGACAGCATTGAATGACTCGAACGTTTCGGTTCGTCGGCGAGCGCTCGAACTTGCTGCGAGGTGGCCGGACGTGAAGATTGAGTTCTGCCTGGGTGATCTGGATCCGTCTGTAGCTGACGCGGCAGCGTTCTCACTCGGCGAGCGCGAAGAAATCGGAGCGGTGAACGGCCTCGCAAGAATGGCCGCCAATCATGAAGACCGGTTATGTAGAGAAACTGCGGTAGCGGCGTTGGGTGCTCTTGCCACGATCGAGGGATCCGATCGGCCAGCGATACTCGTCTGTCTTCTTGGGGCTATGAAAGACCGTGCCGAAATTCGGCGACGTGCGATTCTGGGGCTTTTCCAATTCGAGGAGGCTGCGGCGCGGCGGGCAGTTGAGGGCGCGTTGAGGGATAAGGACCGCCAAGTCCGGGCCGTTGCGAGCGAACTTCTTGGTGTTGTAAGTGAGTGATTAGTCTCTGAGCTCGGATGCCAGCGTCAAGAACTTGTCTGGGCGCAAAAGGCTGATTGGGCTCCAACCTCTCCCGTCAGATTCGATGTGTTCATCGTCATCGTTTGCGACCCACAGCGTTGCGGATCGAGGAAAGATCGGAGGATTGGCGGACATGTCTATGTCTTCGGCTAATCCTGACATATTGATGATCTGGTGGGATTGCCCCAACTCAAATACGTTGGTACGTCGCAAATCGCCGAGCTTCACCGCTTGTTCGAGAAGCGCGTGTAGGCGAATTTGTGACACGTACCCTTCTCGAATTCTCGTGTCGGGTTCTGTGTCGGGGGCATGACGCAGCATCGATGCAAGGAATCGCCGCATGCCGGTTGATGAATCGACGTTCCATGCGGGGCCTGAGTCGATGTACGCGAATTCAACATCGTCGCGACGATCCGAAACGCCCATTAGCGCTGCTTGTCGAAAGACGGTCCTGCCTGCGGGTACAGATGCCAAAATCTCTTCTTGAAATTCGGTGGCAGCTTCAACGAGAACTTGCTCGCACGCAGCGGCGGAGATCGCTGCCGTCAAATCTTCGGAGATGTCAATTAGCGTCACGCGCTGCATCCCCGCTACGCCGGCAGCTTCAGGAGCTGCGGCTTCGATGCTTACTCCTAACGGCGACCCATCGGTGATGACGCACCATCTCGCCGATGGGGCACGTTCGAACAGGGAAAGCACTATTACTTCCACCGGCGGCGAATGCGTCAAGAACCTCGGATCAGATTCCCAATCCAAGGTGGAAGTGGGCGCTACTGCCAATACTTGATCAGCGACCAAAAAGGGATGTGCCGCTCCCATCGCGGTTTCATTTACGAAAGCGAGAGCAACCACTTCATTGAGAAGTTCGGGAATTATCTCTGCTGCAACTTGGGGGTCACCGCGGTGGTCGATGATCACTAGTTCGACCGCATAGCGCTCGCTAAGCCCTCCCCCCATGTTGATATCGGACCAGTACGCGGAGATGCCGGTAAGTCGTGCCCTGTCCAAGGTTGCCCCCCTACCGGTCAGGTTGGCGATAACTCCGAGTCGTATAATGTCCCCGTCAAAACCGACTGACCTCTCCACCGATGGTGCCTGGGGGGTACTTACATCGGAAATGTCATCTCCTTTCGCGGAACACGCGGAAAAAATGAATGCAGCCAAAACCGCTGCGAGAGCGTTCCGCCCAATGTGTTCGATGAAGGACACGTGACATTTACCAGCGAGGGCCATAGGTATTGAATGCCGATGAAAGTGCTTCGAAATTCTCTAGAGCTCGTCCTGCCCCCAGGACTACCGCTTCCATCGGGGTACGTACTATTCGCACTGGCACACGCGCGTCGTGTGCCAGACGTTTGTCTAAACCTCTTAGTAGTCCCCCACCTCCGACCAAATGAACACCATGAACCAGTAAATCTTGGGAGAGTTCGGGAGGGGCTTGACTGAGACAGTCGATGACAGAATCAACAACTGCTTGAATCGGTTCTTCGAGCGCAGATCTCACTTGATCGGGGGTCAGGATAAAGGTCCTCGGTAACCCGGTCGTGAGGTCCCGCCCCTTGACTTCCGCATCGAATTCGTCGTCACCTGCCCAGGCGGACCCTATTTGCACTTTGATTTCTTCGGCGGTTCTCTCTCCGATTGCGACACCGTGCACTCTTCGGGCGTAGGCCTGTAGCGCTACATCAAAGTCGAAGGATCCAACTCTGATGGCTTTGAGTGAGACGATTCCTCCCATCGACACCATGGCCGTTTCGGCAGTACCGCCCCCAACGTCAATGACCATGTTCCCAACGGGTTCGTGGATTGGTAAACCCGACCCGATCGCGGCTGCCATTGGCTGATCGATAAGCCGAACATCGCTCGCGCCAGCTCGACGTGCTGCGTCGGTGACGGCGCGACGTTCAACTGGCGTTATTACCGACGGCACGCATACGACGACTCTCGTCTTGCCGAATCGTCCCACCCCAACCTGCTGAAGGATCAGTCGAATCATTCGCTGGGTTGTGTCGAAATCAGTGATCGCTCCTTTTCGGAGAGGACGAACAGCCACGATATAAGAGGGTGTCCGTCCGATCATCTGCCAGGCTTCGCGGCCGATGGCGAGCACATCATTGGTTTTCTCGTTCATCGCGATCACCGACGGCTCGTTCAGCACGATGCCGCGTCCGCGTTCGTACACCAGCGTGTTTGCGGTGCCGAGGTCGATCGCGAGGTCACGTGCCAGCGGAAGTTCTCCCCTCACCCTGCGACGCGTCACCGTCTGCGACGTCTGTCACCCCGTCGCCGGTAGGCGCAAGTGCGTCTAAGCGTCGACGAAAATCGTCGATGCTTGCATCCCATGGCGTCCGTTTGCGCCCAGTTAGGGCCAGAAGCAATACCCCTACCAGCGTGATCGCTGCGGCCAGAGCAAGGAATGCTAAGGGAGTCACGGCGAGTCCTTACTTATCGAATCCGCGGATTTGACATCGGTGATGTCCTGCGATGAGAGAGCCCAATCTTCGCCGTCTTTCCATACTTCGCGCTTCCAAATTGGCACCGTGGCTTTGAGAGTATCGATGCCAAACCTCGCGGCCTCGAATGCTGCGGGGCGATGCGGGGAAGACACAGCTACGACGACTGAACTTTCGCCGAGTTTGAGAGCACCAACTCGGTGAGCCAGCACGACCCTTGATATGTCTGGCCATTTGTTGCGCATCTCGGCGACGATGGTTTCGAGACGGGGCTCAACCTGCTCCTCGTAAGCCTCGTATTCGAGAAGAGATACCTCTAGGCGATCTTCTGCATGATCGCGGACAGTTCCAGAGAACACGACTACTGCACCACAAGATGGTTGAACACACCAGTCGTAAAACTCGCCCACCAAGAGTTCGTCAGGTGTGAGAAGCAGCCAAGAGTCAGAATCTTGCGGAGCGTGCACATGGTTATGGTACGCCGAGGAAGACGTGCCTCCCCGTCGAGTCGGCGAGGCCGCGGACAACAACGACACATCCATGGGTACGTTTTGGAGTGTGGACCGAACCGAAGATCCTGGACAAGATCCAACAGAATCATCAGATGAAGGGAATCCTTCGGACGCGTCCGACGAATCCGGTGCAGCGGACCCGACGGCGTTGGGTTCGGTTGACTGGTCGCAAATTCCTGATGACCCGGCGACCAGCGTTGAGGAAAACCCCACCAGCAGATATCCCTTGCACCCCGATGATCGGATCTGGCGTCACCCAAGCGAACTTCAATATCTTGCCCCAGACACTGTTTCCCGCCGCCGTTCATTAAGCAACCGCCGTCTTCTGGGTGCTGGTTTAACCGGCGTAGTCATCGGCGCGGTCGTCGCTGCCTTGGTCGTCGGTTTCATATTTCAACCTGCACCACAAGTAGTCGAGCGAATCATCGAACGGGAAATCACAACAGCAAACGTTTCTTCGGCTGTATTACCCGCAGACGACGGGTCTTGGAGTGTCGCCGACATTGCCGCCAAGGTGACTCCCAGCGTGGTGCGAGTCGAGGTCTTGCGATACGACCGGGTGATTGGTTCGGGTTCGGGTGTCATATTCCAAGATGATGGCCACCTCATTACCAACGCTCACGTTGTAGAGGATGGCGACAGTTTTCGTGTGGTGTTGTCTGGGGGAAACACATTTGAGGTTGGTTTGGTGGGTGCTGATCGGCGAACCGACATTGCGGTGCTGCAACCTGTGGAAAGGGTCAATCACCAATTCAGCCCAGCCGTCCTCGGCGACACCAGCCAACTTCGCGCCGGGGAAACAGCAATCGCTATTGGTTCACCTCTGAGTTTGCTTGGAGGACCCACAGTGACAGTGGGAGTCATCAGCGCGACCAATCGTCGCTTGCAGTCGCCCCAAGGTGATTGGTTGTATGAACTTGTCCAAACCGACGCTCCTATTTCGCCTGGGTCCTCAGGCGGCGCGCTCGTCGATGCTCGGGGAACTGTGGTGGGCATCACAACGGTCATCGCCGTAAGCGAAGTTGGGGCTGAAGGTTTGGGGTTTGCTACGCCAATCGAGATTGCCCGCGATGTCGCCGACGACATCATTAAGTGGGGGCGTCCCCGACACGGACGTCTAGGAATTACAGGCCAAGATGCCCCACAGAAATCTCTACCTCCAACTCATTCTGCTGGGGTTCTCGTCCAGTCTGTTGACCCTGCAGGTCCTTCGGGGGTCGGAGGGGTGAAACGTGGGGATGTCATTGTTGAACTTAATCGACAAGCTATTCCCGACATGGGGGCACTAGTTGTGGACGCCCGCATGCTTGAGCCGGGTGAATTGGCTACCTTGCGGGTTTGGCGGGACGACCAGCTCATCACCGTCACCGTAGAAGTCGGAGAGTTACCTTAGCTGTCGTCTCGTAGGGCGACTCGACGCAACCAAGAAATAGCTGCGTACAGCAATCCAAGTAGTGATGAAGTGCCCACAAAGAGCGACAAGTACTGACGTTGCTTGGCATTCATTGAGTCCCAAGGCATTCCTGCGTCGGCTGCAACAAAGACTTGGTCGTTGCCGTAACGCGGAACCCATCCCACAGCCCGCAGCCGATCATTCGCAACGACCCACGGATACCGGGTGTAGGGCAGCAGTCCTTTCGGAGCCTGGTGGCCTACTCGGCGAGCCACGTATCGGTCCAGCCGACCGGGTAACGGAATCGGAACTCGGATGATTGGGCGCGCTCCCAGAAGTTCCCTCACTTCGCGGGCTGTGAGCCACCCATCTGGGGCGACGTTAAACACACCAGATTCGTTGAGTTGCACAACGGTCGCGACAGCGGTCGCGAGATCGTCTAGATGCACGAATTGTTGTGGCGGATCATCTCGGCGGGTTCTTATCGGCGCCGCTGCGAGCATGGCTTCGCCAATCAATCCTGCCACCCCCGGAGAAGCCACTGCAGTGGGTCGCAAGATGATCACCTGGCGCTGCGGGTCTCGGTCTGCCCATTCAAGAGCAGTACGTTCGGCATCTGCCTGATGAACAGCAAAAGCTGACTCCGGGTTGGGGCGGACCGTGGCATCTTCGGACAACGGAACAGCGTTATTTGGCCACGCACCGTAAACCATGGCGCTGGAAACAAGAACTAAACGAGAAACCTCACACGTGCCCGCAGCGTCCAGTAACCCAATCAACTCCCGTTGATCTGAGTCGTCAGAGAATGCGAGGTGAACGACCCATTCCGCGTGATGGAATGAAACCTCTTCGTCGGCGAGTGTGGGACTGATCACCCGGTCAAAAACTTGTTCTAGGGCTTCAGATATTCGCGTTCTCAGAGCTCCTTGCGCACCTGAAACAGCCACGGTCGCCATCAACTGACTCTCACTTTTTTGAGTCGTTCGTTAGCGGGCCAAGGTGAAGCTGCACACGCACCGGCCTACCATGCGGACGTGGGTAATGACGATCCATTTGACAACGACGACCCTTTCGGCGGACTTCCGTTCTTAGGTGATCTCGGCAAGCTATTCAAGGGGCAAGGCCCAATCGCTTGGGACGTAGCTCGCCAGTTCGCACAACAAATAGCCACTGAGGGACTCTCCGAACCCAATATCGATCCCATCCATAGGGTGCAACTTGTTGAATTAGGACGCGTCGCCGAATTGCACGTTGCGAACGCCACATCACTTGAACCAGGAATTCCAGGTCAACCCGCTGTGGTGGTACCCGCAACGCGGACGCAGTGGGCGTGGGCGGCTTTGGACGCATACCGCCCGCTGATGGAACGCCTAGCCGAGCGGCTTGGGGCCGGAACGCTCTCTGTCGAGTTACCGGCTGCTGAAGCTCAAATTCTCGATGGCCTTATGCGGGCGCTTAACCCGATGATGATGGCCATGAGTGCCGGTTCGATGGCAGGACATCTGGCGACGAGAGCATTTGGCAACTACGTGCTCCCTATTCCTCGAATTGATAATCAAATACTGATCTTGGTCGGCAACGTCGAAGAATTCGCTTCAGAGTGGTCGCTCCCCATCGAAGATGTGCAACTTTGGGTCTGCATCTACGAAATTGCTATGCATTCGGTTCTCACTGTTCCACACGTGAAAGAGTCATTTGACCGATTGCTCAACAAATACATTGATGGTTTCCGCGCCGACTCTCGAGCTTTTGGCGACCGGTTCGCGGATTTGGATATTGGGAGTGATGACCCCGCTGAGTTGCAGCAACACTTGCAGAACGCGCTTGGGGACCCAGAAGCGTTGCTGGGTGCGTTGAGATCTGATGCCCAAACCGCAGTTGTTCCGGAACTCGACGCGCTGCTCGCGGTAACGGTCGGTTACGTCGACCATGTGATCGAAAAAATCGGGACAGGGTTACTGAGTTCTTACGGGTCTCTCGCGGAGGTATTTCGTCGTCAACGAGTCACCGCTAGCCGAAGTGACAGGTTTGTTGAGAAGTTGTTCGGAGTGGAGATCACCGCCGAGCTCGTTGATCGCGGAGAGGCGTTTATTGCGGGAGTCATCGAACGAGCTGGCGATGAGGCTCTTACGCGTTTGTGGACCGACGAAAAGGCGCTGCCGACACAGAACGAAATCACCGCGCCCGGTTTATGGCTGGCTCGAATCGATTTACCCGACTGGGATCAAGAATGATCTCTCTCGCGGTCGTTGGGATCGGGAAGAAACCGACTAATCCACGCGGGTAACCCGTTACTGATTTTGTTGTATCGGGCTTCGGTCCACACTTGATCTGCGATCACGCGGGAGGGAGTTCGTTTACCTCGTGCTAGAGCGACTAGGCCACCGAGATAGAGAAATGCTGCCGCTCCACCGGAAAGAGCCAGAACAATCAACCCCGCCCGCAACGGCAAGACCCCGTTAGGGGCCATGACGGGAATCAGCGCGCCAATGACCCAACAAAGTTGGAATCGCGTTTCGAAACGTGCGAAGGAGCGACCTTGATTGACCGTAGGAGCGTCACGTTGAACGATGGCGTCAAACGAAAGTTTGCCGAGACCCGCTGCTAGGCCCACTGCGGTGACGAACGCCAGTACGGCCATCCGATCACCCGGGAACGTCGCCAAAAAGCCGACGCCTGCAGCGACTGAAAGAACTCCACCAAGTAGGTACTCCTCGCGCACAAATCGACGGAGGAGAGGGGCAGCCACGGCGCCAACGAGTGCTCCTACGGCGCTTGCGGCAACCATTAAACCAAACCAGATGGTGGAGGCGTCTTCACGGCGTAGCCAAAAAGCAACGAGAAAGAGGGTGAACCCAGTCATTCCCCGCAGCACCGCCATGGCCGAAGCAGCGAGGACGATCCCGCCGGTGCGCAGGTCGCTGCGTTCGTCGGGGCGCATTGCTTCAGACGCAATCGAGGTCCGAGGGAGTCGTGCCCCTAGAGGTACAACTGAAGCGAAAGCGATCATTGCGACCCCTAGAACCCATTCCGATCCGATCAATCCGAGCAGTAGCCCAGGACCTGCGGCTAAGGCCCCACCGACACCGCTGAGTAAGACCAGCTTGGAATTCGCTTCGACCAGGTCTTCGTGTCCCCGGACGAGACCGGGAACGATCGCACTTTTTGCGACGTGGTAGGTCTTTCCGAGTACAAGCGCACCAAATGCTTCGGGGAAAAGCAGTAAGGAGTTCAAGTGGCGGATCATCAAGAACGCCAAGACGGCCCGACCCATGCCACTTACGATGACCATCGCGCGTCGTCCGCCACGTAACCGATCTATGAGGGGCCCGATGAGGGGTCCAACCACCGCAAATGGAGCGATGGTCAAAATGAGGTAGAGCGCCACCTTCGGTCGCGCTGCGGCAGGATCAAGATTGAAGAAGAGAGACCCAGCGAGAGCAATGGTGAAGAGTGCGTCACCCGCGGCAGAGGCAAGTTGCACTCTTGCTAACCGAGCGAACGGACCGAGAGTCGCGCGTTTGGGTGGTGATTGTTCGCTCACTTCGCCGGCAGTTGAAGCGGAGGCCGTAGCGGGTAGATCTGATGCCTCTTCCACGGTGCCACCCTAGGCCCCAGTTGAATCAAGCCCTCCCCGCAAAGTAATTCGACTCGTTTCAGTCGGAATTGTCCACGACTCTGACTGGTTCGGTAGCCGCGAGCACAGCGCTGTTTAAGTTAGCGACGATTCGTTTGAGATACCGGTGGTACACCGCCCGGGGTACGACTTGGTGACCTGGTTGGTCAGACGTCATGTAGCCGTCGATGCGCGACTGAATTTGTGAGGTCATCGCGTCAACTCGATCGCGAAAATCACCGGGAATTCCATCGTGTTCAGCCAATATTTCGCTTGCCTCAGTAAAGAACCCTGAGACGAGTCGTCGTTCTTCAAGCAAGCCGTCGATATCGGGTTCACCAGCGAAGGACACGCCGCTCTCCGCGAGGTCAAGAATGTTCTTTGCGTGATCGCCCACCCGTTCTATTTTCTTCAGCAGAAGTATCAGTCCGATGACCTCGCCGATGTCATTCGGGCCGTGGACACTGATATGTACCGCGAGTTCACCGCGAAGTTGTTGCTCGTTGGCATTGATCCGCAGATCTGTTTCCCGCACATCATCTGCGATCGAGCGGGCATCCGCACCGCTCATCAGTGCAGTGCAAGCAAGGTCAAATGAATGGCGGGCATCGGTCACCATCGCGACTGATCTAGTAACGACGTGGTCGAGTCCGCTATCGCCGCCTCGGAAAAACGAAAGCACCATGAATACCGCCCCTAACGAAGAATGGCTACACCCAACAGAGGTGCAACTATGAATAAGAATACGACGTAGCAGACAGCTAAGACTCTCCGCTGTACAGCAAGGTCTGCCATTCGAGTCGCTGCTAAGACCGGAATTTCTCTCGCGAACGGAAGTACATACAGCAGCAGGATGCCCACCACGTTAAAGGTGGTGTGCGTCAACGCAACCGTTAGGGAGTCCGGGCTTGATGCCGCTAATGCGGCAAGCAAAGCGGTGATCGTCGTTCCCACGTTGGCCCCGAGCGTGACCGGGTAAGCGTTTCGTAACGTCAACACACCCGCTGCGGACAGGGGGATCAAGATCGAGGTCGTAATACTGGAGGACTGCACCGCGATAGTGACGAGAACCCCCACCACTAGGGCTACGAATCCGCCTCCTTTGCCTAGAATCGCGTTGAGGGATCGCTCAATGCGCGCAGCTACGAGCGCTCTCATGTTCTTGGTCACTAATACAAGAGCGACGAGGACGATGGCGAGACCTGTTGCCACCATCAGCGCGCCTTTGACGTTTCCTGACGCTCCGAGTTGATCCCAAAGATCCTTTAGCCACCCAACAGGCTCCTTCACCCACTTCTTGACGGGGCTCTTCCATTCGCTCCCACTTGAACCAACGAGTAGTTCGCTGATCCATTTGGCAGTTCCTGAAACCGGCCGAAAAATTAGTTCGATGGGAAGAAGAATTGAGACGGCCAAGATGTTGAAGAAGTCGTGGACCGTTGCCGCCGCGAAAGCGCGTTTGAATTCCGCTGACTGGCGTACATGGCCTAGCGAAACAAGAGTGTTCGTGACCGTGGTTCCAATGTTGGCTCCCATAATCATGGGAACCGCCTGATCTACACCTAGTGCTCCAGACGCGACAAGGCCAACGATTACGGATGTGCTTGCTGAAGAAGATTGAACCAGTACGGTCCCCAATATTCCGACGCATAGGCCAGCTATCGGATTACTGACCGCGGAGAACAGTCGTTCTTGAGTGTCGGCACCCATGATTTTGATTCCGGCCTCAAGCGAAGAAACCCCAACCAGGAAAATGTAAATCAAGCCAACGACAAGTGCCGCTCGTGCACCAGTCGGCATTTGGCGATCGGAGCTACCGAGAGGACGAGAGGCCACGACTCGCAACGTAGTGCGCGTGGGATCCGAAGTTAAGGACGCCTTCGTGACTTTTCGAAACTTTCTTATCGATTAGGCCCACAAGGGGGCCCGATAAAAACTCAGTCCCGCAAGGACATGTCCGACAGGTCAAGATCGGACTTCTGAGTCCTTATCCCTACCAGTTCTGACATCGAAATGAAGCCGTCCCGAACGACAGCATTGTCGGTTCCGGGAATTCGACGCTTCGGATCCCCGGGTTGACGTTGGAATGACCAAGATTGACCATCCTTGGCGGTTAGGAGACCCGCGGCGTCGCCCCATTTAGCGAGATCGGCTATTTGTAGCCCTGCGATGTCAGCTAACGGAAGATTTGGAACGTTGATATTGACGACACGACGTCCCTTTTCAATCGAATTGAGACGGTCAATGAGTTCCGGAACGATGTGCACGGCGCTGTCCCAACACATGAGTCCCCCTGTCACATCGACACTGACAGCGATTCCGTGAGCTCCGTTGTTGGCCGCGGTGAGGGCGGCTCCGACGGTTCCACTGTGTAACGCGGAGCGGCCGCAATTCAAACCAGGGTTTACCCCTGAAACCACCATGGAGACGGGGTCGCCGAAAGCCCCCAGTTGCGTCATAACCACGCACAGCGCCGGCGGGCCCTCAACCGCCCAGCATTCGGTGGCTCCGAGGTCTCCACGTTGGATTCGTTTGGCCCGCAGTTCTCCGCCTTGAAGGTCACCACCTATTGCCCCGCCCATGCCTGTCATGTCCGACGTTGGCGCGGCGACTACTGCGTCGTAGCCTGCTTCGACCACACGGCGAGCTAACGCCCACAGACCTTCCGACGCGACACCGTCGTCGTTGGTTATCAGGACCCGCATGAGTCGGAACTTATTCTTCCCCGTCTTCTTCGGGCACGCCGAGGTCCCATTCGAGATGTAGGTTTTCTCGTTCCGCGTCTCGGTTTACGCGTTCTCGATTCCGTCTGAATTGGGGATCATGCGGCGGGAGGAGTTGAAGACGCGCCACTGTTCGGCGACGAAACTCGTCGACGACAGCTTGCTCTCCGAATAGTCCCTGCATGTCCCAATGAGGGGAGACTGGACCAAGGTAGACAACTCGCACGCCCGTCTCGGGTGGAGGGCGTTCTTCATCAATTCCGAAGTCAGTCACCAATGCTCCTTCGACAGCGACCGCATCACTGTACCGGCACCGACATCGGGAACCATTAGCTGCGGGCAACCTCTCTGGCTTGTCCGTCGTCGCCTACAAAATAGATCTTTCCTAAGAAACCGAAATATTTGGAACCATTTACCTCAGCTAGGCGTCATAGTCGTAACAAGCCACGGGATACCAACCTGGCCGGACCAATGGAGCACAGCTATGAGCCACATTTCTACCGATACCGGTTGGATGAGTCGAGGCAATTGCGCTGACCGGGACCCCTCCATTTTCTTCCCGAGTGATGGTGTAGGTGTTGAGCGGGCAAAAAAATTGTGCGAAGGATGTCCATCTCGGTCGTCCTGCCTTGAATACGCGCTCGCGAATCGGGTCGAGCATGGCGTGTGGGGCGGAGCTTCGGAACGTCAAAGACGCCGAATTTTGAAAGCGAGACGTCAAGTCCTATTGCAGGAGTCTTCCGTTCAGGTCTCCTAATTGTGATGCCTTGTTATTCGCTGGCACCATCTTCGGCGACAGGTGCCTCTCCATCGCTGACACCGCCCCGGAACTCTTTTTGGGCCTGTCCGAGGGACCGCGCCAGCTTCGGGAGTTTGGCACCACCAAACAGCACCAACACGATGACCAAGATAATGATCAGTTCTGATCCGCCAAGATTCACGGAACCGAGACTACCAGCCCACTAATTCCCCGCACACAAATCAACGAGAATTTGACGTCTTAGCTGGCTCGTTCCGCAGCCGCGCGACGAGCAAGAGCTCGTTGCCTGCGTAGACGTCGACGCTCTCGTTCGCTCATACCACCCCATATGCCGAACTTTTCACCGTGGCTCAACGCGTATTCGAGACAGTCTTCACGAACGATGCATCCTCGGCACACTTCTTTGGCTTCTTTGGTGCTCGCCCCTCGTTCGGGGAAGAAGAGATCTGGGTCAACCCCCAGACAGTTCGCGTAGTCCCACCAACTGCTTTCTTGGGTCTGGCCCCCACTTTCATCTACGAACGCCATATATTTCCGCCCTATCCCGCTCGACGCGTCAGTATGACGTCGTCGTAATTACACGCGTGTTATTGAACACCTGTTCAGTGTCAGACGCAAGAAAAATTTTCAGAAAAATCTCCCAAAATCACCGAGACGGCTTGGCGTTACTTTTGCGGAAGTGTTTTCTAGGGCTTGTCTGCTTAATTTCTTCTTTTCAACGGACCCTCGCGCGAGGCAGACTGATCTCGGAGGTGTCCGAGCGCCTGGTGGGCTCCCCCGCCTTCAAAGCGGGTGGGATGGGTGAACCCCGTCCGGCGGGTTCGATTCCCGTCCACCTCCGCCAAGTTTGTCCATTTCATTAGCCCAACACTACGAACCAAATGAACGAAAGGAACCAACGTGAAAAAGCTCCTTCTGGCGATCGTCGTCGGCGCCTTGGTGGCAATTGCCGCTCGAAAGCTGGCTGAGAACTAAAATCGCCTGCTGGTTTCGGAAACTACCAGCGCAAGAAACTCAAACTCCTAGGAGATCCCGAGCTCCAGTGTCACTACTTGGGTGACGAAGTTTGGACATTGCCCTGGCCTCAATCTGTCGGATCCTCTCGCGGGTGAGATTAAAGTGCTCGCCCACTTCCTCAAGAGTTCGAGGTTCTCCACGATCAAGCCCAAACCTGAGTTTTAGGATTTCTCGTTCCCGCTCGTCGAGAGGGCCAAGAAGTTTGGTGATTTCGTCGGGGAGTCGCGCGACTGCGGCAGCTTCTTCAGGATCCTCGGCGTTTCTGTCTTCCACCACATCGCCCAGTTCTGCATCCCCGTCTTCACGCAACGGTTCGGAGAGAGATAGCGGTTCCGCGGCGAAGCGAAGCGCTTCGGACACTTTGTCCTCGGGCATGTCAACCTCTACAGCGAGTTCTGCCAGCGTCGCCGGGCGCCCGAACTTGAGCTCCAACCGAGATCGCGCTTTTTGCAGCCGCGCGAGAGTGTCGCCAGCGTGCACCGGAAGCCTGATGGTGCGGCCAGTGTTAGCGATACCTCGCGTGATTGCCTGGCGAATCCACCATGTCGCGTAGGTGGAGAACTTGAAGCCTTTGCGCCAATCAAATTTTTCGACGGCGTGCATTAGCCCAAGGTTCCCTTCCTGGATGAGATCGAGTAGCGGCAACCCTGAGGCTTGGTATTTCTTAGCTATGGAAACTACAAGGCGAAGGTTCGATTGGACAAAGGTCCGTTCAGCTCTTTCGCCCTTTCGATCGGCTCGACGAAGTTCCCGTTTCTTCGCAACTGTTATAGGTGAACCATCGGTCATCTGCTCGGCTTCGAGTATCACCCTGGCTTCTGTGCCAGCTTCAATCTCTTGGGCGAGTCGAACCTCGTCATCTTTCGTCAGGAGCGGATACTGACCGATGTCGGTGAGGTATAGACGGACGAGATCTTCTTCGTCTCGTTCGACCCGGTTCTTCGCCACCTGCTGACCTCTTTCCCCTGACCGATGACGACGACCCCACAGGGTCTCCGTCCGCCGGTACGCTCGTCACGTTGCCAACACGAACTATTTCACGGACTCAAAACAATGAGCTTAATCGCTTGCCTGGAAACTATCGGCTGGAATCGCGATTTCCGACCCGCACTGCGAGTAGAAGATGACAGAACCGATAGCAATCCCTGACGGAGATCTGGAAATTGCTCTTGTTCAACTCACTTTCGATGCGAGCGACGCCGAACTTCTGCTCCCCGTACTATCCAAGTATGTGGTGATGACTCGCAATCAACCCGGGTGTCGAAACGTCGATCTTTGCGTCTCCTTTACTGACTCCAACCACTTCGTGATAATCGAGAAGTGGGATTCTGAGGAAGCTGCCCGCGCCCATTTCGACTCCGCCGTTATGGTCGAGATGGCCGAGTCGTGTTCAGGGATCTTGGCTCATCGTCCTGACGTCGAGCTCTTAGAGGGCCTTAGTGCCCACGACTTGAACTGAAAGGACGACGTGGCGAAACGAGCTGTAGTTTGCGGAGCCGGTGGCTTTATCGGAAGCCATCTAGTGCAGGGTTTAGTGAACGACGGTTACTGGGTTCGGGGGGTTGATATCAAACATCCCGAGTGGACTGCTTCCGCAGCACACGAATTTATCGTCGCCGACTTACGTGAACCTGACGCCGCGACCGCAGCCCTCCACGGAGGTATCGATGAGGTTTACCAACTTGCTGCTGACATGGGAGGGATGGGCTTCATTCACCGAGCTGAAACGCAGATCATGCACAACAGCATGTTGATAAATCTGAATGTTGTAGATGCGGCGGCAAAGGCTGGAATTGAACGTTATTTCCTAGCGAGTTCGGTATGTGTGTACCGCGATATGAAGCTGGGCGAGGCTGAACTAACAGAAGAGGACGCGTACCCGGCAGCTCCAGATAACGAATATGGCTGGGAAAAGCTTTATGCGGAACGTGCCGTGCTTTCCTACGCTCGCGAGCACGCTTTTGAGGCACGAATCGCCCGTTTTCAAAACTGCTATGGCCCAGAGGGCACATGGACTGGGGGACGAGAAAAGGCCCCAGCGGCGTTGAGTCGAAAGGTAGCTGAATCTGTTGACGGGACAATCGAAGTGTGGGGCGACGGATCTGCTGTGCGGAGCTTTGTCTACATCGATGATCTGATAGATGGTGTTCGACGTCTTATCGATAGTGACGTCAGTGAGCCAACCAATATTGGGACCCGGGAATATGTTTCGGTGAAAAAGTTGGTTGAGCTGGTTGCAGAAGCCGCTGGCAAAGACATCACTCCCGTCTGGGTGCCAGGTCCGGTCGGGGTTCAAAGCCGCAACTTCTCCAACGATCGAATTGAATCTCTCGGGTATCAGCCGCGGTTTGATCTGACCTCGGGATTAGCTGAGACCTACCCGTGGGTTGCCCAGCGGGTCGCTTCGCTAGCGGGTTGAGAGGATGCAGCCGCCTTAGGAACGGCATCCTTCCGATATGCGTTCGATCTCCGACCAACTAAGTTCGCTTGAACCCCACAGTTCGTCGAACGCGGCGTCGGCTACGTCAGTGAATCCGTGTCGATTGCGAAACTGGTAGAGGCGCCGCTTCCGCTGACCTCCAAGGCCTATACGTTCTAGGCGACCGACGCTGTGTACATCCCACGCGGCAAACTGCGCGAGGTCGAGTTCGTCGTCGTCCGGGGCTGCGTCAAATCGACCAGATCTGCGGTCCAGTACTCGGAGCAACAGACGGCCAATCGTGTCTCGAGATCGACTTCGGCCAAATTGACGCGGTCGCTGCGTGTTTTCCAATGCGCCGCCGTCAACCCAAAGATCGATGGGGTCGTAACTCAATATTTTGCTCCGCCCCAAGGGCGACGCCTCGTCAATATCTAGAGTGATCGCTTCGTTGACCCCGAGCCGTTGGGCGACTTCCGATACGACTTCGCCAATCACCGCCGCGTCATAGAAGACCATCTCAAAGGACTCGGGTTTAACCGAGACCTGAAGCATTAGCTGGTCGCCTCCGCTCGGGCGTCACGCGACATCTCGGCGATTTCATCAATTTCCTCTTCGGTGAAGCCCGCTAATTCGCGGAACCGTCGCGTGAGCTGAATGGGGCTGTCATCGTCTTCGCCTCGAAATCCGTTGAAAGAAAATAAGCGATCAACGATCTTTTGGAATTCGAGCGCCTTATCGAGACGCTCTTTATCGTTCTCCGTCAAGCGGCGCAGCCAGTCGGAACCCATCTTTACGTGGGTTACCTCGTCCGCGAGCATCCAATCTTCGCAGAACTCCAGCACGGGGTCCCCCGCCATATTTCCAAACTCTTTCATCGTGTTGAACACGTCTATTGCCAAGCCCTCCAAGGCGCGGTTGACACCTGTGAGGCGCAGAACGGGATCGGGATTGCATGCAGCCTCGTACAGGAGTCCATTTTCTGCGTATTCGCCCAACTCAGTTCCCATGTGCTCGGCAAGAGCAACCGAAATTTCACAGTGCCTTGCCTCGTCCCAGCATTGACGAGCCATATCCAGCTTCAAAGCAAGCGGTACTTCATCTCCTACTTCGAAATCCCAGCAGGTGCGGCCGGCACCCTCTAAGGCTTGGATTTCACCGACAAAGATGCCGTGCATGAGCGCCCGAGCTCGATCAGGACCGTTCGGTAGCTCGGGAGTGAGTTTTGCCAAGTTTTCACTCGCATTACCCCCGGCAACACGCGCTCCTCGCGGATCGCTCAGTCGTTGCTCATTCGTTTGGCGAATGAACCGGGAGTCTCGTGCAAGTTCCTCTGCAGGAAAGATTTTTCGCATCAGTTCTCCTCCGCTACCTCAATGTAGGGATCTCCGATTGAGCCGGCGCCGGCGACACCGCCGGCCGCCAGCATAATTTCTTCAAGCTTGGTTTGGTGAAGCATCGCTCGCTCAAGTTCTTCTGGTGACTCAATCATTGACTGAATCAGCATTTCTCCTTCGCGCCAATCATTGAACTCATCCTGAAGCATAAAGTCCAGGATTCGAACGGTGGGCATATCAGTGATCTCTGACGTTCCGTTGCGGTGGTAGGTGTAGGCAGCGATCTTGTGGGGGATGAGAACCCGATAGACGCCCACAAGTTTCTCGATTGTCATTTCCGCGGCTTCCGGTTCGCTCATTGTTTCCATGAACTCAACCATCTTCTCGTTGGGGGGCACGGCGAGACGGTCTGTGTTCATCTCTCGTAGCTCGGGTAAACGCTTGTCGAATAGATCAGCGTGCCATGCGTGGTGATAACAGTGAGTTCCTAAACGTAGCTTTACGTCAAGTTCTGGAACCGTGGCCACCCAGCCACCTAGAGCCTCAAACAGTTTGGTTTCAAGCCATTTGTAGTGACCGACACGTTTGGCGGTCTCATCGACGTCAAACAGCCCTGGCAAACTCCGTCGATCCCATGGAGCAAACGGCTCACGCGGCCGCTTTGTATCTGTCATTGACGCTCTTTCGGGGATAGGAGCAGCGCGCTGCTGAAATTTGAAATGCACCTTAAGTGCTAGAGAACCTGGATGTTACCGCTCGGTCAGCCCACATAGAAATTGAGCACTTTTTTTGTTAGCGATCGCTAGCGATAACGGTTCGTTATCGGCAGTCGCCGGTCCTTGCCAAACGCCTTAGCCGATATCCGAGGACCCGGAGGAGATTGGCGTCGCTTGTATTCCGCTAGATCCACGAGACGTGTGATTTGTTCAACTATGTCAGGGTCGTAGCCCGCGGACACAAGTTCGGCCGCGGTGCGGTCCTGCTCGATGTAGGCCTCTAACAAGGGATCTAACAGTTCATAGGGCGGTAATGACTGCTCGTCAGTTTGTTCGGGCCGAAGCTCAGCGGAAGGTGCTTTAGTAATTGATGCCGTAGGGATCCATGGCGAGCTCGTTTGGTTGTTGCGCCAACGGCACAGTTCATACACCAAAAGCTTCGGGCAGTCCTTCAAGACTGCGAAACCTCCGGCTGTGTCTCCGTACAGGGTGGAGTACCCGACCGACGTTTCGCTTTTGTTTCCTGTCGTGAGTACGAGCCATCCCCGCTTATTGGATAGTGCCATCAACAAAACACCGCGTATGCGGCTTTGAAGATTTTCCTCTGTCAAGTCGGGTGCAGACCCACTGAAAAAGGGGTCGAGCATTTCGATCAGTGAGGCGTGGGCCGGTTCGATCGGGATCGTATGGAAGTCAATGCCAAGATTCCGCGCTAATTCTTCGGCGTCTTCCTGAGAACCAACACTTGAATATCGGGAAGGCATAGATACTCCATGCACTCGGTCAGGTCCGAGAGCGTCGACGGCAATCGCGGCCACCAGGCTTGAGTCCACGCCGCCGGACAAGCCGATAACAACGTCACTGAATCCGTTTTTGTTGACGTAATCGCGTGTCGCCAAAACCAACGCTTTCCAAATTTCACCAATTTCGTCGTGCGGTTCAGCCAGGGGCGGCCGCATTAAAGGCCCGCGAGGCTGGCGCTCAGCGGAGGTCAGTATCACCGGGAGAGCACCCCTGGGGCGCGACGGAATCTCGATGTCGACAACCTCCACGGCTTGTTCAAACTGAGGTAGCTGAGCTATGACCTTGCCTGCCACATCAACGGCAAAAGACGAGCCGTCAAAGATGAGTTCGTCTTGGGCCCCTACTTGATTGACGTAGACGATCGGCACTCCGGCTTTTTTCGCTCGCTCGGTGATTGCTGCGACTCGTTCGGCGAATTTTCCGCGACGGTAGGGAGATCCGTTGATTGAGATTGCCAGGGCCACCCCTGACTGGACTTGACTATCGAATGGACCTTCGTCGAACCAAAGATCCTCGCAGATACTTACGCCGACAAGGACGCCCCCAATTTCGAAAAGAGGTCCGTCAGTGACCCCAGCTGCGAAGTAACGCTTTTCATCAAAAACCGAATAGTTGGGAAGAAGTCGTTTCCGGTAGATCCCTTGCACCTGACCTTGGTGACAGATCGCGGCTGAGTTGTAGAGCTCCTGGCCTTTCTGTTCTGGGAAACCGATAATTGCCGTCGTGTCTGAGGTGTGGCAGGCAATTGCTTCTAACGCCCTGTGAGCGTCGTCAATGAACCGTTGCTTGAGCAGTAAGTCTTCGGGTGGGTATGCACACACCGCCAATTCGGTGAAAGCGACGATGTCCGCGTCCGAAGTGACCGATTGATCGTACGCCTGCGTGATCGCCGCGACGTTCGAGTCGAAGTCGCCCACTTGCAGGTTGAGTTGCGCCAAAGCAACTCTGATCGAAGCCATGTCACGAGGCTAGAAGCCGCGCGGTCGTTACGGCGAAAACTATTTCGACGGGGTCGGTCAGGCTAATGCTGCACAACAGGTGTTGGTCAACAATGTCGCGACCACATATGGGTCCGCGTTCGCGTTGGGGCGACGGTCTTCGATGTACCCCTTCTGATCTTGAGCTACCTGCCACGGAATCCGCACAGACGCTCCGCGATCTGAGACTCCGTAACTGAACTTGTCGAATCGTTCGGTCTCATGCTCGCCCGTCAGCCGTTCCTCGATACCAACTCCGTAACCGGCGAGGTGCCTGGAGATCGTCTCCTGATCGCCGAGCGATTCTGCAGCCGTGATAACTGCGTCGTAACCGTCACGCATTCCGTTCGTCGAGAAGTTGGTGTGCATTCCAGCGCCGTTCCAGTCGCCCTTCATGGGCTTCGCCTCAAGGGTGATGACAAGATCATGAAGCTCCCCAGCGCGGTGAAGCAAGTAACGAGCCATCCAGAGATGGTCACCAACGGCAACGGTGTCCACTGGACCGATCTGAAATTCCCACTGCCCGGGCATCACCTCGGCGTTGGTCCCCGAGATAGCCAACCCGGCTTCGATGCACCAAGTTGTGTGTTGTTCGACAACATCGCGACCTTTGATCTTCACGGCTCCGACACCGCAGTAGTAAGGACCTTGCGGGGCGGGAAAGCCACCAGCTGGAAAGCCTGCAGGCCATCCACTGGCCGGGTCGAGCATGGTGTATTCCTGCTCGAGGCCGAACCAAGGTTCCTGGTCGCCGTATTGCTCCAATGCGGCTCGCGCTGCTGCGCGAGTGTTGGTCGGGTGAGGCGACATGTCCTCGGTTAAACGGGTTTCGCAAAGGACGAGGACGTCGTTACCTCCGCGTATCGGATCGGGACACTGAAACGCTGGCTCTAGAACGACGTCTGAGTTGTCGCCTGTCGCCTGGTTCGTGCTTGATCCATCAAAACCCCAGATACCGGGGTCATCACCGTCAGCAAGAATTTTCGTCTTGGATCGGATTTCTGCGGTTGGTTCTGTGCCGTCAATCCATATGTACTCGGCCCTGTACGCCACTGTGTTTGCTCCTGTTAGGGGGGCGGGACGGAAGGCAAGCTAACAATTAGCAGCACCCTGTCGCGCCCTTTTCGCTATGACTGACCGAAGATACGTTCACAAACGGCTAGTTCTAGCCTCATAGTCCAATTGTGAAAGTCATGTAAACGGAACGCTGAGGGCTTTTAATCGCGTGCACACCCGACCAAGAATGGGCTTAGATACTTGTGACGCTGCGCGTCTGACGAGAAAAGATGAAACCAAAATGGAACGACCTCAGGACTACGTGCTCCGCCGAGTTGAGGAACGAGGGATCCGTCTTGTTCGCCTCTGGTTCACTGACGTACAAGGTCAGTTGAAATCGTTCGCTATCTCCCCTGCCGAACTTGAGACCGCATTCGAGAACGGAATGATTTTCGACGGCTCCTCGATTGACGGATTTAGCCGTGTGCGCGAAGAAGACATGGTCGCCCGACCTGATCCCGCCACTTTTGAGTTGATGCACTGGAGCGGCAACGATGAAAATGCGGCCCGCATGTTCTGCGATATCGAACGGGCTGACGGGAGTCCATTTCCGGGAGACTCGCGTCAGGTCCTGCGTCGATCGATGGAGCGTGCCCACGCTGAGGGTTTCACGTTCTTCACCGCCCCTGAAATGGAGTACTTCCTGTTCGAAGCCGAACGAAACGGGGACCCGGTACCGCTTGACCAGGGCAGCTATTTCGATCTGACAACCGCAGACGTGGCTAGCAATATTCGCCGTCAGACGCTCACCACCTTGGAAGCAATCGGGATTCCTGTGGAGTACTCATTTCACGAGGACGCACCAAGTCAGCACGAAATCGACCTGCGTTATACCGATGCATTGACCATGGCCGATAACGTCATGACCTTCAGGCTCATCGTGAGAGAGATCGCTCTCGAACACGGCGTGCATGCCACCTTCATGCCGAAACCCCTAACGGGGGTTCAGGGCTCGGGCATGCATACGCACTTGTCACTGTTTCGAGATGGAGTGAATGCGTTCTACGACCCGGAGAGCCCTGACGGATTGTCTGAAGTCGCGAGAGGGTTTATCGCCGGGCTTCTTCATCATGCTCGAGAGATCACCGCTGTTACCAACCAATTGGTCAACAGTTACAAACGCTTGGTGACTGGCTACGAAGCTCCCGTGAATGTTTCATGGGCTCGTTCGAACCGCGCTGCGCTAATTCGCGTTCCGACCGCTAGGACGGGCGGAGTTGATGACACCACCCGAATTGAATACCGATCTCCTGATCCGGCCTGTAACCCTTATTTGGCATTTGCGGTAATTCTGGCGGCGGGGATGAAAGGAATCGAACAGGGCTACGAATTGCCTCTGGAAGCCCCTCCCTCAATGACCGGTTTTACCGAACATGGCGGTTTGATCGACCAGGCGCAACTGCCCCAATCGTTGGCAGAAGCTCTAGATGAGATGGAGAAAAGCGAGCTTGTTGCGGACACGCTTGGCGATCACCTGTTTAGTTGGTTCCTTCGCAATAAGCGACGCGAATGGAGCGATTACAAATCCCAAGTAACACCTTTCGAACTCGACCGCTACTACTCAAGTTTGTGATGACGGTCTTAGCGATTTACCCGGCCGATCCGGTTCCCGAACTAGCTCAACTGCTTGATCTCAGCGGTTTTGTTTGGAAGGGGGTAGCCGCCCCAAACGACGTCGAGAATCTTGAACCTGACGAAGGGTGGGGTGGGGCGATCATTCAACTGGGAGATACAGGTGACGATGGGTGGGCGATGCTACGAGCGCTGCGCAAACGTGAAGTTCCGGTATCTCCTCTCCTGTTGCTGATCCGGGGAAGCGAGCTACAAGAGCTCGACATGCGAGACGAACTTTTTGATGACTTCTGTCTCGATCCGTTTCATCCTCGGGAGCTGGAGGCTCGGATCAGACACATGCTCGCTTCATCGAGTCAAGGTCATACAGGGGAACGGATCGAGTATGGGCCCTTAGTGTTAGATCTTGAAACTTACGAAGCGGTTGTAGCTGGCCAACCTCTTGATCTGACGTTCATGGAATATGAGTTGCTCCGTTTTCTGGCAAGCACTCCGGGCAGGGTTTTCACGCGGGAGATTCTCCTAAATCGGGTCTGGGGCTATGAGTACTACGGTGGGGCGCGCACGGTTGACGTTCATGTTCGTCGGCTGCGCGCCAAATTTGGCGAAGAACACGCTGGTCTCATCCATACCGTTCGAAGTGTCGGCTACCGGTTCGGGCAAGCTCGGCGCCGTTAGGTAACGCAAATAGATCCGTTGAGCTAGTAGTTGGTTTCGACGAGGCTGCTGCCTTCGTGGCGTGCCTCGGCATCTTCTTTCAGAGCGTTACCGAGGAGGGCCGCAACTGCTGCGAGGCTGATAGTGATCACGAAAGGGCTGAGTAGCAGCAAGACTGCCATGATGATGCCTCCGGCCATGAGCTTGATGGTAGCCAGTACCGATCAGCAGTCGCGACTTTGAATCACAAAATGCGCGTTGTGCTGACGACGTCGGTTTCTTAACCAGCGAGTGGCCTATCAGGATGATGTGTGAGCTATCGCTTCGATTTCAACAAGTGCACCCAGGGGCAGTGCTTTCACGGCCACAGCAGAGCGCGACGGGCGGTGATCGCCAAATACCTCGGCGTAGGTCGCATTGATGACCGCGAAGTTGTCGATATCGGTCATAAACACTGTGCATTTCACCACGTGTTCAAGAGTCAAGTCGCTTTGACCTAGAACGGCCTGCACGTTGTTCAGGGCTTGAAGCGTCTGACTCTGCACTCCCTCAACTAGCGATCCGTCGGCGATACCGACTTGACCGGAAACGAATAACAGGTCGCCTGCGCGATGCGAAGCTGAGTAGTGGGCAACGGGTTTGGACACTGATTACCTCCGTATACGGAAAACTAGTCCCTGTACTGCTTGTTATCCGGTGGGTAGGTTGACAGGGCAGCCTCGGTATAGCCACGTGGCTGCCGCAACAGCAGCAAATACTGCCTCTCCGGCGGGGCGAATCTCACCTTCGCCTACTGACACGACTTCAATATTTGGGGTCTCCGAAGACGACACCACCCCAAAAGAACGAACTGTGAGGTCGTGGACGTCTCCATGATTGTCAACGGCAATACTCTCTGATGTAACCCAGCTATAACCCATGTGTGCAGCGCCGATGCAGTAGCTCCTGAGCATCACCCAATCAAGGGGCTCTCCAACGTCCACTTCTACCCGGATGGTGCCGTCAACTATGTCAGCTTTGGCGCGTCCCCCCGACGGCGATTGCA